>NZ_JBHYGF010000255.1:0-6210 GCF_051859145.1 Dyadobacter sp.
CAAAGTCAGGTCGTAGGAGCCTTCTGTCAAATCGTAAGAACCGAGCAGGAAAAGCTGTCCATTTGGCGCGATACCTGTATTCAGCTGCGCATTTCCTTTGAGCCTGATGTTATCTCCATTCAATTCGTCGATCACTACTTTGAACTCCGACTTGTCGTCTACCTCCACGTCCAGTGAGATCTGCGAAGCAAAATCAACAATAATTTCCTGCTTCTTTTCGGCCGAATCTGCTTGTGCTACCTGCGTGGAATCACTCATATCCACAAACTCGATCACACCTTTTGTAGCGTCGCCAGCTTCCGTCGCATCATTTGGCAGTACCACAGTAATGTTGCTGCCCGGATCAACTTTCACACTTCCGTCAATTACCGACTTGCTGCCAACCCCTTTTACAGTCAGGTTTGCGTCAATGTTCGCTTTTCCGAAGAAAAGCTCATTTTGCTTCTGGGTTGAATTAAGCACATTGAAATTCTTGCCTGAAATGGAAAGGTCATAACCCACATTCGGGATATTGGCGATGTTCACATTACCATTGATTTTCATCTGCTGGTTCAGTGAATCGGCAATGGTGAAGTTGTTGAAATTGATCGTTTGTCCATTGAAATTGATCTTCTGGTTACCCAGCGAGTAGCGGGAGCCCAGCTGTGTCGCATTGAATGCAACATTGTCGAAGTTCAATGCACCGTTCAATCTTGGACTGTCAGTAGCGCCAGTTATTGCGATATCTCCGGTCAGGTTACCTTCTGCCCGCTGCAATTCGCCGAAGCTGAATGCTTCGATCGTTTTTGCACTCAGCTTTTTAAGATCCATTTTGAAATCCATAGGCGTTTTGGATTTCAGGTTGTAGCTCCCGTCAACGCTGATATCATTCTGGGCGCTCACCAGCGACATTGCGACGCGGATCAGATTTTCGGTTTCATTGGTCGATTTCAGGGAAAGATTTCCGACCGGGATTGTTGTTACCGCAAGACTGTCAATTGTAAGCTCGCCAGTATACACCGGTGCCACCATATAATTGCTCAGCAACACTTTTCCATTCAAAATCCCCGTCGCCATCGTAGAGTCGCGGGTAGCGATTTCAATCAGGTTACCGATCGAGATATTCGCCATTTCTATATCCAGCGGACTGTTTGGTATCGGCTCTGTCGAATTGATTGTCAGCGACTGTTCGCCGTTTTTGATCACAAAATCTTTGACATAAACACTATCCGTCGCGTACTGAATGTAGCCCGCAGTGTCAGTCTCCCATTCGCTGTAATTCAGCAGCAGGTTTTCGCGCAGGTTGAGGCGATAGCTGTTGTTGGCAACCGCAAGATCCCCTTTTATCGCATGCCGCTCCGTGTTGACTGAGTCTCTGACCACAAAGTCAAACTTCACATCATTGTCATTGATCTTGCTTTGCAGCGAGGTGTTTTGAAGTCTGTAACTTCCGGTATTCACAGATCCGATATTTGCATTCAGTGCCGCATTTTCTTCGACACTGCTCAAATCCACAGAAACACGTTCAATGCGAATGCTGTCATAATCCACCATCGGAATACTTAGCCGCGCCACGATCGACGAATCTTTCTGATTATCCATTTTCGCATTCAGCTGCACTTCGTTCATTTCACGAAGCTGCGGAACAAACATTTGCAGAACAGGGTGGTTGGTAACTGTTGCCGCCAATGTAAAATTAACCGGTTTGGTTACTTCATTGTAAGTCAGACTTGGCGCTTTGAAATGTTTTCCAACCTCGGTCAGCAATGCGTCGCTGAGCTCGGTATAGGAATAATCGCCTTCCATTTTTACCTTCAAAAACGGTGAATCAATGTTCGCCTGCTTTTGGCCACTTGAATCCGTCAGCGCCATGTTAATGTCTGATATACCAATCGGGCGGCGGTGGTGAGTTAGTACCAGGTTATTGATATTGACAGTCCCAAGCGGGTTTTCAGGATTGGTTGAAGGCATATCTACCTTCATGTTTCCTTTAATCTGCAGCGAATCCGAATACAGGTTTAAAGCAGTCAAGTCCAGGTTATCGATTGAAACGTCTGCTTTAACGCTAGGGTACTCTTTTGAAAGATCCGCCTGCGCAGTAAGGTTCACATCGATGTTACGGTCCTGCATATCCGCAGTAATGTTGGCGAGACCATGGTCAACATCGCCTTTCAGCTGCAAATTCTGGTATACATACCCTTTGATATCTGCACTTGCAATGGTACCGTCAAGCCGCGCCTTCATTGTTTTGGGTGCATAACCAACTCCTTCCAGGTCGGTGCGGAGCGTCAGCTTGCCCATTTCCTGCGGCGGCTGTTTGGTTAATTTACCCAGATCAAAATCCTGGAATGCGAGTGTTCCGTTATATTGGGCTCTGATACTGTCTGTAATATTTTTGAGATTTCCGGAGAATGTACCTGTACCAAAAGAAGTATTGATAGTCGTGGTCATTGTTACATTATCCATCGAACCCTTCACTTTTCCTGAGATCTTGATGTTTTCAGGCAGCTCAATGGAAGCAGGTACCGCGCTATCGGGCAGCATTTTCAGCAAATCCTGCTTGCTGGATGAAATCTCATTGATATTCAGGTCCATCGCCAGCTTTTCTGCCTCCGGTAACCCCTGTACGCGGCCATTCACATTCAGTACAGTTCCATTCAGCATCCTGAAATCCGCTTTCGAGATCAGCATATCATTAACAGACCCGGTAATGTTGGCCGATCCCTGTACCACGCCATTTGGTTCTTTGTCAAAAGGCGGTGTTTTAGCCAGATCCGGCATGAGCAAGAGTACATCCGCGAACGAAACCTTGCTATTGGTCAGTCTGAGTTTGAGTTTAACCTTCGCAATATCTTTGGTAAGCTGGTCCATGTTGGCATAACGCAGGCTCAGCTCGTCGCGCAAAATGGTATTTGGAGTCCTTACAAGCAGGTTGCGGAGGTACGTTTCCTGTTCACCGTAAGCAAAGTTGGTATGGAATTCCTGTAACTTAAACCCGCTTTTCTCATTGAATGAACCCGATTTCAATGCGCCGGAAATTACTTCGGGCGAGAAGATGAAATCCTGCAAATCAATGTTCAGATCTTTTACATTCAAATGCGCAAAATCCAGTCCTTTTGGCTGCGCCGCCGTATTGTTATCGTCGTAACGGATATCATTATTTACCAACCTGATCTGACCTACTTTTACAGTCCAGCCCGGCGTTTCGGAAGCGGTTGTATCTGTATCTTTCTTTTCAGGAGTTTTAGCCTTTTTCGCAAACTCGGCGAATAGCGACATATTTTCCAGGTTCAGATCTTTCACATCCACCTGCTGGCTATCCATGAAAAGCTTGTTGATATGCCCCTGCAGTTTTCCGACAGATACTCCGTTTTTCAATCCCGAAACTTCATCGTCAAACTGAAATTTGAACTGGCTGATCAGGATATCTCCCAGTTTCAGGTCCAGCGTGTCGCCTGGTTCCGTTTCAGGCGGCGGGCCGGCTGCGGCTGTTTTTAGCGGGGCATACATACGGAGTTTCGCCTGGCTGTTCAGCAGAGCCACCATAGTAGGGTGGTACTGCGATTTGGTAGGGTTGAATTTGTCAAACTCGACGTGCGCCGAGTCGATCACCGCAATCGCATCCATTCCCGTTACCGCGTCGCGGTAGGATAAACGTACCTGTTTAAGCGAGATCTGGTCCAGCCGCATTTCGAGGGGAGCGGCAGTGGTATCTTCAACCGTAGTAGTGTCGGTACTGGCAAATGCGTCGACGATAAACTGGAAATTGAAAGTCGTATCCGGCAGCACGCGGTTGATATTTGCATTAATGCCTTCCAGCTCCACCTTGTTGATCCCGATATTTCCCTTAATCAGGCTCCACATATCCAGGTCTACATACAGCCGCTTGCCGGATGCCAGTGTATCGCCGTGGGTATCTTCAAAGTAAACACCTTCCAGCAGGATCCAGTCGGGGATATCGAAGCGGACTTTCTCAATGTTTACATTCGTTTTCAGTTTTTTACGCAAAAATGAATTCGCCTGGGATGTAAGAACATTCTGGCCGTAAGGAGTTGTAATTCCCCAGATCAGCACACCAACCAGAATAAGTATTGTTAAGATTACGATTGCCAGTACCTTTAATGCTTTCTTCATCCCTTGCTTTTGAGCCCGCCCGAATTCCAAGGCTGGTGGTTTAAATTGCTTCCCGTTTGTATAAAAAAGCTGGACAGCCGAAGTCCTGTCCGGCTATCCAGTTCATTTTTTGATTTATCCTGGCAATTACCTTTTAAAAAGATCCGCGTTAACAGGCTGATTCACTGTTAATGCAGACTTGATAGTAACCGGTTTCTTGTCAGCTGTATTGATCTCTACCAGCTTGGAAGGAAATGAAATCCCGTAAGCCGATTTGGTGTAATCAGACATATCGGTTGTAGTTTCCACTCCGCCGCTTGTTTCTCTCTGGCGAACCAGCAAGCCTGTTTTAGCGTCAAAGTACAAGTTGTACTTCACACCTTTTCCCTGCAGTTCTACCTGGTTGACCTGTACGCCATTCAATGTTTCGGTACCAACAGTAGTAGCTATCAGGCCCCTGTTTTTATAATCGATAAATGGCGCGAGCATCTCATACATTTCAAGTCGCATACTCTGCTGCTCAGCCTGGCTCAGGTCTTTTACATCCATTCGTTGTCCAAGCGGAACTTTAATCCATCCCTGATCACCTTTAACCGTATACACGAAGCTGCGTTTCATGATGGTTTTAGACTTGTACATGGATTGTTCCGGCAGGGATACCGTAACGCTTGCATCATAAGGAGTAGCAGCGGCCGCACTGTAGCTGCGTTTCATGCTATAAGATTTCACACCGTCCCAAAGTGCCTTACCTCCCGTTGCTTGATAGAAATTATTGAAAATGGAATCGGCAGGTAGTTTTTGAGCAAAGGAAGCACTGTTGATCAGCATCAATGCGACCAGGATTTTCCAAGTGTTTTTCATTTGTATCATCGTATTGTTTGTTTAAAATGTGTTGGGAATGTGGTTTTTCGATCATCGTCCCATTTCAGCATTTTAGATCAGCCAGCGTGCATAAGGTTTAATCTTGCCCTATACGCCTGCTGTTTTGCAGGAGTTGCAAAAACCATTCCATGTAGTCGGGTTAGCTGGAATATCCATGATAATATAGGTAAAACAAAAAAGGAAGAGCTTGAAGGCCCTTCCTGACTTGTGTTTCGTGGTGACATTTTCCTTATGCATCGTCCCCGCTTGCAGAGATCTTGCCAAAGCGATATTGGAATGTAAGGTTAACCTGGCGGTTTGTCTGCTGCCATAAAGAGCTTTGAGAGTACGTTTCTGTCATCAGCTGACTTTTATAGGCTCTCGACAAAAATATATCCTGCACATTAAACGAGATTGTGGCCTTTTTTTCCAGAAGATCCTTCCGGATACCCATATTGGCGATAAAAACACCTTCGCGTGTACCCTGCGCAATTGCTCTCGGACCTTCGTAATTCACATAAGCAGAAGCCCGGAAATCGGCCGGCAATGTAACAAATGCATTCAGGTTACCCGAATAGCTCCAAGTACGGTTGTCGATCTGTGCGACCTGGGAAACAACTTCACTCCTGAAAACCCGGCCGCTTCCATTGATTTTAAGAACATCGCCGATTTTTTTCGAAAAATCGGTTTCAAAACCGTAAGAAAGCTCGCGGCCCACGTTGTCGTATCTTGTCAAAGAGATACCCGACTCATCGAGCGTGCGGATACGTGTGATCGCATTGTTGCTGTAATCCATAAAAAGGGAAGGACCAAAGCCGCCTGCATCTTCGTAGTTCGAGTAGCCCATTTCTGCTTTGTGGGTAAACTCGGGACGGAGGTTAGGGTTACCCGACTGAATGTTCCGTGGATCGGATACGTCTGTAAATGGATTGAGCCAGTCAGCTTCGGGGCGCTGCACGCGGCGGCTGTAATTCAGTTTAAGTTGCTGCGCGTCGCCCAGCTTGCGGGTAAGCGCCAGTGAAGGTACCAACGTAAGGAAATGCACGTCGAACTTGCGGGCAGCACTGATCTGGTTGATTTCCTGGTTGTAATCTGTTACCCTCAAACCAACCCGCATTCCCCAGTCATCCGTTTTTTGTGAAAACGTCATGAAGCCCGTGTAAGTAGCGTCTTTGTACCCGAAAATATTACTGATGTTTTCGTCAAATATATACGCGCCGGTTTCGAGATTTTTATTGTAAAATGAATTGGTATTAT
>NZ_JBHYGF010000256.1:0-6207 GCF_051859145.1 Dyadobacter sp.
GAGCCTAATGCCGTCGCCGAATTGGCAGAAGCGATGGACCTGTCTCCTCCGGAAAGGGAAGCTTGGCCAGAAGCAGTTGTGTAAATGCCAAAAGCAGTTGAGTAATTTCCTTTGGCTACCGAGCTTAGACCGAAAGCAGATGAGCCGAGACCAATGTTGTCGTCTCGCCACATATTACCGTCGCAAAATCCAGTCATAAAAGCATACTTCCTGGGATACCACACAAGTCTGGGTCAGTCTCCGACAAATGGCAATATGCTGCCAGCATTCTCCTGGCCTGACTGTATTATTGGCTCATCGTTTTTCCAGCGGTCGCTTTGTTTGGCATGGAGTGCATAAGGTACGCTCACCAGTTGCGTCGAACCCAGACTGACGTAGTTGTTACCTCCATTCAAATCCATTTCAGTATTCAAGAAGTAATATCCGGATTCCCATTTGATATTTGAAAAGTTGCCGCTGATGACTGTACCCGCCCCAATAAGTACAGTAAAGACACCTTGTTCGTTTGCCACCGTATGGTGCTCTTCCTGGTAAACATTTGAACTCAGCAATGGATGAATGCCAAAGCGGAGTGAAATATTCTGATTAGCTGCGGCCTTTCCATCCGGAAGTCTGGCGAAGCCCTGAAAGGTGAAGAAGTCACGGGCGGACTGGGCTTGCGTGATGAGCGACAGGCAGCATGCCCACAAAATAAGTAATGCAGATTTCATATGATTTGCTTTCAAGATGTGATTTCTGCCATTTAGAAGGGCGGGCAGATTTACGTACATTCTTCAAAGTAAATCGGTGACAACCGCGTAGGGTAAACCCATTACCCAGCGGCTAGCGCGGTTTAACAAGCGGATTTTCTTAATCCGCAGAGTATTTATTTCTATCCTCACATTTAACATTCGAATATCACCAAACCTTGTCAGACGAGTTTAGTAACTCGTGGTTATTTTCGAAGAAAACATTGTCAGATTGCTGGAATCCTTGTTTATGTGAATAATTTCATATCTTTTTGTACCCCTGGTTACATCTTGTACAATCCCTAGAAGAGATAGTTTTATACAGATAACAACCGATACCTTTATTTTTCCCTGCTCTAAGTTCTAAGCTAATAATTCCCGGTATAATTACGTTTTTACCTCGAATAGGATATTTGTAACTTAAAGTTGAATTATTAATTGTGTGATTTAGACACAGATACAAAGGAGGTGAGGGCAGCACGAAGCAAGAATTCTAAATGTTTAACTATTTTTTTTACTATCTACTAATTTATACGTTCGATCTATGAGAATTTCTAGAAGAAGAAGGGACCGGAACCTAACACGGTACTTTTATTCTCTTGTGCTGACTATGCTGGTCAGCGCCGCTGCATTCGCACAGGATGCCGCAGTCAAGGGGAAAGTTAACGATGAGCAAGGACAAGGTTTGCCGGGAGTGAGTGTGGTTGTAAAGGGGACTTCGGTGGGAACCGTTACCGATCTGGAAGGTAATTATACGGTAAATGCACCCGGGACCGCGACGCTGGTCTTTTCGTTTATTGGTTACATTACGCAGGAAATTCCGCTGGCCAACAAAACCAGCCTTGATGTAAAAATGCTTGTTGATACCAAGGCGCTGGACGAGGTAGTTGTGGTAGGTTATGGTACAGCAAAAAAAGCTACGTTAACGGGCTCAGTTACAGCAGTTAAAGGTGCTGAATTACAAAAAGCGCCGGCAACTAACCTTTCCAATACACTTGGCGGCCGCTTGCCTGGTGTTTCTACTGTTCAGGCGAGTGGTGAACCTGGTTACGATGGCTCTGCAATCCGTATCCGTGGTACCAACTCACTGGGTAACAGCAATGCACTGATCGTTGTAGATGGTGTACCTAACCGTAGTGGTGGTTTGGACCGTTTGAACCCGGCTGATATCGAAAGTATCTCTGTTTTGAAAGATGCAGCTGCGGCTATCTACGGTTCACGCGCGGGTAACGGGGTTATTCTGATCACAACAAAGAGAGGAAAAACAGGTAAGCCACAGTTGGCATACGACCTGAATATGGGTATGGCGCAGCCAACCCGTACTCCTGAAATGTCGAATGCAGCTGAATACGCTACGATCCGTAACGAGTTGCAGATTTATGATAACCTGCCGGTAGGGCAGTGGGGAGGCGCATTGCAAGGTTTCAATTCCAATGGTGCGTATACACGTACTGACAACGGAAACGTGCTGAGCGCTGTGTTTACACCTGCTGATATCGACCGTTTCAGAGATGGTTCAGATCCGTTGATCCACCCAAATACAGACTGGTATGATGCGGTAATCCGTAAATGGTCTCCGCAGCAGCGCCACAACCTGCAATTGACAGGTGGTAGCGACAATATCAAATACCTGGCTTCATTGGGTTACATCAACCAGGAAGGTAACTACGTAAATTCGGCGACAGGCTACAAGCAATATGATATGCGTGTAAACCTGGATACCAAAATCAACAAATATGTAAGTGCCAACCTGGGTATTGCATTGCGTGAAGAATTCCGTCGCTTCCCGAATGGAGGTGGTGCAGGCGATATCTTCCGTATGTTGATGCGCGGTAAACCAACCGAGATCGCAATCTGGCCGGATGGTCGCCCTGGTCCTGACATTGAAAATGGTCAGAACCCGGCTGTGATCACAACCAATACAACAGGATATAACCACGACAAGCGTGACTACATCCAGACTAACGGAACACTGGAAATCCTTATTCCTGGTGTGGAAGGTTTGAAAGTAACAACGATGGCTGCATTAGATAAGCAATTGCGCCGCCAGAAGTCTTTCCAGAAACCGTGGACGCTTTATTACTGGGACAAAAAAACCTACGAAGCTGATGGAACCACGCCATTCCTGACAGGAACAGTACGCTCTACTTTCAGCGATCCGCGTTTGCAAGAAAATGCTTCTCAGGAGCTTTCTATCCAGCTTACAGGTCAGGTTTCTTACGAAAAAACGATCAACGATCACAACTTCAACGTAATGGCGGGTATCCAGCGTGAAAAGGTGGATGCTGACGGTTTCTTCGCATACCGCCGCTACTTCATCTCGCCGGTTGTTGACCAGCTTTTTGCAGGTGGCGCAGCTGAGCAGAACATCGATAACTTCGATCTGTTCAGACGTGCACGTTTGAGCTACTTCGGTCGTGCGGGTTACAACTACAAGGAAAAATACCTTGCTGAGTTCCTGTGGCGCGTGGATGGTTCTTATGTATTCCCGAAAGAAGGCCGCTTCGGTTTCTTCCCTGGAGTATCTGCGGGTTGGAGGATTTCGGAAGAAGATTTCTGGAAAAACAATGTACGTTTCATGAACAACGTGAAAATCCGCGGTTCATGGGGCCAAATGGGCGCTGAGCCTTACCTGATCGGTACAGAAACACTGGCTGAGTACCAGTACCTGTCTACAATGGGCTTTGGTTCTTACATTATCAATGATCAGGTTGCAAAAACATTGCTGGAAACACGCGTAGCTAATCAGAACTTTACCTGGGAGGTTGCCAACAACTCTAACTTCGGTATTGAAGGTACCTTGTTCCGCGACCGCGTTGCTTTTGAATTTGACTACTTCGTGAACAACCGTTCCAACATCCTGATCCCGAAAGCAGGTTCAACTCCTTCTTCTGCAGGTATCGACGGAAAGCTTCCTCCTCAAAACCTGGGTAAGCTGCAAAACAAAGGATGGGAATTCAAAGTGAGCTACGATGGTAATGCAGGCGATTTCACTTACTCAGTAGGTGTGAATGGAGGTTATGCTAAAAACAAGATCAAGTACTGGGACGAAACGCCGGGTGCTCCGACTTACCAGCAAACTACGGGAATGCCTTACAACTCATTCCTTGCCTACCAATATGACGGCGTGTTCCGCGATCAGTCTGAGATTGACGCAAACCCATTGGATTACAGCGGAATCACCGGCTCAATCCGTCCGGGTGACATGAAGTTCAAGGATATCAACGGTGATGGCAAAATTACTGCTGACGATAAGCTCCGGTCAGAAAAAACAAACCGGCCTCAATTCACAGGTGGTATGAACATCAACCTGGGTTACAAGGCATTTGACCTTTCACTTTTGTTCCAGGGAACATTGGGCGGCTTGCAGTACATCGGTCAGACGGAATCGGGTGACATTGGTAACTACCTGAAATACGCCTACGATAACCGCTGGACGATCGACAACCCAAGCTCAACAGAGCCAAGGCTTGCCAACAGGAACAATACGTATTACACCAACTTCGATATTGCCGGAGCCAATACTTACTTCCTGAGAAGCAACAACTACCTGCGTTTGAAAAACATTGAACTAGGCTACAACCTGCCTTCGGAAATCGGAAGCAAAATCGGTCTGGGTAATTTGAGAGTTTATGTAAATGGACTTAACCTGTTCACCATTGACAAGATCAAGATCTGGGATCCTGAGGCGACCTCTTCAAACGGTCAGTACTATCCTCAGTCCCGCGTGCTGAATGCTGGTGTACGTGTAACTTTTTAAGCAACAATCATGAAATTGAGTTATAAAAATTGGATATTTCTAGCAGCACTTGCCACAACCGGGCTCGTATCCTGCGACACTGAATTTTTGGACGTAACGCCTCCAACTGAAATCCCTGCCGAAGAAGTCTGGAAAGAAGGCGCATTGGCAGAGGGCTTTGTAACCGGTATCTACCAGGGTTTACAGCAAGGCGGGTTCAGCGAACAAATGCTTGCTTCCCTGACGGACGAAGCTGTCTTTACCCATACCGGAAGAAACATCAACACGGTAAACGAAGGAAGCCTCAGCCCGTCAAACCTGGGTTGGGTAGACGATACCTACGGCTGGGGACCAATGTATACCCGCATTCGTGCCACTAACCTGGCATTGCAAAACCTGCCGACTGCTACTTTTACGGATGAGACGCTGAAAGCAAGGTTGATGGGAGAAACGTATTTTCTTCGCGCGTACTACTATCAGCAGTTGCTTCGCTACTACGGTGCTGTACCTATTATTACAAAGGTCTACAACCTGAACGAAGATTATTCTGTGCCTCGCAATACTTATGAAGAGTGCGTTAAATTTGTTGTAATGAATTGCGATAGTGCGGCAATGTTACTCAAAGGCAAGACGCAAGTAAAAGGCCGCACTACGGAAGTGGCCGCATTGGCGCTAAAATCACGTGTATTGCTTTACGCAGCAAGTGATTTGCATGATATGGCTACTGCAAAGGCTAAATCATCGGTTTTAGGTTCTTATCCAAACCCTGAGTTCCTCGGTTATGTTACCGGCGATCGTAAGGCAAGATGGCAGGCTGCTCAGGCGGCTGCGAAAGCTGCACTGGATGCGGGCTCTGGTGGATACAAACTTAACCTGACTGCACCCGTAACAGCAGAACAAGGCAAGCAGAACTATGTTTCTCTTTCAATGGGCGGAGGTAGCCTTGACAAGTCAGTTGATGCATCCGCTGCAAGCGACATCATTTTTGGCCGCTATTTTGTGCCAAGTTTGGCCGAGGGCGCACGCCAGATGGGCTTGAACAATGGTCCTAACGGATACCATAACTGGGCTGGTAATACGCCTATCGGTTTGCTGGTGGACGATTACCAGATGATGGACGGCACGAACTTCTCTTGGACCAATCCAACGCATAAGGCTATGCCTTACGCAAACCGTGATCCTCGTTTTTACGCAACTGTGATGTACGATGGCGCAACATGGAAACCACGTCCTTCTGACGCGAAAGATCCTGCGAACCAGATCCAGACAGGTTCTTATGACCTGCTTGACGATAAAGGTGCATTGTTTAACCGCAAAGGACTGGATACCCGCAGCAGCTCGATCGAAGACTGGAATGGTAGCCGCACAGGATACTATATGCGTAAGTTCATTGACCCAAATCCTGCATTGTACGACAACACCGACCGTCAGAACATCCCATGGCCTTTTATTCGTGTGACCGAAGTAGCATTCAACTACATCGAAGCAAGCATCGAATTGGGTCAGGAAGCGGAAGCATTGACCTGGCTTAACAGAATCCGCTACCGCGCTGGTATGCCTGCGATCAAGGCTTCGGGAACTGCATTGAGAGATGCTTACCGTCACGAGAAACGCATTGAAATGGCCTACGAAGAGCAGCGTTACCACGATGCACGCCGCTGGATGATTGCGAAAGAGACTCTGGGTCGCCCGTTACAGTATATTACGGTAATCGGCAAGTTCAAGCCTGGCAAGAGCATG
>NZ_JBHYGF010000257.1:0-27676 GCF_051859145.1 Dyadobacter sp.
GTCCGCTTTATCGGAAAAGCCAAGTCTGAGGTTGAGTTTCTGTTTGATTTGCCTGCTACTCAGCTTGACTCTGCAGTAGTGTCCATTGAAGATGCCTTATACATAGGGACTGCCAAATCTTTATCAAAAGACTACACCGTTCAGTTCTTAAAAAAGGAATGTGTGGTTGAATTTCCAAAGCAAATGATAGAGAGAGGACATCGCGGTGCTTTTATGGGGGTTACGGAAAAATCTCCGTCCATAGATGTTTTGGTTACATCTTCGTCCGAGGAAATAATTATGCAAAAACAGATTCAGGTCGGAAAAGGGTTGAATTTACTTTTGATTGATGGTATACAACCAGAGTTGGATTCAGGTGATGAAAAAGCGCGTATTGCATTTCCATTCACAAAAAACGTCTATTTCAATCAAACAGAATATAAATTGAATAAATCGTCAATAATGGTATTGGATTCAATTATTGAGATCATTAAGACGAATGGGAAATTCGCAGTTTCAATAACCGGCTATACCGATCATATTGGTGAAGAAGCTAAAAATCTGACATTGTCTGAATACAGAACCAGAACAGTTGCAAAGTATTTAAAAGACAAGGGAATAAAAGATTCCAGGATAACCACAAATTGGCTTGGGTCGGCCGGTTTGGTTTCGAAGAGTGAACCTGAAAAAAACAGAAGAGTAGTGATCCAGGTTACTCCGGAATAAGCAGATCAAAAAGTCCAACCTTATACCATTCAACCGCACAACGGGAATATCTATATGAATTATCAGCATCAGCTCGACAAGGTAAGGCACAGTGTTCATCATTTTTTCAAAAATAAAAACCTGTCGCAGCTTTGTTACCACAACCTGGTACATACCGAGTCGGTGGTGGCCAATGCTGCCCGGATCGGCGGTCACTATGAGCTGAATGAGCGGGATTTGTTTGTTGTACAGACTGCGGCCTGGTACCACGACACAGGTTATGTCAATGGCGAAACAGCCGGACACGAGCAGCGCGGCGCCGGGCTGGCAGCAGCATTTCTGCGATCGGAAGGGATAGGAGAGGAGATCGTCGAAAAAGTGCAGCAGTGCATTATGGCTACGATCTGGCCGCAGAACCCGTCGGATTTATTGGAGCAGATCGTATGTGACGCCGACGTGTACCACCTCGGCACCCCCGAGTTCAGTGAATGGAACAAGCTGGTGCGAAAAGAGGCCGAGCAGAAAGCCGGTCATAAAATCGACAAGGCAAAGTGGCGCGAAAGCACGATCAGGCTTTTTGAAAGCCACCGGTTCCAGACAGATTACTGCCGCGACCTGCTGAACAAGCAAAAAGAGAAAAACCTCGCCAAGCTGAAAGAAAAACAGACAGAGGCCGCTGATACCAGTGAACCGCCCGCTGCATTGAAAGCGACGGAAGTTCAGCCAAATGTAGCTGAGGAGAAAAAAGCCAAATCGGACCGGCCGGACAAAGGCATTGAAACCATGTTCAGGATCAGTTCAAATAATCACCAGCGACTGAGTGATATGGCTGATAACAAGGCGCATATTATGATTACCACCACGTCTATCATCATTTCGGTGTTGCTAAGTGTGCTGATCAGGCGGCTGGAAGATAATACTTACCTGATTTTCCCGACTACCTTGCTGCTGGCCGTTTGCCTCGTAACAATGGTTTTTTCCATTTTGTCAACGCGGCCTACTATTCCGCACGGTACTTTTTCGCAGGAGGATATTGATAACAAAAGTGTGAACCTGCTTTTCTTCGGCAACTTTTACAGAATGTCGTACCAAGATTACGCCGGCGGAATGCAGCGACTGATGAACGACCGCGAGTTCCTGTACGGTTCTCTCACAAAAGACGTGTATTCACAAGGGGTGGTTTTGGGTAAAAAGTATCGCTTGCTGCGCATCGGGTACAATGTATTCATGTTCGGTGTGATCGTTTCTGTGATCTCTTTTGTAGTGGCTTCCCTGCTTTTTGAACATTAATCCAATGCAATTAACCCGTATTTGTTTTTTGCCTTCTTTACTCAAACCCGCAATAATCGTGCTGTTGCTCGTCAGCTGCAATGCATCCGAAAAGAAGGATGTACGCACTGGCGATTACGATCTGGCGAGTCCCGACAGGTTCAATATGCCCGAAAGTCTGTTCGAGATTTCGGGGATCGCGTTGCGCAATGGGAACAGCGATACGGTGTATGCCGTGCAGGATGAAGAAGGAAAAGTGTTCCGGCTGGGCTGGGATGTAAGCCGGCAAACACACACGAAATTCGCCAAAAAGGGCGATTATGAGGATATTTCCATACTTAGAGAAGCGATTTTTATACTCAAAAGCAATGGCGTGATCTATACCTTTCCACTCGCTGAATGCGCATTTGAGGAAGCTGAAAATGTGCGGGAGCTGAAAGGTTTGCTGCCAAAAGGAGAGTACGAAGGAATGTTCGCCGACAAAGAGTCAGGCAAGCTGTTCGTGCTTTGTAAAAACTGCCCGGGAGATGATTCTAAAACCGCAGTAACTGGTTATACATTTGATCCCGACAAGGATTTTGCATCTGCCACATTCAGTATCGATGTAAAAAAAAATGCGGCTATTCACGGAAAAGTAGCGCGCGGCTTACGGCCTTCCGCACTGGCCCGCAATCCCGTCACCGGTGAGTGGTATATCCTCTCGGCGGTCAACAAGCTGCTGGTCATTACAGATGCAAACTGGAAAGTAAAAGACGCATTTCCGCTTGATGGTAACATTTTCATCCAGCCCGAGGGGATCGCGTTTGACAAGCAGGGCAGCCTTTACATTTCAAATGAAGGCGATGATCTTTTCAGCGGGAACATCCTCAAATTTTCAAGAATCGCACATTAGCGCATCACATCTCCCGCACGGAACCATTTGTAACCGTAACCATCCAGAGAAACAGTATACTTGTTTCCCGCAGGTTTCTGATCCTCCATATTGATCAGGTCGAAGAGGGTGTCCTTATCTTCCAGCGTGAAGGTTGATTTTTGCGGCTTGTCACTGAAATTGTGCAGTATCACCACCGATTTTCCTTCGTATGTATACCTGATCGCAAATACGTGCGGCGATCCCGTTTCGAGCAGCTGGTAGGTGCCTAATGCAATTTCCGGACAGGATTTCCGGAGCCTGATGATCTTCGACGTCCAGCTCAAAAGTGAATTCGGATCACGCTGCTGCTGAGCCACATTGAGGGTTTGATAACCATACTCTCCCGAACTGATCACTGGCCTGAATGCAGTATCCGCGCTGGTAAAACCTCCATTTTTTTCAGCAGTCCATTGCATGGGCGTACGTACCGAAATCCGCTCCTTCAATCTCAGATCATCACCCATCCCAATTTCGTCACCATACCTGATCACCGGTGTTCCGGGCAGGGAAAACAGCAGACTATATGCAAGTTCCAGGTGTTTGCGGTTGTTGGAAAGCATCGGTGCAAGTCGGCGGCGGATCCCGCGGTCGTATAGCTGCATACTCGTGTCGGGACCCATTTTGGCATAAACTTCCTGCCGCTGCTTGTCGGTCAGTCTTCCCAGGTCTATTTCGTCGTGGTTACGCAGGAAATGCGCCCATTGTGAAGCTTGTGGAATTTGCTGGGTCAGGGTAATCGCCTTTTTAAACGGTTCCAGGTTTCCGGTCGCCAATGCGTAAAACAAATGCTGATTCGCAAAGAAGTTGAACATCATGTGCATGCCGCTTCCATTCTCTCCAAAGTAATTTTTGGTATCCTCCGGGACTACATTTGCCTCGCCCAGAATGGCCACATCTGCCTTACGCGTTTGTGCAAACTGGCGGATATCTGTCAAAAACTGAAAGTCGAGCTCCGGCTTATCACTTCCAGTCTTCGGAATTTCCAGAATGAATGGTACCGCGTCCAGCCTGAAACCGGAAATGCCCTGATTGAGCCAAAATCCGATGATCTTCTGACTTTCCTGGACCACTTTCGGATTGGCAAAATTCAGGTCTGGCTGAAAATCGTAGAACCTGTGGTAATAGTATTCACCCGAAGCATCTTTGGTCCAGACGGCCTTTTGCACACCCGGAAACACCATTCCTTTGTCGTAATCTTTCGGCAGCTTTTCCGACCAGATGTACCAGTCGCGGTAAGGCGAGTTCTTGCTCTGCCGCGCTGCTTTAAACCACGGATGCTGCTCGGAAGTGTGGTTGATCACCAGGTCCATTATCACCCGTATACCCCGTTTTTGCGCCTGGAACATAAATTCAGCAAAATCGCCCGGCGTGCCGAGCTTTTCGTCCACGGCATAAAAGTCTGCCACATCGTACCCGTCATCCTGACCCGGTGAAGGCTGAAAAGGAGCCAGCCAGATCGCGTCGATGCCCAGCGCGGTAAGATAATCGAGCTTTTGGATCAGCCCGGTAAAGTCACCCCGACCATCGCCGTCACTGTCTTTGAAAACACCGACTTCCAGGTTGTAAATCACGCTGTTTTTATACCATAGCTGATCCTTGAGATCGACACTTGCCAGTTTTTTTTGCGAGAAGCAGGCCCCTGAAAAGAGCAAAAATGTGAGTTGTAAAAACGCGTATCTCTTTTTCATCAAGCTGATTTTTGATTGCACCAAACGGTCCGGTTGGTAGTGTTTTTGGACTTCGAACGCGTAAGGGCATCAAAAGATATGCCGGGTTGTTCCAGGCGCATTTTTGTTGTGCGAATGCAACACTGAGGGTACTTAGTGCCCGTGTGTGTCTTCTTCCGAGTTTTTCAGTTTGGATAAAAGTGAATAAGCGCCTTTGACAACAATCTGCGCATCTTTCAGCTTTGCCGCTGCCGGTGACTTGATCTGCGTGTAGCCATTTTCCGAAGTTCCCTTGCTGATTTCTTCCATTATAAAATGCGTTTCCTGCGCTTCTTTTCCGGTTTGCTGCCCTTCATTCTGCTGTATAAAAACGAAAGATTTACCCCCAAAATCGACGATAGCCTCGTTGGGCAATGCACTTACGGGGTTCGCACCGGTTTCTATCACCGCGCTAACGAAATTTTGCGGCAAAAGGCCGGGATCATCTTTCGACAAATGGCAATGCACGCGCACCGTGCGGTCCTCATTGATCTTCTGATTGATCAGGTAAACTTTGGCAAGATGCGATTTGCCGGGATTATTGCTGACCGTAAACCGCACCAGCTGCCCGATTTTCAGCTTAGGAATATCCTGTTCGAAGACCGAGAGCTCTACGTGTAAATGATCGGTATCCACGATCTCAAACATCACATCCGTCGGATTCACATACTTGCCCAGATTCACATTCACCGTCGTCACCGAGCCACTGATCGGGGCGTAAATGGCCGCGCTGTTCACAATGGTGCCTTTTTCCAAGATATGCATATTGATGCCGGCCGTTTTCAGCCTTTCTTTCAGTCCGGCTAGGCGCGCGCGCTGCGTTTTTACCTCTGCCGCAGCCAGTTGAAAGGTTTTCTGCGCATTTACATTCTCTTTGCTCAACGCCGCCTGCCGGGTATAATCCAGCTCCGCATATTCCAGTTTTCCGGCTGTCTCCAGATAATCCTGCTGCATTTGTATAAAATCTGGGTTTTCAATCGTCGCAAGCAGCTGCCCTTTTTTAACATGCATACCTTGCAGTAATTCAGTTTTCCGCACAAACCCGCCAAGCGGGGCGGAGATACTTACCAGGTTTTGCGGCGGAATGTCGATCAGTCCATTCGCATTGATCACCTCGCTCAGATTGCGGGTACCAATTGAGCCCAGCTCAATGCCGGCCGTCTGGTACTGCGCCTTCGTAAGTTCCACTACGTTGCTTTCCTCTTCGTGATGTTCTTCTGTTTGGTGCGGCTGCTCTGCTTCCTTTTTTGTGCAAAAAGTCAGCGTGCAGATGAAGATTATTAAAATGGCTATATTTTTCATTGTTATATTTTTTGGATTAAAAACCGGGATTAAATGGAAGCTCAGGGTTTGTCGAGCAGGAACTCAATCTCTATCGCCGACTGGTTCAGTGACTCGAGCAGGTCGAGGTAAGTTTCCCGGATCCGGAATGCGCGTGCAATTGCCTGCGAAAATTCCACATACCCGATCTCGCCTGCTTCGTAAGCTTTTGCTGCATTGGCTCTGATTACCTCCGCGAGCGGTAGCGAAGTTTGTTCATACAGGTTAAGGTTGTCTGCATCGGTCCGGTAAGTGAGCATAGCCTGCTGCAAACTGGCTTCGAGCTGCATTCTCGCAAAGCCCAGCCGCGTAGCTGCAATCTGCTGGTTTATCTCGCCAGCCCTGATCCGCGACTTTGCGGCTCCATTGAAAATCGGGATACCAATACCTGCCTGAAAGCCCTGGAACCGTTTTCCGCCGCCGTAGTAGATTTCTGTTCCATTTACATTCTGGTTCCCGATCAGCGACTGGTTAAAGTAACCGATGTTGAAATCAGGCAGCAGCGCAGTTCTTTGCAAAGCCACAGACTGACGCTCCACCGCCACCTCCTGTTCCAGCAAACGCAGCAGCGGATTGGTGCTCACAAGTTGTGCATCAGTTGCAATGGAAGTCAAAGCCGGTTTGCCTACGGAATCTTCCGCAGCTTCTACCAGGCCGGGACTGTTTACGATTAGTTGAAGCTGCTTTTGCAGGTTAACCAGCCTGGTTTTGTTCTGCGCCAGCCTCGCCTGGATTTCAGCGACTTCACTTTTCGCCACGGCCTCTTCAAGCTGGTTTGTCTCACCTGCTATGAAACGAAGCGTGGCAGCCGCTGCAAAACGGCTCGCACGTTCATATTCACTAAGTAGCAGCTGCTGCCTGCTCTTCGCCGAGCGTTGCAGGTAATAGATTTGCTTTACACTTTTGACCAGCTCAGCCCTGGTTACTTCCACGCTGGCGCGGGCTGCATTCACCTGCTCTGCAAACAATGCCTTTCGCTTTTTGGATACGGCGGGATTGGGTAAGCTCTGGGATAAGGTAAAATGATTGTCAAACTTCCTGCTGTTGTACTGTCCGCCCATCCAGGATAGCTCTGTCTTTGGTATCTCAGTCGCAGTACCTGAAATTTCTTCCTGGTATCCCACGAGAAATTGCCCGGATTTGATTTCCGGATTTTTGGAAACTGCTTCTTCAATCGCCTGAGGCAGGGTCAGTTTTCTGGTGCCGGTACTGTCCTGCGCATTGGCTGTACTGACCGCAAATACAGATAACAATAGAATAACAAGCGGCTTGCTACTGCGTTTTTTGCCAAAGCGGGTTTCGATAATCAGGTATAAAACGGGCAGCACAAGCAAGGTCAGCAAAGTAGCCGAAACGAGCCCGCCGATTACCACCGTGGCAAGCGGACGCTGTACCTCGGCGCCTGCACTGTTGGATAATGCCATGGGAAGAAATCCGAGTGAAGCGACAAGCGCGGTCAGCAGCACAGGCCTAAGGCGCGTTTCTGTACCCTGGAAAATTACCGTTTTTAAATCCGAAAGTCCCTGTTTGCGGAGGTAGTTGAACTCTGCAATGAGTACAATCCCATTCAGAACAGCCACACCAAAAAGCGCGATAAAACCTATCCCGGCAGAAATGCTGAAAGGCATACCACGCGCCCAGAGCGCAACTACTCCGCCGATTGCCGATAGCGGAATGGCCGAGAGTATCAGCACACTTTGCCGCACAGACCTGAAACTGAAATACAACAGCACGAAAATGAGCAGCAAAGCCACAGGTACCGCAATGCCCAGCCTGCGATTGGCTTCTTTCAGGTTTTGAAACTGTCCGCCATAAGTGGTATAGTAGCCGGCAGGCAGCTTTATTTCCCGGTCGATTTTCGATTGCAATTCGTTGACGACACCCTCCACATCCCGGCCTCTTACATTGAATGCGACGATAATGCGCCGCCTGGTATCCTCGCGCTGGATCTGGTTGGCGCCCGTTACCATTTCAACAGCAGCTACCTGGCTGAGCGGGATTTGTTCTCCGTGCGGGGTGGTGATAAAAAGCGCCTTCACGTCGTCGAGCGTCTGGCGGTTCTGGCTGGCGAGCCGAACGACCAGGTCGAAACGTTTTTCACCTTCGTAAACCAGTCCGGCGCTGCTCCCTGCAAATGCGGTGCTGATCGTACGGTTGGCGTCTTCCACATTGACTCCGAACTGCGCCAGTTTATCCCGGTCAAAGTTCACTACGATCTGCGGCAACCCGCTTACTTCCTCCACATACAAATCCTCCGCACCTTCCACACTCGCCGCAAGCCTGCCGATTTTCTTTGCTTCCCGGGCAAGTACCGCCAGGTCTTCCCCGAAGATTTTGACAGCCACATCCTGTTTTACACCCGAAATAAGTTCATTGAAGCGCATCTGGATAGGCTGCTGAAACCCGAATGTGACGCCGGGAATAGTGTTAGTGAGTAGTTCCTGCATTTTGCCCGCCAGCTCTTCGCGACCGGCCGCCTTCGTCCATTCCGATTTTTCTTTCAGAATCACCATGATATCGCCAGCTTCCACCGGCATAGGATCAGTAGGTATCTCGGAAGAGCCAATCTTGCCGACCACTTCCACTACCTCATCCGGGAAATGCTTTTTCAGCAAACCCGCCGCTTTTTGACTGGCATCTACCGTCTCTGATAGCGAGCTTCCCGTCAGCACACGCATTTCAATGGCGAAATCGCCTTCGTCAAGCTGCGGGATAAACTCGCCGCCCATCGTCAGAAAAAGCCAGAGCGAAATGCCAAAGAGGAGTAAAGAACCTGCTATGATACCCAGCCGGTTTTTCAGCGCGAATGCGAGCGCGGGCAGGTACCTGCGGTGAAAGAATGCGATAATGCGGTCGGAAATATGGAGGGCTGGCTTATTTTCCTTGCTCAGAAAAAGCGCTGAAATCATGGGTACATAGGTGAGTGATAAAATGAATGCGCCGAGAATGGCGAAGCTGACAGTCTGCGCCATCGGCTTGAACATCTTGCCTTCAATGCCAGCCAGTGCAAGTATCGGCAGGTACACAATCAAAATGATAATTTCGCCGAATGCGGCCGAGTTGCGGATCTTGGAGGCTGATGCATAAACTTCTGCATCCATTTCGTCCTGCGTGAGTCTGCCGGTCAGTTTCCTGGCCGCCATGTGATGGAGGGTCGCTTCCACGATGATTACCGCGCCGTCGACGATCAACCCGAAATCAATCGCCCCGAGGCTCATCAGGTTGCCCGATACACCGAACAGGTTCATCATCGTCACTGCAAAGAGCATCGAAAGCGGGATCACAGATGCTACGATCAGCCCCGCCCGCAGGTTGCCCAGCAACAGGATCAGGACAAAAATGACGATCAATGCGCCTTCGATCAGGTTACGCGAAACCGTGCTGATTGCCTTATTCACCAGCTTGGTACGGTCCAGAAAAGGCTCTATTACCACGCCCTCCGGCAGCGATTTGCTGATCTGCGCAATCCTTTCCTTTACATTCCCGATCACTTTGGACGCATTCGCGCCTTTGAGCATCAGTACCAGTCCGCCCACTACTTCGCCTTCGTCATTTCGGGTCATCGCGCCATAGCGCACTGCCGCGCCAAGCTGTACCGTAGCGATATCCCTGATGCGGAGCGGGAGTCCGTTTCCAAGTTCTTTTACCCGGATCCTTTCAATGTCCGCCAGACTGCCGATCAACCCTTCGCTGCGGATGAAATAGGCATTTGGTTTTTTATCAATGTAAGCCCCGCCGGTATTCTGGTTGTTTTTTTCCAATGCGGTAAAAACATCGCTCATGGTCACCTGCGCACTTCTGAGTTTCACCGGATCAATGGCGATTTCATATTGTTTCAAAAAACCGCCGAAGCTGCTCACGTCGGCTACACCCTCGGTACCGAGCAGCTGCCTGCGCACCAGCCAGTCCTGAATGCTGCGCAGTTCCATGGGAGGGTACTGTTTTTCGAATCCGGGTTTGGTATGCAGCACATACTGGTATATCTCGCCGAGGCCGGTCGTGACGGGCGCAAGTCCGGGTGTGCCGGTACCGGGCGGGATCTGTTCCGCGGCACTTTGCAGCCGCTCAGAAACCTGCTGCCGGGCCCAGTAAACGTCGACCTGATCTTTGAACACGATGGTAACCACCGACAGTCCGAACCGGGATATAGACCGGATCTCTTCGGTATTCGGAATGGTGGCCATGGCCGTTTCAACCGGGAAGGTAACGAGCCGCTCTACCTCCTGGGCCGCCAGAGAGGGGCTTGTGGTGATAATCTGCACCTGGTTATTGGTGATATCAGGAACAGCATCAATGGGGAGTTGGGTAAGTGAATAAATGCCTCCTGCGACCAGGGCAAGCATAGATATCCCGATCACAAGTTTATTGTGAATGGAAAAACGGATGATTTTATCCAGCATTTTAAATGGGATTGGTGTGTACGAATGCGCTACTGCCGACGCGAAAGCTCCGGCATTTGCAAAAACAACAAACGGGGTACACTAAGCCCTGGGCGGCTGCCAGATGCTGTTCAGGTTTTCGCTGTGGCCCGGCCTGGTATAGGTATCAAACCGGTCCTGAAAAATGAGGGAAGAAGTTGCTTCTGGTAAAGCTGCGGGTACCTGCTGTAAAGTGATTCCGGCGCAGCACGTACAAATGCAAAAGGGAGAGCATAAATCCAATGCTGCGTGCGTATCGTCAGGATGATCGGCGCGGATACTGGCGACATATACCTCGCTGACCGGTTCCGGCGCTTCATCCTGACAGGGAATGCAGGAAAGCAGGATCGTGTAGAGCGATAATATGTAGTAAAGCAGCTTCATGTGGCGGCAAATATAAGGTGATAAGATGTGCAACAGGGAGTCAGGGAGGGTTTGTTTTTGCTGATTTTCAAAGACCCGCAGAATAGGATCACAATTGCTTAACACTGGCTTAACTGCCAGGTATTGTTGGCAGGATAGCTTTGTGAAAACAACTCACCATGACCAGACATCTTACTTTCTCCAAGGCTGCCGGCGCAGCTTCCATCATTCTGGCGTCTATGACGTTTTCAGGATGCGCATTGCAGGACCATACCAACCAGCCCGTCGATCCTGACAAACTTGTAAACCGCTCGGTAAACCCCGCATTGGTCCAGTCGCTGTCAGGATTTGAAGACCTGAAAATCACTACGCTGATCAGTTCCGACGACCAGCTTCCCGAATCGCCGGACTTCATCTACGGCGCACAGCCAGACGGCGGCGCATTCATGAAAAACCCGAATGGCGAAGGATTCGTGATGATCAACAACCACGAAATCCTGTTTTCTGTGTCGCGCGTTTACCTCGATAAAGAACTGAAACCGGTGAAAGGCGAGTATATCGTGGATGCGGAAGGCGGACAATGGAGACTTTGCTCTGCTACCATGGCGACGCCCGAAGAGCACGGTTTCGGACCGGTATTCCTTACTGCCGGAGAATCCAACTCTGAATCTATGACACACGCGATTGATCCTTTCGCGCCGGCTGACAAGAAAAATAAGTCGCGTACTGTGGCTGCATTCGGTAAATGGAATGCTGAAAACGCGGTACCACTTCCGAAAGATGCATTTCCCGGAAAAACGGTGATCATCATTGGTGAAGATGATACAAACGGACAGCTGGTCGCTTATGTATCCGATGTAGTGGGCGATTTGAACAATGGTAAACTATATGCATTGCGCCGTACCAACCAGGAGAGCGTGGAGACAGATATGGTAAAAGGACAAAGCTACGATGTAGAATTTGTGCCTTTTGACAATGTAAAAACAAGTACCGGTACAGAGTTGCAGGCGCAGACCGTGGACAAGAAAATGATCCAGTTTGCACGCGTTGAGGATATCGATTACGTAAAAGGCGGCAATGGTGCCGGGCGCGATATCTACTTTACGGCGACAGGGGTAAGCCAGCCTGATAAAGTGACGCCGGTAGCAGGCAAGAATATGTGGGGGCGCGTGTACCACCTTGCTTTTGACAAAACCAACCCCCTGAAAGGAAAGCTGAACATCATTATGGACGGTGCCGATAAACCAGGCAGCTTCATCGTGAACCCTGACAATATCTGCGTGACCAAAAACTACGTGTATGTACAGGAAGACGGCGATTCGTTTTACCGCGACAACGACCACGACGGTACGATCTGGCAGTATAACATTGCTACAAAAGAAAGCAAGGCAATGCTCCGCATGAACCACCGCCGCAACGATCCGACATTCAATGCGAAATACAATTCTGTGGGTAACAATTCACTGAGTACCTGGGAATACGGCGCGATGATCGATATTTCGGAAGTAACAGGTATCCCTGAAACTTTCATGATCAACCTGCACCCGCACACGTGGCAGGATGAAAAATACAAAGGCGCTGACGGAAGCGGCATTTCTACCAACAAAGAAGGCGGCCAAACCGTAATCGTAAGAGGTATCAAACAATAATTGCTCAGAAAGGCATACATCGGGAAGGTTCCGCAACGGAGCCTTCCTTTGTACTTATACAGGTATGAAGAAATTTTTGGTGTTCATGGGCTGCTTGTCGGCCTGGCTGGCGGTGGCTGGCTGCTCTGGCGGACGCGATGCAAGTGACAAAGTCTATGCACAGTTTCTGGGAGATCTGAATACGCTCATTGCGAGGAATGAAGATTTCCTGGGGTATGTACGTACCAGCTCCGACAAAGCCGAATTGCAGGAGAAGTTTCTCGAACTCAGGCTGCATTACAAGAAAACAGAGGCTTTTGCCGAGTACTTTTTTCCTACCACTGTCAGACTGGTAAATGGCGCGCCGCTGGATGAAGTGGAGGATGAGGAAAATGCCGTTTTTGAACCGGGTGGCTTACAGGTGATCGAGGAGCTGATCTATACCGACGAGCCGCTGGACCGCGACGAGCTGGTCCGCCACGTCCGGAAGTTGCAGGTGAACAGCAAGCGGATGAAAATGTTATGGACTGATATCAGGATCACGGACTCGCACGTGCTGGACGCGATACGGCTGGAAATGTTCAGGCTGATTTCGCTCGGTATCTCTGGTTTTGATACACCGGCATCGGGCAATGCAATCGCGGAAAGTAAAGTGGTGCTGCTCGCTGCCAAAGATTACCTCGGCTTTTATCAAAATACGTTACCGGAAGTTGACCAGCTGCATGAGCGCATTGAGAATGCCGTGAAATTTTTAGACAAGAACAAAGATTTTAACAGTTTTGACCGGGCAGGATTTATTACCGAACACATCAATCCTTTTTGCGAAGCCCTGCACGAAAACCAGGTACTGGCATCCATTCCGTTTAGCAAAGACCGCAAGTTGCTGCGCAGCGATGCCGCGACGCTTTTTGAGAAAAATGCATTCGATCCCGAAGCAATGGTGTCGGTGAGCCGGTTCAGTGCCACCGCAGACCGGGTCGCGCTGGGTAGAAAGCTCTTTTTTGACGCACGCATATCGGGCAATGGGAAAACAAACTGCGGCTCCTGCCACAATCCGGCGCTCGCTTATACCGACGGACTGAAAACAAGTAATGGCGCGGCGGACAATCCGATTCTCCGCAATGCACCCACGGTAATGTATGCGGCTTTGCAGCAAAATATGTTCTACGATCTGCGGTCACCTTCTCTGGAAGACCAGGCGGCGGACGTGATCCACAATACCGATGAAATGCGTGGTTCTTTGAAGGAATTTTCGCGTGTGCTCACCGCTGATAAGGAGTACAGCGCGCTATTTACAAAAGCTTATCCCGAGCTTGACAGTATCCGACCGGTCTTTGTCCAGAATGCGCTAGCCACTTTTGTCCGCTCGCTCAGCCCGTTTAATTCTCCTTTTGACAGGTATATGCGCGGCGAGAAAAAAGCATTGACAGACAGTCAGGTGGCTGGTTTCAATGTATTTATGGGCAAAGCCAAATGCGGTACCTGCCACTTTGTGCCCCTGTTTAACGGTACCGTGCCGCCGGATTATCAGCGCACCGAATCGGAAGTACTCGGAGTTACCAGCAATGCGGATTTTGTGCACCCGGTCATGGACACCGACAAGGGCCGGGGTAAGTACAACCGTTTCCCGCAGTGGCAGCACGCATTTAAGACAAGTACGCTCAGGAACATCGGGAAAACTGCGCCTTACATGCACAATGGCGCTTACACTACTTTGCAGCAGGTAATGGAATTTTATAACGAAGGGGGAGGTGCGGGTTTGAAGATCAATGTACCTAATCAGACACTGGCTGCTGATAAGCTGAACCTGACTCCAGAAGAGATTGCGCAGGTGATTGACTTCCTGGAAAGTCTTACTGATCAGCCTCAATTACCATAATGGAATCGCCTGTGCTGACGGTACCCGTTCCCAGCCCAATTACGTTCTGACCAAAACGAATTTTCTTGTCGGACCTGCGGTAGCCGGCCAGCGTTTTGAGCGGCTCCGGACTGCGGTGGCCGGTTTGCTGGTTCACCGTCACTACCACGCACCTTTCGCAGGGAGATACTACTTCAAAATCAATGCCGGATATCGAGATGTTTTTCCATGAATCTTCTTCAAAAGGCAAAGTGCCCGCGACTACGAAATTGGGACGGAAACGGTCCATGGTAACCGGGTGTGCGAGCCTGCTGTTCAGGTCGGCCAGGGAAGCTTCGGAAATGAGGAGAAATGGAAAATCATCGGCAAAACTGACACGCTTTTGAACACTCCCAAGTCCAGGCGGCGAGAGGCGCGACGAGGACTTCGGGAGCTTCACAAGCTGTACTTTCCTGCCCAGCTGCACGGAAAGCCACTTGTCGGCTTCGTCAGATACCGTGCAGGCAGTTAATCGGTCTTTCCAGATCTTGATATCTTTCTCGTGATCAGTGACGGGATCGAAAGGTACCTGAATGCAATCCTGCGAGTTGTTTTTATTAAAAATTTCCAAACCATCTGCATTTATCGCCACACCGATCAGCGCCATGTTGTTGTGTTCGCGCTGGGTAAGGAAAACACCGTTTTCATCCACGATCAGCCAGTTTCGGTCCCATTGCAGCCCACGCTCTTCCACCTGTGCCGTGCTCAGCTTTACCCCACCAAGTGATTTTACCGGATAAACCCATATTTCAGAAAGCGTGGGCGGGAAATCTGTCATAGGCTTGTCTCGTCTATCTTTTCAGCGATAAATTGGGATGCCTGCTCGCAGAAGTCCAGCCCTGAATAATCGGGATTATGGCCGCCGATATAGGGTACCGCCATGATATACACGCGGTCGTTTGGCGCGCCGTATTCATTGACGATCTGGAAACAATCATTGATCGCCACGCCGGGTACTTTCAGAAAATAGTCGCCTATTGCATTGCGTACAATCCTTTCATCGCCTTCTTTCAGCATTTTAAACCCAACTTCCTGAGACTGAAATCGCTGATGTGCCTCGCTGACAGACTTTTTCATTAACAAACCCTTAAATGGAAATTCTTCAAACGAGAAAGCCTTCTGTCCGGAGCAGTCGACAAACGTGCGGAATGTCTTGCGGTAGGTTTTTCCATCCTCACCCGTGTATTTGTAAACGATGCCTCCCGATTTTTGGGGTATGGTCTCACCGCCGTGACCAACTGATATGATATCCAGCTTTCCGGCTTCATGCAATGCAAACAGCTCGTCGCAGGAGCTCTGGGGCACAAATGCGATTACCGTGGCAATGAGCGGCTTCAATACCGTGTCGAGGCGCATCATATCTTCGGCGGAGAAGTACTTGGCAGGGTAGTTAAGCAAAAAGCTCAGCTCAGCCAGCATTTCTTTCCAGTAAATGGACTCGCGCTGTTCAATGGACTTCAATGCTTCATTATATTCTTCCCTGAAAAGCTCAAATGGCGGCTTTCCTTCGCGCATATCCATCGCCATTTTCACGAATTCCTCCATAGTCAGGTTCTTGATTTTGCGATAGATCTCGGGGTGTCCGTCGCGGAAACCTTCCTTGAAGTTCTTTTCAAAAACATAATCCAGCGGCAGGAATCCATTGTTTTCCTTTCTTTTCTTTATGATTTCTTCGTCGGTAAGCAGGGATTTGCCCGTGACCTGCGGCTCTTCCAGGTGGAACCTGATCGCAGGCAGCAGCCCGTTCCGGGAATGCATCATGATCTTGAAGCGTGAGCTTTGCTTGTCGCTTTCGTAAACGAGCTTGTTTTGTTCGTCACAGTAAAAGCGTCCGTTTTGTCTCGCCAGCGTCCTGATCGCATCTATCGCCGTCAGCGAAGCTCCCTTGATCGCAACGGTGTGGTTCAGTTTCAGTTCCAGTTTAGAGGGTGGATAGGGGGAGTCGAAGTATCCTTCAATTTTTCCTTCGTGCCGGGCCGGCCATTTATGTCCGGTGCTGATCACGACGGCGTCAAATTCTTGCGGCTCGCTACCTTCGATTTCAATGAGAACCTTCTCCTGCGTGGGATAATCGGTGATATTCGAAACCTGGCTGTTGTAATGGATGTTAGTCTTTATTCCTTTTTTATCCGCCTCCGCTTTCAGGAGCTGGAACTGGTCGGAAAGGTAGTCGCCAAAGAGCAGCCGGGGAAGAACGTGGTACTTGTTAAATTTTGTAGGATCAATGCTGTATTTTGAAAGCCGGCTTTCGGGAACCGTTTTCATCCATTCCTGAATGGTGGTGACGAGCTCAGGGATTTCGTTGCCCGACACGTTTGTGATATGTTCACGATTGGCGCCCTGTTTGCTGTAAGGCATTCCTGCGCCGAGAGTTTCTGTTTTTTCAAAAATATCAATATCGTAGCGCTTCTTCGATCTGATCAACTTCTTATATATGAAAAGGCCGCTTGGTCCGCCTCCGATAATCGCAATGCGCCTCCGCGCTTTTTTCAGGGTCATAAAGTTTCTGATAGAGTCAATTTTCCTAAATTGTAATTATATAAAAATTGATCCAGGAGTAAATTGAGCTACATTTTCCCAAGTCGCTCACAGGGGAGGACTGCGTTGCTGCGCACACGCTATTTAATTTGGGAGTGGTACAGGGGAATTTTCTGGCTATTTGGGGGAGACAGGCATGGGACTACTCGTAATGCCCCTTAGCTGAAATGATCGTGACCGTGATGGTGTTTTCGTCTACGGCATAAACAAGGCGGTGTTCCTGGCTGATCCTACGGGACCAGAAGCCGGCCATATCATATTTTAACTGCTCGGGCTGACCAGTGCCGGTATACGGGTGTTCAGTCAGCTCGTCAAGCAGCTTCCGAATTTTCGTCAACACAGGCTTGTTCCCGGACTTCTTCAGTTTCTCAATCCCATTCAGCGCTTTATCAGTAAAAGCTATTTGATAGCTCATAAGCCCAGCAACTGATCAAAATCCGCTTTATCTACTTTGGTGGTTTTCCCGGCGCGGTACTGATCAATGCCTTCCTGGATTTCAGCGATCACCTGGGGATCCATGAAATAGCGGTCTTCCTTACCGATGGGTGTAAGTACATAAGCCTTCTCTTTCCCTCTTTGGATGACGACCTGCTGATTACTATCGGCCAGGTCCATGTATTTCTTCTGGTTGTCGCGGAATTCACGGGAGCTGATCACTAACATAATCGTAAGTTTTGTGTACCATTTTGGTACGCAATTTACAGATAAACAGTTCCGGAAGCTTTTTTTATTTCCGGTACATGTAACAACTCAAAAGTTACCCGCGAAAGCTTTTCCCGATTTATTATCTGTCAGCGAAAGTGCATGGATGCTGCCGATGCCGGAGAAGGAAATGCTCACACCGTAAATGCGGTGCAGCGGGCGCTGGTAACCGCCTTCGTACACGAGCTTATCGTTGATGTATAATTTGGCGCGCTTATTTTCAATCCGCAGCTGCAATTTTCCGCCCTCACGAAAGTCTGCGCCGAGGAAATCCAATCCGTTCTGCTTGCCGTCTTTGGTGATTTCCGATAGTTGTAGTTTGGTCCAATGCAGACAGCCCGGCTTCATCACATCCACCATGTGCCGCGCGGACTCTCCAAAAATCGTCAGCTGCACCTGTGAGCAACGTACGCCTGCGCGATCGGCCGAGGTTTGTATGCGCGTTACAAGATTAAAATTGTCGCCGTCGATCTCCGTAGGCTGGCTGTTGCTGAAATCGACGAAGAAAGTACGGTTGGTGTCGACACCAGCCCGCGCCACTTCTCCGGCACTCACAAAATTTTTCCCGCCCTTGAACAGCCCCGGTATCTCCACTGGATATACGCGCGTGGTATCGTGCATCATATCCGCAGTAGCAGTCCACCCGTTTGAATGGAGGTACACAACCGTAGAGTCAACTACCTGTTTGTTGAGTTTGAGAAATGCATAGTACCTGCCCGGACGTTCGTAGTAGTGCGTAACGACGCTGTCGGCCTGGGATAATGCGGTTTTTCTTCCGTCCCCGAATTCGAGATAGAGCCGGTCGGACGTATCCTCGTACCGGCTGGCCCCGGCAATGGAGAATATGGCTGAATGCGGGTTGCCGCCCACGGGATTGCGGCAGATCAGGCGGGCGGCGTCTGCTGGTGTTCCATACCGTTCAGCATAAAACTCCGCAGCGCCGATCAGCACGACCAGGAAGATCAGGCCCAGCACGATCTTGAATGCGTATCTTGTAGATACCGGCTTTTTGACTAACTGTTTTTGCACCCTGTTTTCATGTACAGGTACCTCGGCGACCGGCGCCGCAGGGAAGAAATCGGGCTGCGCGGAAACGGGTTTGGCCTGCGTAAAACTCTCCCAGTCACGATAGCCGATGTAGCTGGCCAATGCGTCGCGGGTTGCTTTTTGTGGATAGTAGCGGTCTCCGGTTTTGATTTTGCCAAAAATGCGTTTCAGCGTATTCGGACTGATCTGTACGTGCGTCTTCTTGTAAAGTATACTGCTCAGCCGGATATAGTCGCTGTTGGTCCATTCCGGAATATCAGGCTTGCCATAGATCTCGCTGATCAGCTGACACCCGTAGTCAAGGTGGTCTAACTGGCTGCCCTGACCTTGTCCATTCTCCATATTGCTTTTACTCTAAAAACCTGATTTGTAACGATTTGACTTGTCCATAATTTTGTACATGCAGCTGGTCAAGCCCTTTTTCGGATCCCCGTATTATGCAAAATTATATTTGCTAACTCAAATTTATCCTCACTACCAGATCCGCGGATCTGGGCTAAACCTAAATATCAGAAAAATATGCGACAAAAAACTCTACTAGGTTTTGTCATGTTGCTCTTTGGAATTACACCATTGATGGCGCAAACCAGGGAGCTGACCGGCAAAGTTACAGACGAGGCTGCAAAGGAGTTACCCGGTGTGAGCATCGTTATTAAAGGAACCCAGCGCGGTACAGCCACCGACGCCAACGGTTTATACAAGCTGACTATTCCTGACCAGGGCCCGGTCACGATCACGTTTTCATTTGTAGGTTACCAGAGCCAGGAGGTATCTCCTTCGGGACAATCCACCCTGGATATTACCATGAAGCCGGAAGATAATGCTTTATCGGAAGTAGTGGTGGTAGGTTATGGTACACAAAGGAAGAAGGATCTGACCGGCGCCATTTCATCCATCGGCTCTAAGGAAGTAGCCGGCCGGCAGACCATCCAGGTTTCCGAAGCATTGCAGGGCAGTATAGCGGGTGTGTCGGTTACACGCAGCAGCGGCGCGCCGGGAGCAGGTTCCAATATTCTGATCCGGGGTATTACTACCATTGGTACCAACAATCCCCTCGTGATCGTGGACGGTGTACCGGTCAGCAGCATTGATAATGTAAATCCGGGTGATGTGGAGAACATTACCGTTTTAAAAGATGCAGCCTCGGCCGCCATTTATGGGTCAAGAGGCGCGGCAGGGGTGATTTTGGTTACGACAAAAAGGGCGAAGAACGGACAGGGAAGTTTGGAATATACCTATGAATACGGGGTACAGCGGGCAACCGCTATGCCGGAATATGTGGGTGTGCAGGATTATATGCGGTATTTCAATGAACAAACCACCAACGACGGCGCAAGTACGGGACCATTTGCGCAGGCTTTTATAGATTCATACCTGGTAAATAACCGGGCGAATCCCGACGAATTCCCGAATACAGACTGGCAGCGCGCATTGATCACCCGCAAAAATGCGCCGCGCCAGCGTCACGATCTGGTGTTTACAATGGGAACCGGCAAGATCAAAACCAAAGCTTCGCTGGGCTATTCCAGTGCCGGCGCGTTTTACGACAACCGTTCTTACGATCGCTACCTCTTCCGGGTCAATAACGACTTGCAGGTGAACGACAAAATTGGTGTAAACCTGGATGTTTTTTATAAAAGAACAAACAACAAGGGAAATGCCAATGAGCTGCCTAACAGTGACTTTAACCCGATCTACGAAGGCAGGGTCATGCCGCCGATCTACGACGATGTGTATTCGGACGGAAGGTTTGCATTCGGAAAAGATGGAAGAAACCCGCTTGCCAAGCTGCGCGACGGTGGTTTTACCAGAAGCTTGTCCAACCAGATAGGAGGCCGGATTTCATTCAACTACAAGCCGGTAGTGGGACTGACGGTCACTGCATTGGTAGCGCCAGTTTTTGATCTTGATAAAAACAAGTATTTCTCCAAACAGATCCGCTATACCAATCCTGACGGAACGCCAAGTACCATTGTGAACCAGGCGCGCACGGTACTTACCGAAGGCCGTTCGGAAGCGGTAAGTATCAATGGACAGCTGCTTGCCAACTACGTGAAGGAGATCAATGGCGCACATACCATCGATATACTGGCAGGTTTTGAAGAAAATTACCGCTCGCTGGAAGAGCTTACTGCGTCAAGAAGTGGCTTTGCATTGACCAGCTTTCCTTACCTGAATTCGGGTTCCACAGAGCTGCGCGACAACTCAGGCCGTGCTAATGAATCAGGATTGCATTCGTTTTTTGGGAGAGTGCAGTACAATTATAAGAGCAAGTATTTCCTGCAAGGTAACCTTCGTTCCGATCTTTCGTCGCGGTTTGCGGCTGCTTACCGGAGAGCGGTTTACCCCTCCGTATCGGCAGGGTGGACCATTTCCGAAGAGAATTTCATGAAAGGCAGCAGCTGGCTTTCGTTCCTGAAACTGAGAGGTTCGTGGGGAGAGGCGGGCAATGAGCGGCTGCTCGATAAAGACAATAACCCGGCTTACTATCCTTACCTGGCGACCATTGATTTTACTACCGCGCTCTTTTACCAAAACGGCAGCGTAGTGCCGCTGACGGGCGGCGGGCAACAGGTTTATGCTGTTGAAAATATCTCCTGGGAAACGAGCAGGACGCTTGATTTTGGTCTGGATGCAGCATTCCTGAACGACAGGCTGACCATTGCGGCGGATTATTACAAGAAAACGACTACCGACATCCTGCTCCCGCTCGATATTCCATTGTATTTAGGTTTCGACAAACCGAACCAGAATGCAGGTACATTAAAAGTACAAGGCTGGGAGCTGGAAGCAGCGTGGCGCGACCGGATTGGCAAAATCGGATACTCGGTAGCCGCAAATTTATCAGATGCCAAATCGACCGTTGGCGACCTGAGAGGCACGGAGTTCCGCGGCGACCAGATTATCCGCAATGGAAGCGAGTACAATGAGTGGTTTGGGTATTTGTCCAACGGGCTTTTCCAGACGCCGGATGAAATTACCGGAGCGCCGGTGCTGAATGTGACCACCAAACCGGGCGACGTGCGGTATGTGGATGTGAACAAAGACGGAAAGATCACAACCGACGACAAAGTGCTCCTCGGAGGCGCCTTACCACGCTACTTGTACGGCGGTAACCTGCGGGCAGATTATAGCGGGTTTGATTTCGGGGTGAGTTTTCAGGGAGTTGCTAAAAAGTTGTCTCGCCTGAACAGTGACGCGGTGCAGCCTTTTGCAGAAGCGTTTGGCAATATGCCCGCGGATATGGTGGGCAAGTTCTGGAGTGCCAACAATTCGCCTGAACAAAACCTGCGTGCGACTTACCCGCGACTCTCGCGTACTTCCAATGCAGCCAACTACACGCTGTCGGATTACTGGCTGATCAATGGGGGTTATTTCCGGGTGAAGAACATCACGCTGGGTTACACTTTGCCACAGGATATGATCAAAAAAGCGGGTGTGCAGAGTTTGCGGTTGTACTTGTCGGCGAATGATATTTTCTCGCTGAGCAAATTTCCAAAGTACCTCGATCCGGAATCGGCCAGCTATTCTTACCCGATCGTCACCACGCTCATGGCAGGCGCAACCATTCGTTTTTAAACCCAACCCGGCATTTACCTCATGAAAAAAATAGCATTTACTTTTCTCGTGGCGACGGCACTTTCGGGCTGTCACACACTGGATCTTAACCCTTTATCGGAAGCTTCCACGGGTACTTTTTATTCCAACCAGACGGAGCTTGAACTGGCAGTGAACGATTTGTACAGGACTGCATTCTGGTCGAATGACAATGAGCTTTTCAGCGACAATGAGTGGCACCGCGCCCAGCTTACCAATGCAGTAATCGGCGGCACGATGAATGCCGACGATGCAGCTGTGCAGACATTCTGGCTCAATTCCTACAAGGCAATTGCACGCGCCAATTCTTTTATAGCCAATAAAGACCGTGCAGCTGCCAGCACACCTGCTGCGACGCTCCTCAGGCTGGAAGCAGAGATGCGCCTGATCCGCGCTTACCAATATTCGCGGTTGATCACGCATTTCGGCGATGTGCCGCTGCTTACCGAGCCGCTCCTGCTGGAAGAATCGTATACGGTCGCACGGACGAACAAAGATGAGATACTTGCATTTGTTTTCTCCGAACTTGATTTTGCAGCCCAAAACCTTCCGGTTACCTACGCGGCGGCGGAGACGAAAAGGCTGACAAAAGGAGCCGCGCTCGCCATTAAGTCGCGTACTGCTTTGTATATGGGCAAATGGGCGATCGCACGCGATGCGGCGAAAGCAATTATGGACTTAGGCGCAGGCTACGAGCTGCATCCGAGCTACGCACCGCTTTTTACCCGGGCTGGGGAAATGAGCAAGGAGTTGATTATCAGTATTCCACGCGACGAGAAACAGCAGGTGTTCGGAAATGCGGCCTATGTGCAGGATAATATTTCAAGAAATGCAGGCGGCTTCGGCGCACAGTTGCCCACCCGGGATATTGTCGACGCTTATGAATGCATTGACGGAAAACCGATAGACGAATCGCCGCTGTACGATCCGAAAGCCCCATTTACAAACCGCGATCCCCGCCTCACAGCCACAGTAGTCGAGTTCAACACTCAATGGCTGGGCTACAATTATACGCCGCACCCGGACTCTTTACAGGTTTTCAGTTCGAAGGAAAACAGGAAGGTACCCAACAAAGACACCCGTGCAGTAGCTGCATTCGCAAGTTTTACAGGATTTTTGTGGAAAAAAGGCATTGACCAAACCTGGGCGGACAGGCTCGTGGAAGACAATGACGCAATCATATTCCGCTATGCAGAAATATTGCTCACATACGCCGAGGCAAAGATCGAACTGGGTGAAATTGATGCCACCGTTTTGAACGCGATTAACCTGGTTCGGGCGCGGGCTTACGGAGCAGCGGTTGAAGATACCAAATCGTATCCGGCAGTAACCGCCACCAGCGCGAATGCATTACGACAAGTTCTCCGCCGGGAGCGGCGCGTGGAATTTCCGCGCGAAGGCTTGCGCTACATGGACCTGATCCGCTGGAAGCTCGCCGAGAAAGTACTTACCCGCCCCGTCATCGGCCTGCCCGATCCGGCTGCACAAAACCGCGCCAAATGGCCTTTCCCTGGTGTAACGCCGCTTGATGAAGATGGTATCGCCGATTATTCGGGATTTGGTACCGACGTAAAAGTGCTCGCGCAGCGGAATTTTGACAAAAGCCGACAATACCTCTGGCCAATCCCGGCTGTGGAACGCAGGGTAAATACCAACGTCACGCAGAACCCCGGTTACTAGTTTTCATTTTTTCCATTTCCAATAAGCTTAATGATTGTTTTGATGAAAAGATATTCACTCCTGACCCTGTTGCTGGGTTGGCTGGTACTCTGCGGGCATGCTGCAAAGGCGCAGCTCAAAGGCAAACCGTCTTTCAGCGGGATTTACCCGCACCTGGCGATGTACAACAATGAAGGCGAATGCGGCACGGGGGCGGTGGTACCCTGGGCGGGCAAGCTTTGGGTCATTACTTACGGCCCGCATTTGCCTTTTGGTTCTTCGGATAAGTTGTATGAGATCAGCGCGGATTTGAAACAGGCCGTTTTCCCTGGTAGTATTGGTGGTACCCCGGCCAACCGCATGATCCACAATGAAAGCAAACAGCTTTTTATCGGGCCTTATGCGATTGATGAAAAGTCCAATGTGCGGGTGATACCTTACAAGGAAATGCCCGGCAGGCACACAGGCAATGCAAGGCATTTGACCGACCCTAAAAATAAAATCCTTTACGGTACCATGGAAGAGGGTGTTTACGAAGTAGATGTTGCTTCGCTGAAACCGACCATGCTTTACGAAGACGGGAATGTGGACCGAGCCAAAGCAGCTGATAAAGCTACTTACCAGTTCAAAGGATTGCTTCCTGGCACGCACGGAAAGGGTTTTTACTCGGGACAGGGCGTAGTGGTTTATTCCAATAACGGTGAACCTGGAAAACGCGCCGAGATTGACTTTGATATTGAATCGGGTGTGCTGGCGGAGTGGGACGGGAAAGACTGGAAGGTAGTGCGCCGTAACCAATTTGTGGAAGTGACTGGCCCCGGAGGTATTTACGGAAATAAAAATGCAGCAACGGACCCGATCTGGGCGACGGGCTGGGACCATAAGTCGGTGCTGCTGGGTGTGCGCGACAATGGGAAATGGACTTTTTACAGGTTGCCAAAAGCCAGTCACGCCTACGACGGTGCGCACGGCTGGAATACCGAATGGCCGCGCATCCGGGACGTGGGGACAGCCGCGAAGCCTGATTATCTGATGACGATGCACGGTATGTTCTGGCAGTTTCCGGGTACTTTCACTTCCGAAAATGCCAGGGGAATACGTCCACGCTCGGCTTACCTGAAAGTAATCGGCGATTATACCCGCTGGAATGATCAGCTCGTGTTCGGCTGCGATGATTCGGCGCAACGCGAATTTTTGAACAAAAGAAAAGCGAAAGGCGGCATTGAAGGTCCCGGCCAGTCTAACTCCAACCTTTGGTTTACCTCACTCGATCAGCCCGATAAACTCGGACCGAATACAGCCGAAGGTTCTGTTTGGTTGAAGGAAAATGTAAAAGCAGGCGAATTATCAGAGCCGTTTTTGTTTGCAGGCTGGCCGCAGAGGTCGGTTTGGGTTCAAAATCATGGAGATAGTGAAGTAAGCTTTGCCTTGGAAGTTGACAAGAATGGAAAAGGGAGCTGGTCTGCATTGAAATCCGTTTCAGTACCTGCGAAAGGCGCCAAACGCATTGATTTTACAAATGCAGAAACGGGCGAGTGGATTAGGCTGAAAGCCGCAACTGCCACGAATGTTACTGCGCACTTTTACTACTCGGACACCGACCAGCGTACGGGTACGCACGATGCTATTTTCAACGGTTTGTCGCTTTCTTCCAATGCCAAAACCATGGGCGGGCTGATCTACGGACTGGGCGAAAACCGCCGCACCATGGCATTGGCTGCGATGGATTACAGCGGAAGCGCACCGAAGGAAACGGGCTACTACGAGCTGGACGCAGATATGAAACTGATGCGAAAAGACGATGCGAAAACGTTGGATTTTGTAAGAACCAAATTTGCTATCCCGCAGAAAGTGGTTACGGTTGACGCTTCTTCGGTGCTGGTGGTGGATGATAAGGGAAGACGCTGGCGGCTGCCGCTGGGGAATGATGCATTCACAGGTTTGACAAACGAGGGCGCATTGCGGATTTGTCGCGAGGTAGCCACCGAGCGCGACCTTTTCAACTGCCACGGAACGTTTTACGAGCTGCCCGCCGAGAATGCAGACGGTTATGCCAAGATCCGCCCAGTTGCTTCGCACAACTTCCGCATTAACGATTATGCTTCCTACCGCGGCTTGCTGGTGATGACGGGACTGGATGCCAACAAAGTCTCTAAAAACAACCATATTATTGTTTCAAATGACAAAAAAGCGGCTGTGTGGGCAGGTGCAATAGACGATCTGTGGAAGCTGGGCAAACCAACCGGTCACGGCGGTCCGTGGAAAGACACGAAAGTGAAAGCAGGTGAATCTTCCGATCCTTACCTGATCAGTTTTTACGACAAGAAGAAATTATCGCTTTCCCACAATGCAAAAGCGCCTGTTACATTCACCCTTGAAGCAGATCCGGTTGGAAACGGTCCCTGGATGGAGTACAAAACCTTCACAGTAAAGCCGGGCGAGACATTCAATTTTGATTTCCCCAAAGAGTTTGCATCCCGCTGGATCCGGTTCAAAGCTGACGCCGACTGTCAGGCAACTACATGGCTGGACTATAAGTAGGACTCACTTCATTCGGACTTATACAAAAAGTGTGCACGTGCACACTTTTTGTATTTACGGCATTTTCAATGGTAATTTAAATGGAAGTTTTTTGTAGAATGTCAAAATAATATTCTTCAAAAATCAGAATACTTAAAATTTAATTACATTACCGCCGGTTACTTTAATATAAATTCAAAATTAAACTATTCGCCTATGACGCCATCTGCACTACGCCATTGAAGTTTGCCGCATCTGTGCCCGTTCCGGGATAAACGCACCTGTTTTTTAACTAAACTCTTAAAATCTTCACACTCACCAACCCATTTCGGTTATGAAAGATCGATACAAAAACTTATTCAGGATCCCCGTCATTGCAGCATTGTCGCTGTACATGGGACTGGAACCTGCCGAGGCTGCCAATCCTGGTCTACGCACGGGAAAGCTTGCAGCAGCAACATCAAAACGCGCCGAATACACGGTAACCGGCAAGGTAACCTCTGCCGAGGGCGAGGCACTGCCCGGTGTCAGCATCGTTGAAAAAGGGACCACCAAAGGTACCACCACCGATATCGACGGCGCATTTAGCATTAACCTCACCAATCCCGGCACCACGCTTACATTCAGCTTCATCGGCTACACCACGAGAGAAGTGGTGGTGGAAGGAGCTACAAACCTTGATATTATTCTCGAATCAGACGCCAAAGGGCTGGACGAAGTGGTAGTTGTGGGTTATTCAGCCAAAAAAGTAAGGTACCTGTCGAGCTCGGTATCTACAATCAGCAGTCAGAAGCTGCGCGACGTGACTTCCAACGAACTGCCCAACCTTTTGCAGGGAAAGGCGCCTGGCGTTGTCGTTTCAACCAACTCGGGTGACCCGACCAGTCCGGCCCGGATCGTAATCCGCGGATCAGGCACAATTTCAGCAAACAGCTCGCCGCTGTACGTGGTCGATGGGAACATTGACGGTAGCTATAACCCGGTTGATGTGGAGAACGTTACCGTCTTGAAAGACGTGGCGGCAACCGGTTTGTACGGTTCACGCGCTGCAAACGGGGTTATTATTGTCAATACCAAAATGGGTAAGGCAGGTAAAACCGAGATCAACTTTAATAATACCTTCGGCTGGGCCGAGGCGACAACAGGTAATTTCCGCCTGATGAATGCGCAGGAACTGTTTGATTTTCAGAAAACTTTCAACCCGCGCGACCCGTCGGTCCTGAAAAACAACACGAACTGGTGGAATGAAGCATTCCGCACCGCGTTTGTGAACAACCACAATGTTTCGCTTTCGGGAGGTTCGGATAAAACTACTTTCTATGTGTCCGGTAACTACTACAAAGAGCAGGGCACAGTGATCGAAAACGATAAAACGGGCTACAACTTCCGTACAAACCTGCGCTCGCAGCTCACCA
>NZ_JBHYGF010000258.1:0-6131 GCF_051859145.1 Dyadobacter sp.
GGAGCAGCGGATGAATACATCGAGATACTATCGGAAATAGCGGGAGAACTGAGTGTGCGTCCGACGCGACAACTTACCTCGGCGGCATCATTTTTTATTGTTTCCAATGCACCCGGAAGCGAAATCGTTGCCTGCGTAAAAGATTGCTGGCCCATTGCATTCCCGGAAAACAAGGCTTTGGCGATCAACGAATTCTTGCAACGGAATGAACTGAAAATAGCTGAACTGGATTACGTTTTGTTTGCTTCGCTGCTGCCGGAACAGTCCGGAGAGCTGACTGAGTTGTTTACTGAGGCTGGTATCAGCGAAGAAAAATGCATTGATTATCTGGCATACTCGGGCATTTACCCGACCGCTGCTGCTTTTGGAATGCACTATGCGGCGGATATGATGCGAACAGAACAATCAATCCGTAACATATTGGTCGTAAATGCATTGAGGAGTGAGAACCTGGGATTAACATTGATACAATCAGTTGAAGCATAACATCGTCACATTTACATCCATTACCGTATTTGCATTGAGCGGGATCATCTTTTGGGAGACTGGCTTTGCATGGTTGATTTTTGTGGCTATTGTGGTGGCTTACCTCGCGATTACTGCTTACGGATCTTTTAAAATCCAGTCCAACTACTTTTTAAGGTCCATTAACAAAGGCAAGAAAAAGGCTATCTCGCTTACATTCGACGACGGACCAGATCCTGACACCACGCCGCGCATCCTGGAAGTTTTAAGAGAGAAGAATGTGAAAGCAGCATTTTTTGTAATTGGCAAAAAGGCGGCCATATATCCGGAGCTGCTGCGCCAGATTGAAAGTGAGGGACATATTATCGGCAACCATACTTACAGCCACAGCTACTTTCTCGGGTTTTTTCCCGGAACGAAATTGAAACAAGACATTGAAAAATGCAGTGAAGCAATTCTGGCTGCGATAGGGAAGTCACCTATGTATTTCAGACCGCCTTTTGGTGTTACTAATCCCATTTACGCCAAAGTACTGAAAGAGCTGCGGCTGCATTCGATAGGCTGGTCGCTGCGGAGCCTGGATACGCGCGCTTCCAATAAATACCAGATTATCAACAAGATCATAGCCCGGCTTAAAACGAGAGATATTGTGCTCCTGCACGATAACCTGCGCGTTACTGCCGATTCTGTCGAAGACGTGATCGAGCATTGTCTGCAAAAGGGGATCAAGATTATACCTCTTTCCCAACTCATCGAAAAAGAAGCTTATGAACAATCTTAGGTTTGTTTTGTGCCTGTTCTGTCTGGCGCTTGTGCAAATCTCGCAGGCGCAAACTTTCAAGCCGGTGGCTGATCAGGAAAAGGTTTTGGCAGAGTTGCGTAAAACTTCGCAGGCTACCACATCCATTCAGGCGGCTTTTACAGAAGAGAAATTCCTGGCAGTATTGAAAGAGCCCGAGCGTTCCTCAGGTTTGTTCTATTTTCAGCAGAAAGACAAAATGCGTTGGGAGCAAAAGTCTCCTTCTAAATACGTCATATTAATTAACGGTGATAAGTTGCGTATTCAGGAAGGTGGAAAAGAGAAGAATGTAGGTCAGGCTGGGAGAATGGCGGCGCAGATTAAAGAATTGATGATAGGACTCGTAAATGGGGATTTCCAACAGAATAAGGCGTTTGCTATTGCTTGTCTGGGCAGCGAAGACCAGTACCAGATCGTGCTGACCCCCATTAACCGGCGGTTAAAAAATATCTATTCAAAAATCACGATGGTTTTTCCAAAAAGCTCTCTCAGGCTGAAAGAACTGGTGTTTTTTGAAAAGGGAGGCGACAAAAGTGTGATGAAATTTTCAGCCGAGAAATTCAATCAGCCGATTAACGATAGCCTCTTCCAAAATTTATAAGTATACTTGAACAGGATGCAGCAAGGTATTTACCAGATCGGGAAGCTCGAACAAACGGAAGACAGTGTAAAAGCAGCAGTGAAAATCGATCCTTCGCACGCACTTTTTAACGGACATTTTCCAGGTGCTCCGGTGGTGCCGGGCGTGATTCAGCTGGAAATGGTGCAGGAGCTGCTGGCGCAACATACAGGCAGAAAGTTGAAGTTAAAGTCGCTGAGAACCTGTAAATTCCTGGAAGTACTCGACCCGTCAAGGCATGAAGAACTGACGGTTTTTATTAAATACAAGACGCAGGATATGCTGGATATTACCGCTTCCGGGGAAAGTGGCGGTTCAGTTTTTTTCAAGCTGCAAGCAACATTTATCTGAGTTATTTACTCTCTTTTGCGACTCAACGGACATAAAGAAATTTTTTATCAGTCCCGTAACTAAAATGACTCTTTCGGAGATCAAGTGCTGCATTATCATTCCTTCTTACAACAATCAGAACACATTGCGGAGGGTTATCGATTCTGTGCTTCCTTATGCGGACGGGCAGACGGTGATTGTGGTCAACGATGGTTCTACGGATGATACCAAGTACATTCTGTCCTCGTACGGCGTTAAACTGCGTGTTCTAAATAATTTCAGGAATTTTGGAAAAGGCTACTCGCTCAGGCGGGCATTTCAGGAAGCGATGCTGCTGGGTTACGAGCATGCAATTACGCTCGATTCAGACGGTCAGCATCTTGCGAGCGACATACCTGCCTTTATCGAAGCCGCGCATTCAAACCCGGGTGCATTGATCATGGGATCAAGGAATATGGCGCAGGAGGGAGTGCCGGGCAAAAGCTCTTTTGGTAATAAGTTTTCCAATTTCTGGTTTAAGTTCGAGACCGGGATCACGCTCCCGGATACGCAAACGGGTTTCAGGCTATACCCCTTGCAGCCGCTCAGATCCATGAAGCTTTTCACGCGGAAATTTGAAACCGAAATAGAAGTGATCGTGAAAATGGCCTGGCGCGATGTACCCATTATTCCCATTAACATACAGGTTATTTATGATAAGAGTGAGCGCGTTACGCACTTTCGTCCGTTCCGTGATTTTACGCGGATCAGCATTCTTAATACGTGGCTGGTTATACTTACCCTGCTCTACTACCTGCCCAAAAGGTTGATCCTGCAAGTGAGGCAAAAAGGGTTTTGGAACCTGATCAAACAGGAAGCTATCAAGCCGGGTGAATCCAATCTTGACAAAGCCAGATCAATCGGTTTCGGCTTTTTCATGGGCATTTTACCAGTCTGGGGTTTTCAGCTGCTGATCGGAATCCCGCTCTCGATTTTCTTCCGGATGAACAAAGTCCTTTTCCTCACTGCCGCCCATATCAGTATTCCTCCATTTATTCCATTCATCATTTTCGCCAGTTACAAATTTGGCGGTTTGTTCTACGAGAAAGGAGTGGAAATCAGCGCTTTTGACAACCTGACACTTGAATCCATTCACCTCAATTTTGTACAGTACATGCTGGGAGGAACAATGCTCGCGATAGCTGCCGGTATTGCAGGCTTTCTGGGCAGTCTGCTTCTTCTTGCAATCTTCCGTCCGGCAGGCTCAAAGGCGCTGGAGGCTAATTAGTTAGGTTGATTTTTGATAATCAATGCTCCAATTTCTGACGCGTTCCCGTAAAGCTATATTCATTAAATTTTTATAAAATCTATAAGAATTAACCAAAAAGCAGGTTTTTGGATTTTGTTATGAGGTCTCATTCTCTATATTTACGGAATTGTAAACATTTTAACAATAAATTGGATATAGCATGAGTGTCATTACCTATTTAGTACCGGTTCTCGGTCTTGTTGGCCTGCTGGTTATGTTCTTCAAAAGAGGCTGGGTTGTCCGACAGGATGGTGGAAGTCCTGAAATGAAAGAGATAGCAGATGCTATCGCAGATGGCGCCCTTGCCTTCCTGAAAGCCGAATGGCGTGTACTCATCGTCTTTGGAATTATAGTTGCAATACTCCTGGGCTACTCAGGTACCCTCGTTGAAAATTCAAGTGCATTTATCGGAATATCGTTTGTAATTGGCGCATTTGTATCTGCATTCGCAGGATACATCGGGATGAATATCGCTACAAAATCTAACGTGCGTACCACCCAGGCTGCGCGTACCAGTCTGGCAAAAGCGCTGGAAGTTTCATTTACAGGTGGTTCTGTTATGGGGATTGGCGTAGCAAGTCTTGCAGTAATTGGACTGGGCGGACTGTTTATCATTTTATATTCTGCATTCGTAGGCGACAGCACAGACGTGAATGGACTGGCAATGGAAAAAGTGCTGGAAGTACTAGCCGGATTTTCGCTTGGTGCTGAATCCATTGCGCTTTTTGCGCGTGTGGGCGGCGGTATCTACACCAAAGCAGCTGATGTAGGCGCCGACCTTGTAGGTAAGGTTGAAGCAGGAATTCCCGAAGACGATCCGCGCAACCCTGCTACGATTGCAGATAACGTAGGTGACAACGTAGGCGACGTAGCCGGAATGGGCGCCGATTTGTTTGGTTCATACGTGGCTACGATCCTGGCGACCATGGTGTTAGGCCGGGAAATTGTTGCTACTTCAACAGACAACTTTGGCGGCATTGCACCAATTTTGCTTCCAATGGTCATCGCAGGAGTGGGCCTGATCGCGTCTATTATCGGGATGATGCTTGTGCGTGTTGCTGATGACAATGGCAATGTACAGGCTGCATTAAACCGCGGAAACTGGGGTTCCATTATCCTGGTGCTGGTTGTAAGTTATCCTTTGACAATGTGGATGCTGCCAGAAGGCACGCTCACGATCAGAGGGGTGGATTTTACGGCAATGGACGTGTACTGGGCGATTTTGCTGGGCTCTGTGGTGGGTGCGATTATGTCGATGGTGACGGAATACTATACTGCAATGGGTAAGCGGCCGGTTCAGTCGATTGTTAACCAGTCTTCAACGGGTCACGCGACTAATATTATTGGCGGTCTTTCCGTGGGAATGGAGTCAACTGTAATTCCTACGCTTGTACTGGCAGCAGGTATTTTTATCAGCTATGAATTTGCAGGCCTGTACGGAGTAGCTATCGCAGCAGCAGGTATGATGGCGACAACTGCTATGCAGCTGGCGATCGATGCATTTGGCCCGATTGCCGATAATGCGGGCGGAATTGCCGAAATGGCATATTTACCTGAGGAAGTACGCGGCCGCACAGATGTGCTCGATGCAGTAGGTAACACCACTGCCGCCACCGGAAAAGGCTTTGCAATCGCTTCGGCGGCTCTTACCTCCCTGGCGCTTTTTGCTGCTTTCTGCGGTGTGGCGGGGATTAATTCCATTGATATTTATAAAGCCAATGTGCTCGCTGGCCTATTTGTTGGCGCGATGATACCTTTTATTTTCTCATCGCTGGCAATTGCGGCGGTTGGTCGTGCGGCTATGAAAATGGTGGAAGAAGTACGTCGTCAGTTCCGGGAGATACCCGGTATTATGGAAGGTACGGCCAAGCCGGAGTATGACAAATGTGTCGCTATCTCCACGCAAGCTTCAATCCGTGAGATGGTAGCTCCCGGCCTTATCGCTTTGATTGTGCCTGTGCTGGTCGGCTTTCTTTTTGGGCCGGAGGTACTTGGTGGAACATTGGCAGGAGTGACGGTTTCCGGCGTATTGATGGGAATATTCCAGAACAATGCAGGCGGCGCCTGGGATAATGCCAAGAAGTCATTTGAAAAAGGTGTGTTAATTAACGGACAGACTTACTACAAGAAATCAGAACCGCATAAGGCGGCGGTAACGGGAGATACCGTGGGAGATCCGTTTAAAGATACCTCGGGTCCTTCAATGAACATCCTTATTAAGCTGATGTCGATCGTTTCCCTGGTAATCGCCCCGCACATTGCGGTCGAGCATGCGGATATGCACGGACTGAACGAAAAAGCGAAGGCTGAAAAGGTAATTTCATTTGAGGCTAAAAAAACTGGTAGCGCATCAGCAGAAGTATTTGCAGATGCGTTCAAGGATTTAAAGTAAAGAATAACCAAGCTTGACTGTATTGAAGATAACCCGGCCACAAATGGTCGGGTTTATTCGTTTAGGAGTTAAACCGGATTTCTTTAATTTTATATCGAATCAAAGAGTAGCATTTATGTTGCCCAAACCCATCATTAAGAAAATTCTGTCATCAAGTAAGCCTCAGCTGGCTCAATGGGGAGTTTGTCAGATAGGTATATTTGGCTCTTCTAAAAGGGATCAAATGACAGCCGACAGT
>NZ_JBHYGF010000259.1:0-6093 GCF_051859145.1 Dyadobacter sp.
CGCTTTATATTCCAAAACACTTTTCGAGATACTTCTACCTCACATCCCACCAAACCCTGCTGAGATAAGTATCTCCATTGGCGAGCACGCGCGAGGCAGCTTCGTATTCCTGCGGGTTACGGAAACGCTCGCTGCCCGAATAAACAGCGCGACGCGGGATTTGTCCATTGGTAACTCCCTTATTGGGGCCAGGAGTCAGCTTTGGATAGCCGGTGCGTCTCCATTCCGAAAATGCTTCGTAATGCCGCATAAACAGGCTAATCCACTTTTGAACCATGATCTGTTCCAACTGTTGCTCTGCCGAACCCGTCAAAAGTCCCTCCTTTGCAATGTAAGTATCGATGGATGCTGCGTCGATTTTATAAGGCTCAACCTGCATTGCTGCCCGGATTCCCGCCTGATAAAACCCTTTGGCGTCGGCCGGAGTAAGTCCCGCCCAGCCGAGCAACGCCGCTTCCGCTTTGTAGAAAAGCAGGTCGGAATAAGCCATGAACAGATAAGGAAAAGTCGTTTTCCGGTCGTTGTAGATCGAAATTGTTCCATAGGAGTAATCGTCTCGGTTGATCGTTACGTTCTGTCCCAAAGCTACTCCGAGGCCGCGATAAATGGGCGCACCTGCCTTTTTGGAGTTTTCGGTCGGCTCGGCAATTTTGGGCAGCCGCGGATCATTTTTCTGCAAAAGTGTTGTGATAAATGGCTCTGCAAGCTGGTTCAGTTCTTTGGAGCCATTGTAGCCGCTGATCACCGGGTGGTAACCCAATGCAAAACCATCCTGCGGATTCGTGACGACCTGCGCATTATCTGCATTGCTTACAAAAACAGGCCCGGCCAATGCTTCTTCCACAACTTTTTTAGACCAGGCTTCATCTACATAACGCAGCCTGAAACCCATTCGGAGTTTGAGCATATTGGCAAATTTTCTCCATTGCACCACGTCGCCTTTGTACACCACATCGGCCACGCCGTACGACAAATCCGAAGCATTCAGCCTGGCTGCCGCTGCATCCAGGTCAGCGAGCAGAGATGCGTAAATGTCCTTTTGCGCATCGTACTTCGGCGTCAGGATCATCTCTGCCTCGGGTTTGGCAGATTCCGAGTAAGGAATATCACCCCAGAAATCGGTCATACGCTGCCAGATGTAGATCTCGTTGATCTTCGCGACGGCAAGCTTGGTGCGTCCTGCGGGTGTTTCTTCCTGTCCTTTCAATAACTGGTTCCGGATCTGGGCCAGGTTGTTGATATAACTATAATGCGACGCCCAGTTACGGGTTTCGTAAATATCTCGGTCTTCCTGGTATTGCGACGGCGCCGAAAGCGAGCCGCTGGCCCATTGCTCCACCCACGAGCCGACCTGCCACCAATTGGCGCCCTCGGCCATAATCCCGTTCATCTGCACATTGGTGAGTACATACTCTGCGGGCACCGCGGCGGGTTGCGTAGGTGAGGTGTTCAGTTCTTCAAAATCCTTGGTACAGCCCAGCATAGTTACCGCAAACGCAAGTCCGGCAGTCACGCGGTTCAGATAATGTTTTGTTTTCATATCAAATATTTTTTCAGGGCAACAGCCTTTTTTAGATCAAAAATTAACACTCAGGTCCACACCAAATGTCCGCATCATCGGCAGCGAGTGACCTTCCATTCCCATCGTGCCCGTATTGACATTCACAGAAGAATTTCGGGAGAAAACCCGTCGGTGTGGCGTTCCAGATAGCCCAGGTTACGTCCGTAGATAGCCAGGGAAGCCCCACTAAAAATCTTCATTTTTTCGAATAATGACGCAGGCAAACGGTATGAAAGACGAAGTTCGCGGATCGCAATGTAGCTGGCGTCGTAAATGAACTCTTCGGCTACTGCAAAGCCTTTGTCGGACGCAACGCGGTTCCAGAAAGCCTGTGCGGTGGTTGTTACATCGTTTTGCTCTCCCGTGCTCACCCAGGTAGTCCCCTCTTGCCGCGCTTTCACGCCTTTTACCAGCAGACCGCCTTCACGTCCTTCCAATGTACGTTTCGACGTTCCATAGGCAGCTTCCTGCACGCGACCCTGAGAGAAGATAATGCCGCCGCGACGGATATCGATCAGTGAGCTGAATGACAGCCCTTTGTAAGAGAATATATTGGAAAAACCTCCCGTCCATTTCGGATTAGCATTGCCCAGGTACGAAGTAGCCACCGACCGAACGATTGGCAAACCGTTCTGATCGATCATTTTGTTGCCCTGGTCATCTTTGAGATAAGCATAATCCGCCGCGTTCAACACACCGAAAGGCTGACCGGGCACCGCAGTAATCCGGATATTCCGGTCGGAGCCTACCAGGATTTCGGAAACCCCGTCGATCAGTTCCAGCACCTTGTTTTTGTTTGCTGCCACGTTGAAGCTGGTCTCCCATTTGAACCCATTGTTCAATTGTACCGGCGTTCCCGAGATCAGCAATTCAATGCCCTGGTTCTGGATTTTTCCGGCGTTGGTCAGTTTTGTACCAAAACCAGTGGATTCAGCAATCGTGATCGGCAGGATCTGGTTGCTTGTAACAGAGTGATAGTAGGTAAAATCGACCATTAACCTGTTCTTGAAAAACCGCAGTTCCGCGCCCGCCTCGTAAGAAGTTTTCAGCTCATTTTTCAGGTTAGGATCGGTGATCACAGAAGTATAGCCTGCCAGCGGCTGGTTTTGAAATGTATTCGCATTCAGGGAAAAGTAACCTCTTGTATTGTAGGGGTCCCCCGAGCGGCCCGCCTGCGCCCATGAACCACGGAGCTTGGCATAATCGAGAACACCGCCTTTGATGTTCAATGCGTCGGTCAACACCACGCTCGCGCCTACCGACGGGTAGAAGAACGAGTTGTTTTTCACAGGCAAGGTCGACGACCAGTCGTTTCTTGCGGTAAGATCCAGGAATACAATGTTTTTATAACCAAAATTACCCGCAGCAAAAACCGAGTTAATGTCATATTCAGATACACCGAGGTTAGCCGCATTCAGGACGGTTCGGCCCACAGCATACAATCCGGGAATACTTAATTGTGAACCCGAGTTACCTACGATGCGGTAACGGTTGGACTGGTGGTTGGCCCCTGCATTCAAAAAGACCGAGAAATCCTGAACGTCTTTTGAAACCGTCAGCAACAAATCTGCATTCTCGACTTTATTAAAAACCGTATTCTCAAACACACTACCGGTTTGCGCCACGCGGGTCCCTACCGCCTTCCAGCCATACTGACGCTCGTAGTAAAAATCAGTTCCATACCGTCCCTGAATGCTGATACCTTTGGTGATCTCGTAATTCAGCTTGGCATAGGCGATCAGGCGGTCGCGCTGGTCTTCATTATGGTCGTTGTTGATAGTCCAGAATGGATTGGATGTCACTGAGTTACTTTCAAATATTTTCTCCCCACCTACAAAAAAACCGTTTCCTCCCAGGTCGCGCGAATTCTTAATGTCGGCCGCTGTGTATTCGTAATTTTTCAGCCCGTCCATATTCAAGCTGCGCGGAACGTACAGGAAGCGGTACACCGGATTCTGTCCATCATCGCCCAGGTAAGGCCGGTTATTTACATCCTGACGAATGTAGTTTGCCTTCACATCCAGGATCAGGCCCTTTGCAATATCAGTAGAGAGTTTTAGTGTAGCCGAATTACGTTTCAGCACGTTGGTAGGCTGGAAACCGTCATTTTTCAGGTTGGTTAAAGAAAAATAGTAGGTTGTCTTATCGCCTCCGCCGTCCACGCTCACCGTATGCATCATCATTTTCTCGGGCTGGAAAAACTCCTTGTACGGGTCGGCGATTGGTGAATAGCTTACCGTATCCCCCCACATATCTTCAACCTGCTGACCCTGCATTTTTGGTCCCCAGCTTCCGCGCGTAGTCGGGTTACGGCCACCGCTCAGTTTAGGTATACCACCTGTCAGTTCCGGTTTGTAAGCTACAACAGAGCCATTTCCCTGGCGATAGAATGTAAAATTCCCATTGAAACCCTGTCCGTATTCATTTTGATAATCGGGCTTTACCAATGCAGTTCCCGACGAAAAGCTGCCGTTGTAGGAAAGATTCGGCTTACGGTTTTTCCCACCGGATTTGGTGGTAATGATGATCACCCCGTTCGCACCGAGCTGTCCGTACAATGCCGCACCGTTCGGGCCTTTCAGCACCGTCACGCTTTCAATGTCATTGGGATTAATGTTCGAGATCCCGTCGCCGCCGTCCACTCCGGTCGCGAAGGTTTGTGAACCTACGCTGCGGCGGTTGGAGTTGTCGATAGGCACGCCATCAATCACATAAAGAGGCTGCGAATTACCCGAGAGCGAAGAGTTACCGCGGATAATTACCCGCGACGCGCCCGCCATACCACCTGACGAGCTGCTTACATTCACCCCGGCTATCTTGGCCGATAATGCAGAAGCCAGGTTGGTTTCGCGCGCATTGGAAAAATCCGAACCTTTGAGCTCACCTGTGGCGAAGGTCAATGCTTTTTTATCCCGTTTGATACCCAATGCAGTAACCACCACTTCATTCAGGCTCCGGCTGTCCACGGCCAGTGAAACGTCCAGCACCGAGCGGCTTCCCACTGCCACTTCCTGTGAGAGGTAGCCTACGTAGGAAAAAATAGGTACGGCGTCGTCGGGGACTGTCAGGCTATATTTCCCATCACCGTCGGACGTTGTACCCACTGTTTTTCCCTTGACAATAATGCTCACACCCGGCAGCCCGCCTCCCGATTCGCCATCTTTCACAGTCCCGGAGACCGTCTGGTCGGCTAAAAAGGTTTCCGCGTTTGCGGGGGTAACCAGCCCGGTTTTATCGTCAGGAGTTGCTGTCGTCGTGCTTTTTAACAGGATATGCTTCTCCCCGATCACCTCCACCGATATTTTCATCGGGTCGACGATCTGGCGGAGTACCTCGCTGAGTTTTTTGTTGCTGAACTCCGCGGTGATCTTTCTTTCCGCCTGAATGCTCTTCGGAAGGTATGAGAAACGCACATGTGCGATCTTCTCAATCATATTAAGCGTTTCGCCGATCTGCTTGTCTTTGACCACAATGCTGATGTTCTGATCCAGGACCTCCTGCGCCTCGGCAGGCCCGGCCATCGACAGGTTTGCAAAGGCAGTGGCGAGAATCAATTGGAGGATTGAAATACGCATCATCACAGAAAGTTTAGGCCCTGTTCGTAATAGTAATCTCATAGATTTGGTTGTTTTGTTTTGGGTTAGGAAGAATTCAGTTCAAGTGTGCTAGCATCCCTTGCTGTCGATTACGATCTGCGCGTCGATGATTTTATAAGTCCCATTCAGCAATGTGCAAATGATGTTCAGCTTTTCGTAAAGGTTTTCTTCTTCAATGGAAGTGGTAATCCGGCAGATTTCCAGCAATGCCTCATCATACACGATATCCACGCCGTACGCTTTTTCGATGTCTCCAAAAATGTCTTTGACGGGTGCATTATCGAATGCGAACCTTGGCTTTTCAACCGGCGGCACCACCAGGGCGGGATCCTCTACCAGCGTTTTCACAAGCCGTTGTTCCTTCGACATAAAGACTACCTGCTGGTTGGAAGTTAGTACGACGCCGCCTGTTTCCGGATCTTCCACACCTTTTGTCTGCATGGTCAATTTGGGAGAAAACACGGATACGCGGCCCGTCTTAACTGCAACGGTCACATCGCTGCCGGTTTTGCCACTCCTTACCCGGAAGCTCGTGCCCAATACTTTGGTTACCACATCCCCGGCGTATACAATGAAGGGTTTGGAAGGATTTTTGGTTACTTCAAAGAATGCCTCGCCTTCCAAAATCACCTCCCGGCGCTGAGGAGCAAACTTTTCGGGGAACCTGATCCTGGCGCCAGGTTCGAGCCGCACTACACTTTGATCTTCCAGCACGACATTCATGGGGCGATCCGTGTCATTTACTTTTTCCTGACGCGCCGATCCGCCGATTACCTGTTCTATATTGTACCCCGTTAATTTCGGTTCATTATTCGTAAACCAAACCACTGCTGCGAAGACGAGTAATGCCGCGCAAGCAGCGACACCGTATTTCCAGAAAGTATAAGTTCGTGACCGGGGCAGGATCAACTGTCTTTGCAGCTCCACCCATTTTTT
>NZ_JBHYGF010000260.1:0-6066 GCF_051859145.1 Dyadobacter sp.
CCCGTCCCATTTATTAAGACTAAAATTCGAAGACCATGCAAAAGTTCATATATAGTAAAAGCATCCTGACACTGACACTCAGCGCAGCGCTGCTGTCGTCCTGCGAAGACCTGGGCGAAATCAACGAAGATCCGAACCGCCCGACCAATGCGACCACCACCACGATCCTGCTCAATGCAGAAAAGCAGGTGATTGACAACATCCGCAACGAAAACAGCTCCCTGCGCGGCTCACAGCTTTTTGCCCAGTATTACAGCCAGAATATTTACAGTGACCAGTCGCGCTATGACATTCCCCGCTCCTACTCGGACACCTACTGGAGCAATGCATACAAGGCGCTCAACAACCTGAATGAGATTATTATTCTTAATTCAAATGCAGCGACAAAAGACGTAGCGGCCGCTGGCACAGCAGGTACCAATGCCAACCAGATCGCGATCGCGCGCATTCTGAAAGCCTACACTTTCCAGAACCTGACCGATGTGTTCGGGAATATTCCGTACCAATCGTACGGAAACCCCGACCCCGAGTTCCAGGCTTTGCAGCAGAATCCCGAGAACCTGAGCCCGGCTTATGCAAGCCAGCAGAAGATTTACCTTGACATTCTGAATGAGCTGAAAGCAGCCGGCGACACGCTGAACAAGTACAAGGCAGCCACTACTTTCGGCAACTATGATGTGATTTACAAAGGCAAAAACGAGCTATGGGCCAAGTTTGCCAACTCGCTCCGCCTGCGCGTAGCAACCCGCATCCGCAAAGCTGCTCCGACAGAGTCGAACACGCACTTTGAAGATGCGCTGGCCAAAGGGGTATTTACTTCCAATGCGGATAATGCAGTTTTCAGATATCAATCTTTGGCGCCAAATGAAGCTCCATTATACCGCGCGACTGTAACCGCCAACCGTAAAGATTTTGCAGTTTCCCACGTGCTGATCGATGTTTTAAAAGGCACAAAAGGTACCGTGAAAGTGCAGGACCCGCGTTTGCCGATTTACGCCACCAGGAATGCAGCCGGTGAATATGTTGGTCAGCCTTACGGGTTGCCAGTGGCCGCAGCTGGCCTGCTGACTGCAACTGACGTGAGCTTGCCGGGTACCGCTGTGAATGCAGCCAATTATGGTGAAGTGTTGCAGGAATATGCAGAAGTTGCTTTTTTGATCTCGGAATACAAAAACTGGGACCAGCAGGAATATGTTAACGGTGTTACTGCTTCTTTGCAGAAATGGGGTGTTGCCGCAGCTGACATTGCAACTTACGTAGCCGCATTGCCGAAAGCAGACAAGGCAAATGTCCTGAATCAGAAATGGCTCGCATTGTACACCCAGGGCGACGAAGCCTGGGCAGAAGTGCGCCGCACGGGCTACCCGACCTTCCTGGTAAAATCCGGCGACGTTGTTTGGAGCAGAACTGTGAGCGGACAAACAACCAATTATAAGTTTGAACCACTATTTGGTACGGGAGTTCCGGAGCGGCTCTACTACCCTTCGAAAGAGCAGAGTGTCAACCTGGCCAATTACCAGAATGCGGTAAAGCAGCAGGGCAATGATGATATCACGACGCCACTTTGGTGGAATAAGTAAGCTGAATGTAGTAAACACAAAACGGATGCCCCATTTGAGACATCCGTTTTGTGTTTATAGCCGCCTGGCCTGATTACGAAGTAGCTATGGATTCAGACTAACCCTATGCCCTGCTGAAATAACTTTCAAGCGATTTTGCAGTTTGAAGAAGCCCTGTGGTACTTTCCGGTTTCACCAGGTAAGCAGAAGCGCCGACTGAATGAGATTCCCTGATCAGCTCTTCGCTAGAAGATGTGGAGATCACTACGACGGGCACATTAGAAAGGGGCTGACCGGAGCGCAGCTCTTTGATCGTCTCGATCCCGCTCATCAGCGGCATATTCATATCCATCAACACAAGACTTTGCTTCTCCTCCATTCCGTGCTCGGAAACGTGTGTGAGGAATTCCAGACCATTCTTAAACTCGCGGAAGGATACATTTTCAAAAACAGCCTGAATGGCATCCGTCAGAAAGAAGCGGTCGTCTTCGTCATCATCGACCAGGTAAATGATTTTTTGCTGCATAGTTCGAGAGGGTGGTAATGCGAAATTGTCTGAGTTGCTAAGTTACAAATTCAAACGAATGCAGCTAAGTAGTTTTTTATTTATAAAATTTATTTTCAAAATATGAAATAAAATTTAGACTTGAGAAAAATTAAACTAACACACATTTGGTTATCGTATCACATAAAGCAATCCGCGAGTTTTGCCTCAAAAACCCGCTTATGCAGCCTTCACTTGAAAAATGGTACAAACAAAGTGCAGCAGCCAACTGGTCCAACTTTGCCGAGATCCGACAGACCTTTAACTCTGTGGATTCTGTCGGCAACGGTTTGTTCGTCTTCAACATTGCAGGGAATCATTGCCGACTAATTGCAAGAATATTCTTTCGGAAAAGAACGCTTTACATCAGGTTCATTGGCACGCACAAGGAATATGACCAGGTAGATATCTCAACACTTTAATACAATTATGAAAAATCTCAAGACCGAAAAAGACTACCAGGACGCGCTGGAAGAACTGAACCAGCTGATGAAGAAAGGTGAGGAACAGATCAGCGAAGCAGAAGCGTCTAAAATTGAAGCACTTGCGTTATCGATCCAAAGATTTGAAAAGATATACTATCCATTTCCAATTCCCAAAACCATCCCGGAAATGGTTGAATTGAAACGGTTTCAGCTGAAACTTACGCAGGCTGCGCTCGCTGATATGCTAGGGCTTGGGAAACCAAAATTGTCACAGATCCTGAATGGAAAGCGGGAGCCCGATGTGCCTTTCCTTAAAGCTGTGTATCAGAAGCTGGGCATTGATCCCGGATTCTTGCTGGATAATGCGTGATTGCTGGCTGGTCAGCTGGGATAAGGCATAATATTTGAGCAAGCCCCGCAAACTATTACCAACATGATCGTCAATTACACGGAAAAAGGCTGGGAACTGATTTCACAGCGCGCGCACGGGCTGCTCGCAGGGAAGTTTTGCTTCCATTTGAAACCTGAATTCAGGACCAAATTCTGGATGGAAACCATTGCCGCTACCCTCGGGCACGACGATGCATTTAATGAGTTGGAAGAGGACGATATACTGCTCAACGAACAGGGCGGACCGGTTAACTACAAAATGCGGGATTTTGAAAGGCCGAAGCTCGACAAGCTCCTGAATATGGCGTTAACTAAAAGCCGCTATATCGCGCTGCTGACTTCCAGGCACATTCAGTTTTTATACGACCAGTCCGAAGATCCCGCTGTGAAGAAATACTGTGAAGGCTTGAAGAAGCAGGATCAGGATTGGCTCAAACAGCTGGAACTTACGCAAAACGACATGGAACAAGCCTACATGCTGCTGCAATGGTGCGATGCTTTGTCGCTCCTGATCTGTCAGAAATGGGTACAGCCTGAAAACCGGAAAGTCGAAATCGGCATAGGACCGGGTGGGATCAGTTACGACCTGCTTTCTCCGTCTGAAAATGTACTTACCGTGTCGCCCTGGCCGTTTGATTTGCCACAATTTGACGTTTGCTTTGACAGGAGGATTTTAACAGATATGTCGTTCAGGAGCGAGGCAATCTTCCGCAAGAAATTTCTTGAACAACGGCCGGAACTGGTAGTGTACCAATTCATTGATCCTGGCAATGTCGATAGAGAGGAGTAACTATGACTTAGATTCAATTTACTTCCCAGAAAAATCAAATAAAAAATGGCGGCGGTGTACTTACCGTCGCCATTTTTATTTATAACTTATGCAATCTTATTTAATTGAAACCGGGACTTCCGTATTGTCCCAGCGCAAAACAAAGCCACTTCCTGTTACCTCATAAGCCAGTTGCTCCGTCATGGAGGCGCTTTTCTTAGGCTTGGCTTTTACGGTCAGCACATCTTTGCTTGCATCTTTTGACGTCTCCCCGCCCCTTTTGATACCCCATTGTCCTGTTTGAGAATTGAATATAAAAGACCATTCAGACTCACCCGGAATCGCGTAAAGGCTGTATTTTCCAGCCGGCAGCTTTTGTCCCTCAACCATAATTTCTTTATCCGTTTCAAAGATCGTAGCCTCGTTCGCACCGGCGCGCCAAACCTTGTCGTAAGGCACCAGCTCACCAAAAATCTTCCTGCCTTTTACCGACGGCGCAGAATAGTTGATCGTGATCATAGCAGCACCCGCTTTGCCGGTAGCAGTTTGTGCAGGACTTGGCTTGGGCTTGTCTCCCTGGGCCCAGCTCACCGTTGTTGCCAGCGCAAACGCCAGCATTAAAAGCCCTTTTGTAATCACCATTTTTTCCATGTCGGTCTGTGTTGTTAAACAATAGGTTAAAACTCCTCTAATATCGTGATTTAGGTTGATAATGAAAGGGATATTTGCCTGGGAGAACGGAGGCTCCTCGGGAGCCTACTATATTTACCAGTTGCATCCTTCTATAAACAGGAGGCCGCTCTGCGGCCGCTTTGAAAAGACGACGCAGAGTGCCAAACAACAAAGTGGCTCCAGCGGAGCCTCCTGTTTATAGGCAAACACGGGCACTCGGTAGAACAAGGGCTCCTGCGGAGCCTCCTGTTGTTACAAATGTCGCATATGATCGTATGAAGTTTCACGATAGATATCATGGCACAAATTTTTTCCTCCTCTTTTAAAAACCACAAACACCTTCACAAATAATGGCTGTCATTGGCGAGCTAATCAAGAAAGCGATTGATTTTACAGGCAAGATCCTAAGTGATCCCGAGCCTGTCCAGGCCCAGAAAGAAGCACTCGGAAAGCTGCTAGAAACTGCAAAACTTACTGCATTTGGCAAAAAATACCAGTTCGCCGAGATACTTGCAGCTGACGATATCGTCAGGGCTTTTCAGGAGAAAGTGCCTGTTCATGATTATGACAAAATGTTTTCAGAATGGTGGCACTACCTGCTCGAAGGACATCAGAATGTAACCTGGCCGGGCGGACAGAGCTATTTTGCATTGAGCAGTGGCACTACCAGCAATAGTAAATACATCCCGGTAACAGACGATATGCTCGCCTGCATCCGCAAAGCCGGCGTTTCCGAAATTACCAATTTGGGCGTCTTTGATCTCCCATCCGATTTTTTTACAAAACAAATCCTGATGCTCGGCAGCAGTACCAGCCTCATCCAGAAAGACGATCACCAGGAAGGTGAAATCAGCGGGATCAGCGCGAGCAACCTGCCCGGCTGGTTTGGCGGGTTTTACAAGCCCGGACAGGAAATTGCCTCCATTGCCGACTTCGACGAACGCATTAAAAGGATAGCAGAAGAAGCGCCCAAATGGGATATCGGCTGCATTTCAGGAATTCCTGCCTGGGTGGAGCTGATGCTCAAAGAGATTATCAGCCACAATAAGCTCGAAACCATTCACGATATCTGGCCAAACCTGACCGTTTATACAACCGGTGGGGTCGCATTTGATCCTTACCGCAAAAGTTTGGAAAGATTACTGGCGCGCCCGCTGATTTATATCGATACTTACCTGGCTTCCGAAGGTTTCATCGCTATTCAAAAACGTCCAGAAACCACCTCCATGGCGCTGTTCCCGGATAATGGCATTTTTTACGAGTTTGTACCATTCAATGCAGATAATGTGGATGAAGACGGAATGGTAAAGCCCGGCGGTACCGTACTCTCGCTGGCTGATACAGAAGAGAATGTTGAATACGTTCTGCTGATCTCAACCGTTTCCGGAGCATGGCGTTACATGATCGGCGATACGGTGACAATTACCGACAAGGCGCGGGCTGAGATCAAAATTACCGGCCGTACCAAGCATTACCTCAATGTGGTTGGCGAGCAGCTTTCTGTCAATCAAATGAACGGCGGACTGCGCGTGATCGAAAATGAATATGATGTGGTGATCAAGGAATTTATTATTTCAGCGATCCACCGCGGCGATGAGTACATTAACAAATGGTACCTGAGCTGCGACAAATTCATTGACAAAGTCAAAGTTGCCGAGTCGCTGGACGCCACTTTACGCGAGAATAATAAAAATTACAATGTAGCCC
>NZ_JBHYGF010000261.1:0-6043 GCF_051859145.1 Dyadobacter sp.
GAGAACAAGATGGAAATGCCGAAAGGCTACGATACGGTGCGGGAAGGAGTGCCGGCCGGGAAACTGGATTCGGTGAGTTACCAGTCGAAAACAGTTGGTAATTCGCGAAAAGCACTGGTTTACACACCTCCTGGTTTTAACAAAAAGAAAAAATACCCGGTACTGTACCTGCTGCACGGAATCGGCGGGGACGAAAAGGAGTGGCTTAAAGGCGGTAACCCGCAGCTGATCCTGGATAATCTGCTGGCGGAAAAGAAGATTGAGCCGATGATCGTGGTGATGCCCAATGGACGCGCTATGAAAGATGACCGCGCGACTGGCAACATTATGGCGCCGGACAAAGTAGAGGCTTTCGCGACTTTCGAAAAGGATTTGCTGAACGATCTCATTCCATTTGTCGAAAAAAAATATCCGGTACTTACCGATCGTGAGCACCGCGCGATTGCGGGCTTGTCAATGGGCGGCGGGCAGTCGCTGAACTTCGGACTGGGTAACCTGGATAAATTTGCGTGGGTAGGAGGGTTTTCATCCGCGCCCAATACGAAAAAGCCCGAGGAGCTGATGCCCAACCCGGAGGAGGCTAAGAAGAAATTGAAGCTGCTCTTCATTTCCTGCGGGGATAATGATCGCCTGATCACATTCAGCAAGCGTACGCACGATTACCTGTTCGAGCACGATGTGCCGCACGTGTATTATGTGGAGCCGGGTGTACATGATTTCAAGGTCTGGAAAAACGGGTTGTACATGTTTTCACAGTTTTTGTTCAAACCGGTCGACGTAGCTTCTTTGCCAAAGTACACCATTCTGGGAACGCCGGCGGCTACCAACATCCGCAATGCGCAGTATCCGCAGATATTGCCCGATAATCGCGTTGTGTTCCGTACCAAGGCCCCGCAGGCGCAGAAGGTGCAGGTTGATTTGGGTAAAAAGTATGATATGGTAAAAGATACCGCAGGTTTCTGGTCTGTCACCACGGATTCTATTGGTGAGGGTTTCCATTACTATTCATTATTGATCGATGGTGTAGCCCTGGCTGATCCGGCGAGTGAGACTTTTTACGGAATGGGCAGAATGGCCAGCGGCATTGAAATTCCATTCCGTGGCGGCGGCTATTATGCGATGCGCGACGTGCCGCACGGAGATATCCGCATTCAAAAATACCTGTCGAAAGCCAGCAACACCTGGCGTGAAATGTACGTGTACACTCCGCCGGGCTATGATAAATCAACCGATAAATATCCTGTACTATACCTGCTGCACGGCGGCGGAGAAGACCAGCGTGGCTGGGCGACGCAGGGGAAAACGAACCTGATCCTGGATAATCTGATTGCTGAGGGGAAAGCAAAACCGATGATTATCGCGATGATGGACGGGAATGCGGGCACACCGATGGGACCGGGAAGTATGGGTACGGCAGGAGACGGTTTTCTGAAAGCATTTGAAAGCGAGCTGAAAATGGGCGCGATACCTTTTGTTGAAAGCAGTTTCCGCGTGCAGGCCGACGCGGCACACCGGGCGCTCGCGGGCCTGTCCATGGGCGGCATTCAAACTTTGTACGCGGGTGTCAAAAACACCGATATGTTCTCGTCGCTGGGGGTTTTCAGCTCGGGTTGGTTTGCTAACAATGATGCATTATCAGGTCCGCATTATCAGTTTGCCAGGGACAATGCAAAAACGATTAACAGCAATCTGAAAAATTTCTGGATCTCCATGGGCGGCGAGGAAGATATTGCCTACAAAAACTGCAAGATTATGCTGTCTAAGTACGATGAGCTCGGGATCAAATACCAGTACAGCGAGTACCGTGGCGGCCACACCTGGCCAGTCTGGCGCCACGATCTGCACGGGTTTTCGCAACTTTTATTTCGCTAAGTAATAGTTGTTTATGGCGTTTGTCACCCTGAGCGGACCGGGCCGCCGGGCGGTCGAAGGGCCCATGCGGCAGCTTATGAAGTACTTCACTTCGAAAAGTGCTTCGACTGCGCTCAGCATGACAAAAGTCTTTAACAGCCAAAAGCCAACAACAAATCAAACAATGAAAACATCAACAACAACCTTTAAGCTAATCTGCGGATTTGCCTTGGCATTTACGCTTTCGAACCTCTCAAATGCACAGACTTCTAAAACCTTAAAAGCAGCCTACAAAGACTACTTCCCCATCGGCGTAGCCGTTTCCCACCGCGGCCTGACCGGCCCGGATGCGGAGTTGATTATAAAGCAATTCAGCAGTATTACGCCTGAAAATGCGATGAAGATGGGGCCGATCCATCCCGAGGAGAACCGGTATCACTGGGAAGATGCGGATGCAATTGCGGCTTTTGCAGAGAAAAATGGTTTAAAAATGCGCGGCCATACTTTGTGCTGGCATAATCAGACGCCCAGGTGGTTTTTTACGGATAGCGAAGGAAAGCAGGTAACACGCGAGGTGCTGCTGGGTCGTTTGAAGGAACATATCAATGCAGTTGCAGGGCGCTACAAGGGCAAAGTGTACGCCTGGGATGTGGTGAATGAGGCTGTGCCGGACACCAGCGAAAGCATTTACCGCAAGTCCAAATTCTACGAGATTATCGGTGAGGATTACATCGAGAAAGCATTTGAATATGCGCACGCTGCCGATCCGAATGCAAAGCTTTTTTACAATGATTACAACACCGAAAGCGCTGCGAAAAGGGAGAAGATATTTCAGCTTTTGAAAAAATTGAAGGCGAAAAACGTACCGGTTCATGGTGTCGGCTTGCAGGGACATTGGTCTATTTATGAGCCAACCCGGGCTGATATTGAGAAGTCCATTTCACAGTTTGCCAGTCTCGGACTCGAAGTTCAGATTACCGAGCTGGATGTTTCCGTTTATCCAAAAGAACATGAAAGGCGCGCGAAGAAGGAGACCGATAAAGGTGAATTGACGCCGGAAATGATTGCGAAACAAACCGAGCAGTACAAGATGCTTTTCGATGTTTTCAGAAAATACAAAGGCACATTGACCAGCGTGACTTTCTGGAATGTATCTGACAAAACGACCTGGCTTGACAACTTCCCGGTGCCGGGCAGAAAAGATTACCCATTGCTTTTTGACCAGAATTATCAGCCCAAAGCTGCATTTGAACAGGTTGTAAATTTTTAAAACCTGAAATCTGATCCGGCACTTGTGGAATATGTAAAGTTTTGTTTACATTTGGTAAATAAAACTTTACATTATTTTCATCCTAGCCAATCAGAAGTATGACGCTCCTTTTTTCTGCCCGTTACCGGGCCACCGGCGTGTTTATCGCGCTTGCCGGACTGCTCGGCTGCTGCATTGCCTCCACCGATGGTTTGATCAATGTTTACAGGATCCTTTTGCCTGATCAAACGTGGGCGGACGGTTCTTACCCGTATCCATCCAATTTCTGGGAGATCAATGCGCTTCTCAATCATGTCTCCCTGAGTTTGCTCGCATTCGGGATCGTTGCGCTGCTTCTTACGAGGGAGCCCGACGAGTACCTTTATCATTTGCGGCTGGAATCAATCCAGTTTGCCGTTTACGCGCAATTTGTTGTTGGTCTACTGGCTTTTGCCTATTTCTACTTCACGCCCGGCTACCATATCGAAAATGCATTTGCAGCGATAACAGCCTTTGTATCTGCTACTTTCCTGCTGGCCTACCTGATCCGATACTATGTAATCGCCTACTTTAAACAAGGCAACGATTGAGCGCGAAATCCCAGACATTAGTCAATACACTCCGCGTTGAGCGCGCGGTGAAGCGTATGACGCAGGCGGAGCTTGCTGAGCAGGTAGGTGTTTCCCGCCAGGCGATCAATGCGATCGAGACCGGCAAGTTTATGCCTTCTGCACTTTTAGCAATCAAGCTGGCGCGTGTGTTCGAAAAAGCTGTTGAAGACCTGTTTATTATTCAGGATGAAGAAGCTGCGCCCGCCTTGCAGCAGGTTGAATAGCCCACACTTTTGACTTACATATCAGCCATGAGAACCAATATACTGATCCAGCTTTTAATGTTTTTGATCGGCTATAACGCATTGGCCAGGACCGCGTATATCAGTGGGGTAGTTACCAATGCGGATAGCGGCAGTTTGCAATGCACGATCATTTCGCCCCAGCTTCAAACCGAGAACACCAGCATTTTGATCCCGGTGCAAGACGGAAAGTTTGAATATCAATTTGAAATCACCGCGCCTACATTCCTCAATTTCAGTGACGGAGTAAATTACTTTGGCGGGTTTGTTGAGCCAGGTGACAGCATATTGATCAGATACGACAAGCTGAACTTTGCATCATCCATTGTTTATGCGGGTGTCGGAAAAGAGAAATTCGCGATATCTGCTTCCATCTATGAGATTAAAGTTTTCACAAGAAAGCTTGTTGCGACAGCAAAGACCCAGCAGTATCCGATTGATTTTGCCTTCGCCACACTGGATAGCCTGCATGATGTCGTGGAAAAAAGGATAGATCAATCTTCTGGTTCAATGCTTGCGGAAAGTGCCGCTCAACTTCGTGGTTACCTCGCTGCGGCGGGCTTGTCGGCCAGATATAATCTGATAGTAGCCGTTTTTGGCGATTCTTTTGACAACATCCTCAACACCCAGGGAGATAGGTTGAGTAAAGAGACCGTTATAAACATGCGCGCGCTGTTAAATTTTGACAAAGCATTTTCGGGATCCCGGTTCTATGCCGATGCAGTTAAGACAGTTGCCTCGATTTATCTGGAAGAAAACGTCCAGCCAGTGACAGCAGATTTCGCCACAAAAAGATATCGCTTGCTGACAGATATGTTGCCCCCTGAGCTGCGTGATCCTGTACTATACCTGACACTGAAATCCGATATTGCAAATCAGCCTTCCGAAGCCGATCAGTTGGTCATGCAGGCTACTGCGGCGCAATTGGAAAATAGCGTGTACAGACAAAGCATTGAAAATCTGCTGACCGGATACAAGCCGCTGATAGCAGGGGATAAGGCGCCGGATTTTTCGTTGGAAAACCTGAATGGCAACAAGATTAACCTTGCTTCATTTGCCGGGAAAACCATCTATCTCGATTTCTGGTTTGCGAGCTGCGGTCCTTGTCACATGCTTTTCAAAGCGATTGAGCCCGTTAAAAAGCAATTTGAAAATGATGATCGTATCGTTTTTCTGACCGTATCGATTGATAACAAGGATGTATGGAAGAAAGCAGTGACCAAGTTCGGTGTGAAAGGTTTGCATGCTTTTACCGAAAATCAGCTTCGTACACACCCGATCATTCAATCATATCAGGTAACCGCATACCCAACTACCTATATCATAGGTCCGAATGGGAAGATTTTTTCTACGCAACCTTCCCAAAACCCTGAGATCTTGAAGAAACAGTTGGAAGACTCTATAAGTATTGCGGGTAAATGAAGGATTTGAAGTAAAGAAAATGGTGATCACCAATCTTCGAAGTTGCTGCAAGCTTCTGAATACCTGCTATTTTTTCCTCCGGCCAAGCCAGCTCCTGACGAGCCGCACAACGTAAAGCAGGATGAAAGCGAGGAAGAGGTAGTTGAATACTTTCCCGACCGTGTCAAATGCACCCTGGTATTTGTTGCCAAAGTAATAGGCTGCAAAAAAGACAATGGACGACCAGATGAGCGTACCAGCGAAAGTGTAGCTCAGAAACCTGACCGGTTTCATAGACACAAGCCCGGCGGGAATAGAAATGAATGTTCTGAACGTGGGCACCATTCTTCCCCAGAACACTGCGACAGCTGCATGTTTGTCGAAAAACCGGAGCGCTTTCTGGTAGGATTCCTCGGATAAACCAATCCAGACGCCATTCCGGCTGACCCAGCTTTCGAGCCTGTCGGCACCTACTTTCTTTCCCACCCAATACCAGAAACCTGCGCCTGCCAAAGAGCCTAATGTAGCCGAGAGCACAGCAAGAATGGGGTTGATCTCGCCTTTGACAGCAGCTATCCCACTCAGGGAAAGGATGATTTCCGACGGCAGCGGCGGACAGATGTTTTCCAGCAGCATCAGTATAAAAATTGCCAGGTAACCCGCTTGTTTAATAAATTCTTCAATCAGGG
>NZ_JBHYGF010000262.1:0-6040 GCF_051859145.1 Dyadobacter sp.
GTACTTCACTACTTTCGGACGGTCATGCTGCATAAATCTCCCTGTGGTTAAGGTCAACCTATTTCAGGACGTGACAGGGAGGATGGATTGGAAGGAGCAAAGGGAGGATGGAAGAAGCAAAATACTTCGTCCCTTTCCTCCCCTTCATCCCTTTCCTCCCCTTCCACCCTTTAAATAAGATCAAGACTCATGAGAATAGTGCGGGTGCTTAGGAAGATTACAAGTGCGCCTACGATTAGCATTAGCGGCTTCCTTTTGATTTTACCGACGAGCAATGCACCGAATGGGGAAGCGATCACGCCGCCTACGATGAGACCAAGCACTACCTGCCAGCTCGCCACACCATGAAAGAAAAGGAATGTAATTCCGCTTGAAAAGCTGATCACAAACTCTGCCGCATTAACCGAGCCGATCGTGTAACGTGGATCGCGGCCCTGCCCGAGCAATGAAGATGTGACAATCGGACCCCAGCCGCCGCCACCAATGGAATCAAGGAAACCGCCAGCAGCTGCGAGTACGCCGATGCGTTTTGTTTTTGTTTTGGCCAATTTGGTTAAAAGCGCCTTGCGAATAATGATCAAACCCAGAATGAGCATATAGAATGCGATAAAGGGCTTGATAAAATTACCATCGATCACATCCGACAGCAGGTAAGCGCCAGTTACGGCTCCGATCACGCCGGGAATAAGCAGACTTTTAAATAGTTTCTTGTTGATGTTTTTAAACCGGAAATGCGAAATCGCGGAAGCGCCTGTGGTGAACATCTCCGCCACGTGCACACTCGTACTGCTGATCGCCGGTGGCACGCCCATTCCAAGCAGGAAAGAAGACGAAGTAGCGCCATAAGCCATCCCCAACGCACCGTCTACCATTTGTGCTATAAACCCTACCAGCAGGTAAAGCGCAAAGTCACTGCCCAGGAAATCGCCAACATTTTCGGCATTAAACGCGCCAGGTCCATTGAAAATCAGGATACCGGCAACGCCCAGAACCAGTGCGATCGGGAGCAGTAACCAGGATGAAAACGGGAGACGTAATGAGAGAACTTTGGAAAGCATAGAAGCGCAGCAGAATTGTTAGGCTTCAAAAGTAGCAAATCTATTTACTCTATTAAAATTATAGTCTATTAAATTTACCTTAAAATATATTGAACAGACGAGCTATTGCTTCCAAAACCGCATTTCAGGAAAGTGGTTCGGGTCTCGGCGGCGCGCCGGCTGGCCTGGATCTGTCCTCGGGTAATGGGATAAATTCCTGATCGTCTGTCGGCGGGAGTATGATCCTGCCCTGCTTCCAATCTTCCTTGGCCTGCTCGATTCGCTCTTTCCGGGACGAAACGAAGTTCCACCAGATAAACCTTTCACCCAGCGGCTCGCCTCCCAGCAGCATCAGCGTCGTATTTTCCGCGGCAATGATCACCGGATCGATACCTTTATTGAAAGCCAGCATCCTGCCCGATCCGTAGCGATGCCCGCCGACCTCCACCGAACCTTTCACTACATAGATTGCCCGCTCACTGTATCCCGCCGGCAGCCCGAAACGTGCACCCGCGTTGAGTACCACGTGCAGGTAAAACAACGGTGAATGCGTTTTGACCTCATTTTTCAAACCATAAGCATCACCCGCAATCAGCCGCATCCAAACATCTTTGTCCGTAAAAATGGGTAATTCCGCGGTACTGTAATTCTTAAAGTCCGGCGAAGCTTCTTCGTCTTTTTCGGGCAATGCGACCCAGGTTTGTATCATTTCCAACCCGCCCGCCAATGCAGCCGGATCTTCAAAACGCTCCGAATGCGCAATGCCGCTGCCCGCTGTCATCCAGTTTACCTCACCCGGCCTGATCACCTGCTGAACTCCCAGACTGTCGCGGTGGGTTACCTGGCCGCCAAACAGATAGCTCACGGTTGACAAACCGATATGCGGGTGCGGCAGTACGTCGAGTGACGACGGATTCGCCGGAATATCAGCGATCGGACCGGCGTGGTCCATGAAAATAAATGGCCCTAACATTCGCCGCAAACGGAATGGGAGAATGCGCTTGACCATAACAGATTCGCTGATGGCAGCCTTTCGTGCTTCGATGACAATGTCTAACATAGCTGGTATTTGATTGAGCTAAATATAAGGAAAGCTGTCAAGAAATTAATGCAACAATGTTGCATATGAATAGCCTGCCCCTATATTTGCACCCGTGTTCATTTACCCACTCCTATGCACCTCCATTTGATCCGCATTGTTGCCCTGCACGAAATCAGGACCGTTTTCAGGAGCAAAATGCCCTTTATTCTTTACAGTATTCTGTTAGCCATGCTTTTACTTGCCGGGTTTGTTGGCTGGAATTACGTAAGTAAGTTCAATGCACAGCAAGCCAGGTACACCACGGAAGTCCAGGATAACTGGATGAACCAGCCTGAGCGCCATCCCCACCGGGTGGCGCATTATGGCTACCTCGTTTTCAGGGAAAAAGCGCCGCTCAGTTTCTTTGACTTTGGTCTGGACAGCTACGTAGGTAACTCCATTTTCCTGGAAGCGCACCGCCAGAATACTGTAAATATGAGCGAGGCAGGCTTTTCAAACGGGATGCTGCGCTTTGGTGAGCTGAGCATGGCGCTGGTACTTCAACTGCTGGTACCTCTTTTCATCATTTTTCTGGGCTTCGCTACGGTTGCCGGGTTGAAGCAGAACGGGGTTTTGAAAATCCTGCTGTGCCAAAAAGCTTCTTACCTGGATATACTGGCCGGAAAAACGGCCGGGCTGGTCGCGGTAACATGGCTGCTGTTCCTGCCTTTGATCCTCACCGCATTGATCGGCGGCGCGGTACTGCTGCAAAACGAGATCAATGCAGAGCTGCTGCTCAGGAGCGCACTGATCCTTTTCGTTTACGCGATCTATTTCCTGATCATCACGATGATCGTGACCAGCGTTTCGGCAATGAGCAAAAATGCTTCAAATGCATTGATACTGCTCATATTGGGCTGGATGGTCTGTTTTATTGTTATTCCAAAAAGCGCACAGACGCTCGGCAGCAGCCTGTACAAAGCCCCGGACAAGATTGCATTTGAACAGGCTATTGAAGCTCAGGTAAGAAAAGAAGGCGACAGCCACGACCCCGACGACCCGCATTTCGCAGCATTGCGGGCGAGTACCCTGAAAAAGTACGGCGTGGATTCGGTGCACAAACTGCAGGTGAACTATGGCGCTATGGTAATGCAGGAAGGCGAGCGCATTACTTCGGGAATCTTTGGAACACAGTTCAACAAGCTGATCAAAACTTATAAAGCACAGAATGCGGTATCCGTCATCCTCGGCTTTTTTGATCCCTACCTTCCGTTGCGAAACATTTCAATGCAACTCTGCGGGGTTGATTTCGATACATTTTCTGAATTCCAGAAACAAACCGAACAATACCGTTTTGACAAAACAACACTGATCAACCAAATCCACCTTACGCAGATCTCTTACCAAAACGACCGTGCGCAGAAAGTAGCCCAATCGAACTGGCAACAAATGCCGCCGTTTAAATTCCGGCCGGTGCCACTTACGGCCACCATATACAATGCAAAATGGAGCCTGATCGCATTGCTTTTCTGGCTTGCTGCCGGTGCCGCCGCACTCGGCTACATTTCTTCCCAACGCAAATTCCAGCTATGAAAATCAGCAGTAAGTTCCTCTATTTGGAAGTCAAAAATTTCTTCCGCGAGAAAACAGTGCGCTGGGCAATCACCGGACTGGTTTTGTTTGGCCTGTACAGCTTTTATCATGGTAAAAAGGTAATCGGCAGTCAATTGGCTACCATCAGCTCCATTCCTGCTGTCCAGAAAACCCACCTGCAACATATTGCAGAGGAAGGCAAAGGAAAGACTGTGGGAACCACCGCTTATTACCCATTTTTTTACACGGCCAACTATCCTTCACCCTGGGCGTCATTTTCAATTGGTCAGCGCGATGTGAATGCATTCAGTTTGAAGATCAAAATTTTGGGTATCGAAGGTCAGCTGTACGATTCGGAGCTTACCAATCCGCTTACGTTGCTGGTAGGTAACCTTGATGCTGCATTCGTTTTCATCTTTCTGTTCCCGCTGCTGATCATCGCATTTACTTACAACACGGTCTCGCAGGAGCAGGAACACGGCGTGTGGCGGATCGTGGAAACGAATGCACCAAGCCTGCTTACCATCATTTTTATCAAGCTGCTGGTAAGATTTTCAGCCGTGGTAATTACTGCGTCGGTTGTGTTTCTGGCAGGTGTCTTGCTGCTCGGACTCCCGTTTTCAGGTCCTACTTTCCAGCTCTTCGGGGTAATCATTTGTTACCTGCTGTTCTGGTTCCTGCTTTGTGCGTTCGTGATCTCGCTGGGCAAAAGTTCCTCCTTCAATGCGACTGCACTGGTTTCCTGCTGGATATTCCTTTGCATGCTTTTCCCGGGAATTGCCAATGTGCTGATCAGCGGGCAGATCGCGATTCCCGAGGCGCTCGAAACGACCGTTAGGCAGCGGGAAGGTTATCATGCCAAATGGGATTTGCCCAAGAAACCGACGATGGAGACTTTCTACGCGGCTTACCCGCAGTACCGCAAGTACCCTATTCCAGAAAATGAGTATTCGGCGGGTTGGTACTACGCGATGCAATACGCCGGCGAAGTGGAAGCACGCGAGTCGGCGGGGCAATTGTTTGAAAAGCTGGCACAAAGACAAGCCCTGGCTGAGCAGATCGGTATGCTTAATCCGGTGATCTACGCACAGCAAATGCTCAACCGCGTTGCGGCAACCGACCTGACGAACCACATTGAATACCTGCAATCGGTGAAGCGCTACCACAAACAGCTGAGGGAGTATTTTTATCCGCACATATTTGAAAATGAGCAAACTGAGAACCTCGACTGGACCAGCTACCCCAAGTACCAGCCCCAGGCAGTGACCGCGAATGCGGGCAGTGCATCCGTATTGCCGCTGGTCGTGTGGAGCTTGCTGGCGGGATTGTCTGCCACTTTATTATTGAGAAGAAATTTTATCCAATATAGCCGGAAGCAAAATGCTTGAAGCCCACAATCTGACCAAGAAATACGGTGACTATACCGCATTGAATAACCTGAACCTGACCATTGGAAAAGGGGAAATATTTGCATTGCTGGGCCAGAATGGCGCAGGTAAAACGACCACGATCAATCTCTTTCTCGGGTTCGTGGAGCCAACTTCTGGCGTTGCTTCCATTGACGGGCTGAATGTGGCCACGCACGTAGAAGAAACCAAGACCAGACTTGCCTACATTCCCGAGACCGTCATGCTCTACCCCAACCTGACCGGACTCGAAAACCTCGAATATTTCTCATCCCTGGCCGGGTTCAGCTATGAAGCCGCACAGCTGGCGGGGTTCCTGGATACGGCGGGCCTACAAAGTGCAGCGCACGGCAAGCGCCTGGGCGGTTACTCCAAAGGAATGCGGCAGAAAGTGGGTATTGCAATCGCGATCGCGAAAAAGGCCAAGGTACTGCTCCTCGACGAACCCACGAGCGGACTGGACCCAAAAGCTTCCAACGAATTCTCAGAGATACTAAAAACGCTGTCGGCATCGGGTACGGCCATTCTGATGGCCACGCACGACATTTTCCGGGCACGTGAAGTGGCAACCCGGATCGGGATCATGAAAGAAGGCAACCTGCAATCCGTGATCGAAGCAGGCTCTATCTCGGCCAATGAACTGGAACAGCTGTATTTGAAAACTGTTTGAAATTGGCCTGAACTGACCATTCAAAATACAGCGAATTTGGCGTCATTCTGCTGGCCTGGCTGCCGGTAATACTGGTACATTGGCTTCAACCTGATCTTGTAGGTTACCTTGCCAAGTTTCGGATCAGTGTCTTCGTAAATGAATGTGGCACCACCTTTTACCGTCGCATTCCGCGCTTCTTCCAGCGTTTTGTAGATCCTGTAAGTGCTCGTTTCCAGGTAAGCCGATTTTCCCGGAACGATCATTGGCAAAGGTGAATTTGCCTCTGATTCCACTACTGCCGTTCCTTTTTCATCATCCCAGTGAATGCGCA
>NZ_JBHYGF010000263.1:0-6026 GCF_051859145.1 Dyadobacter sp.
GATTGACCACAATCCCTACCTTTTTACCTTTCAGGTAACCGACATACTCCGAAATCTGGTCGGCAGCAGTGACTGGCACCTTGGTTGCCTGTTCAACTCCGCCGGTATGAATGGAATCATTTGCTGATAGTACCGGGCTTTTGGAAGCGGAGGAATTGACGCAGTTGCCTAGCAAGCCGAGGGTCAGCGTCAGACTAAATGCGGTTAAAAGGGTTTTCATAGGATCAGGATTGGTTTTTCTAAAACTAAGTTTTTTATTGCCACGAATGCACGAATGGAACACGAAAATTCGTGCCTGCTTCGTGCATTCGTGGCATGAAATCTAAAACAGCCGCGTTTGTCCCGCACGCATAAACTGGCTGGTATCCACCTGCGGGAGTTCTCTCCCTTTGAAATATTTGCGGCAAGCGAGACTATGCAATTGCCGGATATGTTCGGCGAAACTTCCTTCGCCTACCATTCGCAGCCCAAACCTGGAATCATTTACCTGACCGCCATGGCATTCTTTGATCTGGTTTAAAACCTTTGCTGCCCGGTCGGGAAAATGGTGGTGTACCCACTCGTCGAACAATGTGGCAATTGCGCCATTTAGCCTTACAACCGTATAGTTAGCCCACAATGCGCCGTTTTCAGCAGCAGCTTCGATGATGGTCGGAATCTCGTGGTCGTTCAAGCCGGGAATGATCGGCGCTGTCATCACGCCCATTGGTACTCCTGCTTCGGTTAGGGTTTTTACCACCTGCAAACGCCGCTTTCCGGTTACCGTGCGGGGTTCAAGCTTGTGTCTCAGATCCTCATTCAGCGAGGTAATGGAGATTGCACCGTGAACCAGGTTGAGCTTTGCCAATTTTTCCAAAACATCCACATCCCGCAGGATCAATGCATTTTTAGTTAAAACACTAACCGGATTTCGATAGCGCAGACATATCTCGAGCAACTGTCTCGTAATTCCGTACTTCTTTTCGCCGGGCTGGTAGCAATCTGTGTTTCCCGAAATATGAATGCTTTTCGGCTCCCACTTTTTGGAATTAAAAAGCTTTTCGAGCAGCTGCGGCGCATTCTTCTTGACTATGATCTTGGTTTCAAAATCAAGTCCGGCCGAGTAACCCCAGTATTCATGAGAGTTGCGGGCGTAGCAATAAATGCAGCCATGCTCACAACCCCGGTAGGGATTAATGGAATGAAAAGCGCCGAGGTCGGGACTGTCGGAGACGCTTAGTAAGGTTTTGGATTGTTCTTCAATAAACTGGGTTTTAGGATTCACCTCAGGTTCTTCCCATTGCTGCCAGTCTTCGGAAGTGTACTCGGTACTTAGCTTGAAAAACTTGTTGTCGGGATTGATGGCGGCTCCCCTACCGCGAACACGGTTGTCCATTTGTCATTGATTTTCATAGTTGTCGATGTTTAAATGGGTTGCTTGGGTCCTTTGTTTTGTCAGCCTGTGCCGCCTGGGCTGCACAGGCTGACAAGTCTATTTAATATATCTGAAATCCTCGTTGCCTTTGAGGGACAAAAGCACGTCGTACATCAGTTGAATTACATTCTTGACGTCTTCCTTATGCACCATTTCGACTGTGGTATGCATGTATTTAAGCGGCAGAGAAATTAATGCGGATGCAATACCTTCTGTGGAGTAAGCAAAAGAATCGGTGTCCGTTCCGGTTGAGCGGCTTACTGCCTGGCGCTGAAAAGGGATACTTTTCTCATTTGCAACATCAATCAGCAGGTCGCGCACATTGTTCTGTACAGCCGGTCCGTAGCAAATTACCGGACCGTTGCCTGCTTTCAGGTCGCCCTGCTCTTTTTTGTTGTACATCGGCGATTGCGTGTCGTGGGTCACATCGGTACAAATCGCCAGGTCCGGTTTTAACCTGCGGGCGATCATTTCTGCTCCGCGTAAGCCGATTTCCTCCTGCACTGCATTTACGACATATAATGTAAATGGAAGCTTTACATTGTTTTCATGCAACATACGCGCTACTTCCGCGATCATGTAGCCGCCCATTCTGTTGTCCAGCGCGCGACCTACATAGTACTTTTCATTCAGTTCGTCAAGCCCGTCGGCAAAGGTTACGACGGTACCTACATGAATGCCCATTTCAAAAACCTCGTCCTTCTTGGCAGCGCCGACATCGATAAACAGCTCGTGTACTTTCGGCACCTGGTCTTTGGCGACGTCGCGCACGTGGATAGCGGGCCAGCCGAATACACCTTTTACCACGCCTTTCGCGGTATGCAGATTAACACGCATAGAAGGAGCAATAGCAGCATCGGAACCTCCATTGCGGCGGACGTGAATGTAGCCGTCGTCGGAAATGTAATTTACAAACCATGAAATTTCATCGGAATGCGCTTCGATCACTACTTTGTAATCCTGCCCCGGACCAATTACACCTACTGCCGTGCCGTAAGTATCAATAATTTCTTCTTCAATATAAGGCCGGATATAATCAAGCCAGATCTGCTGACCGGTTGATTCAAAGCCGGTGGGCGATGCATTATTTAAATACTTATAAAGAAATTCAACGTTCTTGTCTGCCATATTTTGATTTTAAAATTGGGACTAAAAAGTACTTTAAACCTGAGAAAAAAAGCATTCACAAACAACTTCATCACCTTCTCAAATACTTCAAAAAAGCCCAGAAACGCCTTTTTTTCAAATACCCGAGATCGGATTGATGCTGATAAGCTTCCCTTTCAAAGGAAATATGAAGATAGGCTAAATAATGTTTTTTGTACTGAACCAGCCGGATAAAATATTCGATGAAGTACCAGAGGTAAAACACAACCAAACCGAGTTCGAGTTGCTGTTTCAAATGTATGCGTTCGTGATTGATGAGGAAGCGGCTTGGGGATTTGCTTTTCAGCAAAATGAAGGGAAAAACGGCCATAGCTTCAACCCGGAGGAAGGAGACAGTGAGGGTAATGCCTTTGGGGGACATAGAGGTGGAGAGTTGTCGGTTGTGTCAGCTATCGGCTGTCGGCAGTCGGCTTTCGGCTGTGCGGATTACTACTATATTCTTATGGAAACAAGATATTTAATTCTCATCCGGTGCAGAACTAAGCAGCCAGCTCAAAAAAAAGCCGACTGCCGATTGCCGACAGCCGACAGCAAAGAAGGACTGTTGCTAATCAACGATCCTTCTTTTACCAGTTCTGCTTATTCCAAAAACCTGCTGATATCCAGTACTTCAAATTCCATCAAGCCTGCCGGAACTTTGATCTCGGTTGTTTCCCCTACTTTTTTGCCTAATAAACCCTTGCCGATGGGCGAACCAACGGAAATCTTACCGGCTTTCAAATCCGCCTCTTCTTCGGAAACCAACGTGTATGTAACTTCCATTCCATTCTTACGGTTTTTGATCTTCACTTTGGAGAGGACCGAGACCTGGGAATTATCGATAGCAGATTCGTCGATAACCCGGGCATTCGAAAGGATTTCTTCCAGCTTGGCGATTTTCATTTCGTGCATTCCCTGCGCATCTTTTGCCGCATCGTACTCAGCATTCTCACTCAAATCTCCTTTATCACGAGCCTCCGCAATTTGTGCAGCAATAGCAGTGCGGCCCTTGGTTTTCATATCATTCAGCTCGTTCCTCAGCTTTGTTAATCCTTCTTCCGTATAGTATGAAATTTTAGCCATGACTTTATTTTGGTTTTAAGTCTTATTAAATTTTTGAATTGTCAGATAAAAAAAAAGAACGGCTCAAAGACCGCTCTACAAGAGTAACTACACTCGTAGAAATGGGCTAGAAGACCTCGTCTTTTCGGTTACTATGTGATTTGGAGTTCACCATATTTTGCTTTTAAGAACGACAAAAATAACAATATTTGTGAATGGTAACACCATAATTCTGCAAAAGCAGTATGTGTCTATGTCAACATCACTTAGGATAATCTTTATGGGAACGCCGGATTTCGCGGTCCCAAGTTTACAAAGTCTGGTCGAAAGCAATTCTAATGTAGTGGCTGTTGTCACTGTGCCGGACAAGCCCTCTGGCCGGGGACAAAAGCAGACAGCTTCGCCGGTGAAAATATATGCGGAGCAGCAGGGAATACCTGTTTTACAGCCCGAAAAGCTGCGCGATCCTCAATTTCTGGAACAGCTCCGTTCTTACAATGCGGACTTGCAGGTGGTAGTCGCATTCAGGATGCTGCCGGAGGTTGTATGGAACATGCCGCCGAAAGGTACATTTAACCTGCACAGCTCGCTGCTGCCGCATTACCGCGGCGCGGCGCCTATCAACTGGGCGGTGATCAATGGAGAAACTGAAACCGGGGTTACCACTTTTTTTATCGAAAAAGACATTGATACGGGCAAGATTATCTTTCAGGACAAAGAGCCCATTTCTCCGGAAGACGATGCAGGAGCTTTACATGACCGTTTGATGGAGAAAGGTGCGGCATTAGTCGTGAAAACGGTGAAGGCCATCGAAGCAGGTGAATACCCACAGGTACCTCAGGAAGAACCGGAAAACATTAAGTTAGCACCCAAAATTTTCCGGGAAACTTGTGAAATCAACTGGGACCGGCCGGCTCTTGAAATACATAACTTTGTAAGAGGCTTATCTCCCTACCCCGCCGCGTGGACTATTTTGAATGGACTTTCCTGCAAAATTTTTAAAACCTTCCTGACCGATTCAGACGAGGAAGGAGAAACAGGCGAGTTCAGGACGGATCAGAAAACGTACCTCCATTTCAAAACGGCGGACAGTTGGATCGGGATTGAGGTTTTACAATTGGAAGGAAAAAAGAGAATGCAAATCGGGGATTTCCTGAGAGGTTACCGGCTCTGAAAAGTTGAGCGGGCAATTACACACTTACAACACTATCTTTTATGGCAAACACTTATTCGCAGGTACACCTGCACTTTGTTTTTACACCAAAGTACCGCGCCGCACTCATTAACCCTGGCTGGGAAAATGATTTATACAAATACATAACCGGCATTGTGCAGAAGAACAAACACAAGATGTTGGCAATTAACGGAACTGCTGATCACGTACATATGCTGATCGGGTTTAAAACTACCCAGAGCATTGCAGAATTAATGCAGGATGTCAAAGCGGACTCATCGCAATGGATCAACAATCAGGGGTATTGTAAAACAAGGTTTGAGTGGCAGGGAGGCTATGGTGTATTCTCTTATAGTAAATCTGCTATAAGGAACGTGATCCGATATATCGAGCGGCAAAAAGAACACCATCGAAAAGTAGAATTTGTCGAAGAATACAAATCGATTTTAGAAAAGTTCGAAGTCGACTACAACGAAGCATACATCTTCAAAGCGCCAGAGTAGCTACAGATGTTTCTTCGCTACGCGACTTGGAGCGGGATCGAGAGCCAGACTTGCCACCGAGATTACGTCGCTACGCGACTTGTTCGGACTCAGCACACTTCTTTGTTACCGATATTACGTCGCGATGCGACTTGGAGCGGGATCGAGAGCCACGCTTGTTACCGGGATTACGTCGCTCCGCGACTTACGTTACAACGAAAGTTGCGGAGCGACATAACACAGAAAAATTCCGCAAGACGAGTACAAAGAATCGCAGAGCGATGCAACATCGGTAACAAGGAGCGGTAAAACGTCGGTAACAAAAAAAGCATAGTACAAACAAAAATCGCATAGCGATGAAACACCGGTAGCAAGGAGCGATAAAACATTGGTAAAAAATGGTGGTGTCAATAATAGTAGCAGTAGCCGATAACGGGGTAATCGGAAAAGATAATGAGTTGTTGTGGCGGTTGCCGGATGATTTGAAGCGGTTTAAGCAATTGACGTTGGGCCACCCGATGATCATGGGAAGAAAAACATTTGAATCTATTGGGAAGCCGCTGCCGGGCCGCACCTCCATTGTGGTAACCCGCAATGCGGAATTCAACTACGACGGAATTATCGTTGTGCATTCGTTAGACGAAGCAATTGAAGCAGCCCGGCAAATTGAACAGGAAGAAGCATTCATCATCGGCGGCGGTGAACTGTACAAGCAGGCGCAATCCATTGCCGACCGCTTGTATGTAAC
>NZ_JBHYGF010000264.1:0-581 GCF_051859145.1 Dyadobacter sp.
ATGGACCTGATACCAGCCCAGGCGAGTCCAATAGCAGTACTGAATGTGGAGTTACTTACCGCGTCCGCCTTGGCAGTCCGTTCGAGGTTTTCGGGGTAACCCACCCTTACCGACATATCAGTTACTTTTTCAAACAGCAGCTCGATCTCGTCAATATTCGCTGAGCCACCCGTTAAAACAATGCCGCCTATCAGCTTATCAAGATAGCCGGACTTCATAATTTCAGCATAGACCATTGCTGCAATTTCTTTCAACCTTGCTTCAATGATCAAAGCTACGTTTTTCTTTAAAACCGGCTTTGGCTGTCTTCCGCTCAAATAATTGATCAGGATCTCAATGTTGAGCGGGATATCGGCAGAAATGGCCGCACCATACTGTTTTTTCAGCTGCTCTGCATTTTCGTACTGAATTCCGCAGCCAACTGCCAGATCATTCGTAATATGTCTTCCACCTACCGGAAAGGTGGCAATGTGCCTGATAATACGGTCCTGATAGATAACCAGGTCAGTAGTATGATCGCCGATATCAACCAATGCAATCCCGGCTTTGATTTCGTTATCTGTTAAAACAGCAAGACTGGT
>NZ_JBHYGF010000264.1:602-5009 GCF_051859145.1 Dyadobacter sp.
CCCCAGTACCATTTTATCACATCTTAAATTCTGGTCTGCGTCGGCAAGGCTTTTCTTTGTCCGCTGAATAGATTGGTTATTGGCTGAAACAATCAGGAAGTTACCGCCAAGCTTGATACCAGTCCGGCCAACGGGCTCTTTCACGCCAATCGAATTATCTACCATGAAATCCATTGGCAGTACATGCAGAACATCGTAATTAGGCTCGATCTTGGCGCGGTACATATCGTCCACCAGCTGGTCAACATCGCGCTGGGTTACTTCTTCACCTGAAGATGCAGACGGTCTGATCACCCCGTCGCTATGAGAACTCACTTTCACGTGGGTTCCGCTGAAGCTGACATTCACAATACCAATATCCAGGTCTGAGCGCAGCGATGCTTCCTGTAAAGCTTCTCTGATAGCTCCGCCAACCTGTTTTATATTTTCTACTGATCCGTTAACAACTGCTCCTGCAGGCACTGGAACTTCACTAAAACCCAGGATTTCTATGTTGCTCTGGCGTGAACCTGAAGAACTTCCCTGCGCAGCGATCACGGCTATTTTAGTACTTCCAATATCGACTCCAACTACAATTTTCTCGTGTGCCATGCTAAAGGTGAATTATTATTCACAAACTATTTGATCTTGAAACTTAACACTAATTTTTTTATACCTGCTCCAATCCTGACTCAGTACTTTATCGTAAAATATCCTGAGCTTTCTGAATTTCGACTGATAATCCTCGGCGCTTCCGAGTTCAATTTGCTGATCACCAACTACGGTCATCAGGCTGATCTCGCCATCGTTATCTGCGTCCAGCTGCGTAACCTGCGCTTTCCAGAAAGGATCAGAATTCAAAAAATGCAATAAATCCATTACAGAAGCCCCTTTTGCGGTCTGTAACTTTTTAGCATCATTGAAAAATGAGCCCGAAACCAATAACGTTCTTGCTGAATAACTTTCTGATAGAGGAAAAAAAACGCCCTCATCGCTAATATAGTATCCCGACGTATTCCGCGTTTCTCCATTTTCAGAAGTATTAATCCAGCGCGCTAACGGCTTCTCTTGTTCTACTTCAACAACTATATTACCCCTAAGGTCACGAAATACCTGGCACTTCTTGATCAACTTGTTCCGCTTCACCCGATTCTCAAGATCATTCAATGCCACGTCACTTAACTTGTTGCCCAACAGAGGATCTCCCCCATTTTCGGTAAGTAACATTCGGACATCCATTTGATCGAGAAAACGTGTTCCTGAATCTCCCTGAATGGAAATGGTCAGGTTGGTACAACGCTGTTGACTCAGCCTGCTTTCTGCCATACCAATTCCGGCAATAGGCAGAAGAAGCCACAAACTACGTTTCAACAAAAGCCATGAATAGTCAAATTTACGTAACATCTCAGTAATATTAACAATGCTTTTATGAATTATTCGCAAAGGGATTTTTGAGCTGGTTACGTATCGGATCCACCAAAGTATCAATGTCTCCGGCACCAATTGTAACCACAATATCCGTATCTAAATCACGTAAAATGCTAAGTACTTTATATTTAGAGACCAGCTGTTTGTCTGCAGATGTTACTTTTTCCAGGATCATTTCTGAGTTAACACCCGCTATCGGCAACTCTCTTGCCGGATAAATATCAAGCAGCAGTAAACGGTCAGCGAGCGACAGGCTTTCTGCAAAACCATCTACAAAATCCCTGGTCCGGCTGAAAAGGTGCGGCTGAAAAATCGCAGTAACATGACGGCCGGGATATAATCCTTTTACCGACGAAAGAAATGCCTCGATCTCTGTCGGATGGTGGGCATAATCGTCTATATATATCTTTCCACCCTCCTCTAACTGGTATTCAAATCGCCGCTTTACACCGCCGTAAGTTTCAAGCGCAGCTTTGATCTGATCTGGCGCCACGCCGATGTGCAATGCAACCGCACTTGCCGCAATGGAGTTTTCAATGTTATGATAACCCGGAATTTTCATTGCAATGCCTTCAATTACCCCGTCAGGATAAACGAAGTCGAACACGAATCTTCCATTCCGGATCGTGATATTCCTGGAATGGAAAACGCCCGAATCAAGCGAATAGGATAATACTTCTGCTTTGGTACTTCCGGAAAGTTCAAGTCCCGTCCGCATGAACAGCACTCCATTCTCATCGATCTGACTTACATATTCCCTGAACGATTCCAGAACAGCCTCGTGCTTCCCGTAAATGTCAAGGTGATCCGCGTCCGTCGAAGTAACAATGGCAATCTCCGGGAATAATGTCAAAAATGAACGGTCAAATTCATCCGCTTCGACCACGCAGAAAACTTCCTCCAAATGATCCGTCGGCTCATTCAGAAGCAGGTTAGTGTTATAATTTTGCGTAATGCCGCCCAGAAATGCAGTGCTGTTTACACCGGCATACCGGAGTATGTGCGCCACCAGGGAGGATGTAGTCGTTTTTCCGTGCGTACCTGCTACACCGATTGTGCGAAGGTTCTTAGTGAGAATGCCAAGTACCTGCGACCGTTTGAGGATTAGAAAATTATGGTCCCGGAAATACAGCATTTGCTGGTGCTGCACAGGTACGGCGGGTGTGTAGATAATGAGCGTTTTTTCGGAATCATCAAGAAAGGACGCAGGAATGGTATCAATGGAGTCCTCCAACGTGATGGCAATTCCTTCTTCTTCCAATTTCTCAACCAGCGTAGTCCTGGTTTTATCGTAACCTGCAACCTCAAAGCCATTTGCCTTAAACCAGCGTGCCAGCGCACTCATTCCTATTCCGCCAATTCCGACAAAATAAATATACTGCCAATCGGTCATTGATGATGACATTCTATTAAAGGACAAACGGTTATGATCTTATTAATTTCAAAACTTCTGCTGCAATATCATCCGCGGCTGTCGGCCTGGCAAGCTTGTGGATATTCGTTTTCAGGATTTCCTGCTGCGCAAAATCATTCATCAGAGCCAGTGCCTGAGGTACCAGTTCGACTTTTGCACTGGAGTCTTTCACCAGCAAAGCAGCATCTTTTTCAACCAGCGCCAATGCATTCTTGGTCTGATGATCTTCCGATGCGGCCGGAAATGGTACCAGAATGGAAGGCTTCGCAGCCAGGCACAATTCTGAAACTGAAAGCGCGCCTGCTCTTGAAACTACCACGTCGGCAATTGCGTACGCAAGGTCCATTGTATAAATAAAGTCAAAAGCTTTGATCAAATGCGTGTTTAAACCTGCGATCAATGCTTTTGCTGTGTCAATGTAATTTCTTCCTGTTTGCCACAACACCTGATAGCCTTGCGCCAGAAATTCGGAAAGTCCTGCCGCAATACTCTCGTTAATGGACCTAGCGCCAAGACTTCCTCCCATAACAAAAAGGGTCTTTCTTTCAGGATCAAGCCCGAACTCGACAAAGGCCTCCCGTTTCTTTAAAGAAACGTCGACAATATCACTCCTGACAGGATTACCAAGCATCACGATTTTCTCTTTCGGAAAAAATCCTTCCATTCCCGGATAAGCGACGCAGATTTTTGACGCCTTTTTTGCGAGCAGCTTATTCGTAATCCCGGCATAGGAATTCTGTTCCTGAATCAATGTAGGGATTCCCTGAAAAGAAGCCATCATTAACAATGGCCCACTCGCAAATCCACCTACGCCCACAGCTACATCCGGCTTGAAGTCCCGGATAACCGATTTTGCCTTATTTAAACTCTTGATCAGCTTAAATGGCAATGCAAGATTGTCAAGAGAAACTTCCCGCTTAATCCCCGCAATAGGTAACCCTACAATTTCGTACCCGGCCCGGGGCACCTTTTCCATTTCCATTTTACCCAAAGCACCTACAAAAAGCACTTCCAGATCCGGATCTTTCCGGCGCAACGCGTCGGCTATTGCAATAGCAGGATAAATATGTCCTCCCGTGCCGCCACCGCTTATAATCACTCTTTTCGACATACTAGATCCGTTTCTCTTCGAGTATTTCACCACGGCTTACGCTCAGGATCATTCCCATTGCCATTCCTGTAAACAGCAGCGACGTTCCTCCCTGACTGAAAAATGGCAGCGTTTGTCCGGTAACCGGCACCAGGCCCACTGTCACCGCCATTGCCGAAAATGCCTGGCTGACTACAATGAATGTAAGTCCGGCCGAAAGCAGTCCACCAAACGGGCGCTTTGTGGCTTCAATTGCTTTAAGTCCGCGGTAGAGTAAAATGAGATAAAAAATGATCAGGATAGTCCCGCCCACTGTGCCGTATTCTTCAACAGTCACAGCAAAAATGAAGTCTTTTTGAGGTTCAGGTAAAAATCTCCTTTGCCGGCTCTTGGCAACACCTTCCCCGTACAATCCGCCCCGCGCCATCGCCATATAAGATTGCTGCGACTGGTACACGACCACATCTTTATCAAAAAATGCAGAAATACGATTTTG
>NZ_JBHYGF010000264.1:5019-6009 GCF_051859145.1 Dyadobacter sp.
GTACCCGCGCGCTGGGTAGAATTAAGTAAAATGGCAATCGTAGCGAAGAACACGAGCCCCAATGCTGTAAAGGCGAGGTAATGTAATGGAACTTTGCCCACAAACATGAGCAGAAAGCATATTCCGGCGAGCATTACAGCCGTGGAAACATTACTCGTGAAGATTAGTCCGCAAACTACTCCGACCAACGAAAGCGGCTCCATGAAAAGCTCGCGCGTGTTCCAGCCGCCTTTGATATGCCGCGCCAGAATCAATGATAAGTGCGCGATTAAGGCAACTTTCGCCCATTCCGAAGGCTGAAAACGCTGACCAATAACAGGTATCTCAATCCACCTCGCCGCATCGTTAACGGAAGTTCCGAAGAACATGGTAAAAACGAGCAGCAGAATGGAGCTCCAAACGGCCAGCCTGGTAACATAGACAAACTTGATATAGGGAATACGGTGAACAAAATACATCACCGCCAGAGAGCACACACAGAGTACCACATGTTTGTAGAGGTAGTATTCCGTATTACCGCCCATTTGGCTATAAGCATCCTTGACACTCGCACTATAAACAACAACAATGCTCCACAGAAGCATTATAATGCAAATACCCCAGATCCACGGATCTCCTTTCAGATTTTTAGTAAACCAGGCTTGCGTATCCTCCCTAGTTTTGTTCAGCATATCAATACTGGTTGATGCCATTGAATAAATCAGGTTTTTTTAACGGATCAAATTTCTTACCGCTGCCTTGAACTGCTCCCCGCGATCTTCATAGTTTTTGAACAAATCAAAACTGGCACAGGCAGGCGACAACAACACGATATCCTTATCAACGGCCCACTCACGGGCTTTTTCGACTGCTTCCCGGATATCCGCAGTTTCAAAAATTGCAGGAACTATCCCGGTGAAATACTGCACGAGTTTCTCACGGTCTTTACCGAGAACTATCAAACCTTTCACTTTATTACTTACCAGCGCTTCAATTTGACTGTAATCATTT
>NZ_JBHYGF010000265.1:0-5968 GCF_051859145.1 Dyadobacter sp.
AAGTACACCGAATGAAGGCAGCTTAGATGAAGAAGTAAACATTTCACAAACGTGTCCACTTTTTTCAGGACAAGACAAAGGATTTATAGCCCGCTGTGTGTGCAGCGGGTTTTTTGTTTAAAATTCGTTAAATTTGAATAACAACAGATCAAACATGCACATTAGATATAATATACAAGAACGGGTAGTAAATGCACTTGTGAAGCTTCGAGAGGAAAAGCACCAGGCAGGATTTCCTTTTATGATTTCCGATTCTGCCAGCCTTCCTTCCAATCAGGCTTACATGGAATATAAGAATGGACGGGTGGATGTGGTGGAGTTTTCGGGCGATTTCAAAGACTATCATCTAGTCAGAGCATTATCTGATGAAGAAATTAAAACATTTCGGGAAAAATACCGATTGTATTAATGCCTTCGCTGTTTGTAATTACCGGAGCCAATGGTGCAGGCAAGTCTACTCTGTCTAAAATACTGCTGCCTTCTGAACTTTCCTATCTGACTGTCTTTGACGGCGATAAATTCTTTGTAAACAGATTGAATGAACTATTTCCATCACACATCAAATCGCCGAAATATGCCCGTGAGCAAGCGTTTCAAGATACTGTTTCGGAATTTGAAAAGTTAGTTGACAGGGCGATAAACGAAAATGAAGATTTTGCATATGAGGGCCATTTTAGCTCCGAAGCACCATGGGAGACCATTTTAAATTTTCGCGCGAACAAATATCGTGTGATAATGATTTTTCTAATGGTTGACAGCCTCTCCTTATCTCAGAAGCGCGTTTCGGAAAGGGTAAAAACTGGCGGGCACTTTGTTACATCCCAATAGGTTGAGAAAAACTTCTATGGGAATTTGCGCCAGCTTAACAAACATCTGCTCCTGCTAGACGAACTTTTGATTGTTGATAACTCTTTTCCGGTACAACCGAATTTCCTGGTTCACATTTCCGACAATCAGCTCCTTTTCCAATCACAGAATCTTCCAGATTGGATATCAACCTATCTTCCTGATTTACCACCCTCCAAACAGTAATCACTTCCTCACATACACCTCCCGAATCTCCCTGTCAACCCCCAAACTATCAATCTTTTCTACGCCAGTCTGCACGATGGTGTCGCCATTAATGCGGAGTTTGAAGTGGAAATCGTGGTTTTCCCATTCACGGGCGCTGCAATATTGGAGCTTCTCGGTGTAATCGTCACCTTTTAAAGTATACGTCCCTGCACCGGCGTCAAAAACAGCAGTGTCGCCTTTTCCCTGGCGTGTGTCGTGCTTCATGAAAGTGAAATGCGTGTCCGTGAAACTTTTAATCATTTCCTGATCTTTGACGGGAAAAGTATTGACCGTATCGCCCTTTTCAATGATCTGGCTGGAATGCAGTTGCCAGGTGCCGGCGAGGGTAGGGGCTTTGGGTTGTTCGGTGGTTTCGGCGTTGCGGTTGCAGCTGGCGGTCAGGGCTAGAAGTAAGAGGGCGGCGGGTAAATGTTTTATCGTCATATATATTAAAAAATGAGTCGTTTGAATTAAAAGATGTCAAACCCTCATCTCTACCGAAGTACCCGCTATTCCCTCATTTACCCCCTCATATACTCCCTCTTTACTCCCTCATTCCACAATCGACATTCGAGTCTGCGAAAGCAAAGTAGAAGCAAGTCCTGCTCTTTTTATCACATCTGGCACTTATGAATTATTATTCGGTTTCAATACCACCATTTTTGTTCCTAAATAGAAAACTCAACAACCCTCAACTATGACCGCACAAGCCCTCAATGCCCAACTACTAGAACTTTACCACAATTACACCAAATCCATTTACGCCCAAACCTGGGAAGATAATGTCTCCGCGCCGCTGCTGATGCATGTTTTTGACGAATACTGCGCGATGGAAAATAAGATTTTGTTCGTAGGGCAGGAAACGCACAGTTGGGGGCAGATGAATTTGAAACCAAAGCCAGAAGACTTGCTGATCAAATACCGCGAGTTTAATCTTGGCAAACCGGCGGATTATGGCGATGGAAAACCCTTGCGCTACTTGCGCAGTCCGTTTTGGAATTTTAACCGCAGTGTTTTTTATCAGGGGAACTGGCAGAACAGCGAGGTGACAAACAAAACGAATGGTTTTCTCTGGACTAATATTTCGAAGTTCGATTGCAATAGTACCACGCCGTCGCAAGATCTACAAGATCGTAATGAAGAAGGTTTTGAGTTACTAAAAGCTGAAATTGCCATTTTGAAACCTGATGTTGTAGTATTCCTCACCGGCTCCAAATACGACGGGCGCATTGATAAGGTATTCAATCCCGTGCGCGAAACTATTTTGCCCGACGGGTATTTGTATCAACTTTCCACCGTCGACGGTTCGCTGCCGCCCCGCACTTTTCAAACCAAGCATCCCAGAACTTTACTTGGCTCGCGACGGAATAAAATGCCGAATCGGTATCGGGAGGTAGTGGAGAAGGTTAGGGAATGTGCTTTCGATGAATTAATAAACAAGAAATAAGAATCCAATTAATTGTCAAATCTACGTCCTCTTAATTTTGCTTCTTCGATTAACTTGGTAACTAGTGTTCTCACTTGCGCCTCGGGCACCTGTTGATTTTCCAACGCCATGCTGCCACTTACTGATTCAATGATCATGGAGGTGACGTAGGCTTTTCGGCGAAGTTTGACGTATTTTTCGAAGAGCTTCATAGGTCGAATATAGACTGAATCACGCGCACTATGAATTTATATTTAACAATTCCTTTGTGCTCAATGCCCGTAAGCAGGTTATTCGGAAATATGTGATGTCGAGATTTAAACACGATATAAAGAAGGTCTCAACAAAATATCTATAAATTTTGTCGATAATGTTTAACTAATTTATTTTATAATGGAAGATAACAAAATTGAGGCTCTGGAACATAACTCCTTATATGCTATGACTGTCGAGCTTACCACCCTATCAATCTTCAATGATAGAGATCTGCAAGCCTTTGCTATTTTCGCCTTTCCTAAAAGCTTATCAAAGCAGAAAAAGGTCATCTATTTGAAAAATCTAGTTTTTAAACTGAGTGATTTACTGGAAGAAAAAAACAGCAACCCAAAACTAGCAGAAGGGAATGTTTACGAAGATGATCTCAGATTGCAGTTGAAATTCTTATTTATTTACTTATCAAAGGTAAATGAGAACTTTCCAGAACGATATTCTACAAATTCAATAGAAGATAATAAAAGAATAGTTGCCGCTTTTCAGGAGTGGGAAATAAATGGTGCAAGGGATTGGTTGAATAATAGTATAGATAAACTTATTCAAACTTTAATCACCTTTATTTCAGTGGATGATTTTAATTTTAATCGTACGTCACAAAGCCAAATTGTTAATGTTAAGCAACAAATCAAAGATGATATCGCATCAATTGATAAATTAAAGGAACAAGCTCAGACATTAGTGAGTCATATTGAGATGTTACCATCAAAGCTTACAATTGACGGATATTCTGAAATGTTTTCAAACGAAGCATCAAATTTTGGCCGGGCTTCGAAATGGTGGTTGTTCGGAGTTTTCATATGTTTTGGTGGCATAGTGTTATCATCAATTGTGTACTCAACACTTATTGCAGAAGATGAATTTACCAAGTTGACCTTGAATCAGCTTGTCCAATTCAATATAACCAAGGCACTGACATTAGCAGCGTTGTTTTATGGGCTAGCAATCTGCAATAAAAATTTTAAATCAAGTAAACACAATCAAATAGTTAATAAACACCGCAGCAACGCTTTGGCAAGTTTTCAAGCATTTGTTGAAGCCCCATCCGCGGATCAAGCCACTAAGAACTCAGTGCTTTTAGAAGCTACCAAAACAATCTATTCATCACAGACCACAGGTTATTTACGGCCAGATAATGAAGATTCTCCCAATAAAATTGTTGAAGTTATCCAAAATTTGCAGCCCAAACATCAATAGATCGATTTTAACTAAATGTGGGTCATAGGTCATTTACCGTTAAAAAATTCCCCTTCCCCCAACTTGCATCCCACCATTTTTCTCCCGAATATGCGCGTTCCCAAAAAATGCGCGTAAAATGAAAAATCTCAGAAGTATTGCCCTGTTATGGTGTGGATCAGGCGAAAGCCCCAAGGCGCTTACGCGAGCGCGGGACACCTAAGACAGGGCATTTTAATTTTTTATCCATCCCAAAAACGCGTTTTATGTTCAACAAACAATCCCACGAGTCCGCCGACGCATCGTTGGCCGATTCGAAATGCCTCGCTTACGGACAGCAAGTGGAAGAATTGCTCAGCGCCAGCACGCCTGATGTTTGGTGCGACCACCTTTGGGCAATGTACGGCGGTTATGTGCTCGCGCAGAGGGAACTAGGTTACAGCGCCGACGCGCCAAATGTATTCTGGTCGTTTCGTGATTTGCTGTTTTTCTTTCAGGAGTTGAAGGGCAATGATTGAATGACTGAATGATTGAATGACCGAATGAGTGAATGAGTGAATGGATGTGCGTTGTCACCCTGAGCGCAGTCGAAGGGCAGGCGACCACGCTACTTCCCTTCGACCGCCCGGCGGCCCGGGGACAAGTTAAATGGCACTCGCGTTCCTTTACTACTATTTACAACATCTATTAGCTACTTAAATAATGCGTAAACTGGTTCTTTATATTGCTTGCAGTGTCGATGGGTACATTGCTGCGCCGGGTGATGATCTGGGGTTTTTGGCGAAAGTGGAAAAGGAGGGGGAGGATTATGGCTATGCGAATTTCATTGCGGAGGTCGATACGGTGATCGTTGGGCGGCGGACTTATGTTTGGGTTATGCAGCACGTGCCGGAGTTCAGCCACAGCGATAAGGAGTGTTACATTATCACGCGAACACCGCAGGAAAGTATCGGGAATACGCATTTTTATACCGGCGACATTGGTGAGCTGGTGGCTTCATTGAAATCGAAAGAAGGCCAAACAATTTTCTGCGATGGCGGCGCAGAAGTGGTGCACCAGCTTTTAACGCGCAGCCTGATGGATGAATTTGTAATTTCCATAATACCTACTTTCGTCGGCGATGGTATCCGGCTTTTCAAAGACGGGCGGCCTGGCGGAGATTTGGAATTGGTTGATGTGAAGCGTTTTGATACCGGGCTGGTACAGTTGTGTTATAAGAGGGTAGAGGGTTAACCAGTTAGGAGGCTCCGCAGGAGCCCTTTTTCGTTTGTAGCGATTTGTTTCTAGAAACAGGTAGCCCCGCCGGGGCTGCGTTTGTTCATCGAAACAGGCTCAAGAGGAGCCCCCTGTTTCTAGAAAAGAGATTTACCCCCAGCGTGCCAGGCTCCTGGAGGAGCCTCCTGTTTCTAGAAAAGAGATTTACCCCCGACGTGCCAGGCTCCCGGAGGAGCCTCCTGGTTATCACGCATTGAGCAATATCAGAAGCAACACAAACCCTCCTTACCGCTCCCGCAGGGAAATTTCCACACGGCGTTTTTGCTCTTATTCTCCTAGTTAGTATTCTCAACTACTAGATAATGCGAACTTCCATTCAACCCGGGTCTGGCCAGGTCGCACTTCGTACGATAGGCCTGTTCTCCTGGACTTTCCGGATTGATCCACATTAACTCTCTGCTTGCTTGTACAAAAAACTACTGTGATATTGCATTTCAATCGAGTCTGATCGGCGACATTGTAACAATGCGGATTGAGTCAGCAGTTAATGTGATAAATGAAAGGATGAATGCAGTCAGTATAGCGGTGACGATGATTTTAGAACTTGATTGAAAAGTGAAAAACGGGCAAATGCTACTGAGAGCATTGCAAATCAGCCTTATAAATTAAATTGACTAGATATTCATAACATGATAGAAACCATCAAGGAAAGCCTCTGGCAACAATTTGGAGCTGCTATTAATACACTCGGAAATGCAATTGAGCGCTGTCCGGAAGCGATTTGGCAGAATAAGAAGCGCTTTTTTTACATCGCCTACCATTCCCTCG
>NZ_JBHYGF010000266.1:0-240 GCF_051859145.1 Dyadobacter sp.
GCTGGGTTTTCACGCGCGCAGTTACTGCGGATCCTTACTTTGTTTACGCATGCAAAGGCGGATCGCTTGTAAGAATAAGTCCTGACAACGGAGATACGAAGGTGATCGCGACAGGTTTTTGGGACGTGCAATCCATGGTGCTCCTGAAAGGTTACCTGTATGTAATTGACAAAGGGGTGATCAAGAAAGTACACACTGAAACGGGAGTTACCACGCAGGTCGGCTCGCAGCTCTGGCTGC
>NZ_JBHYGF010000266.1:254-5966 GCF_051859145.1 Dyadobacter sp.
TACATGGAAGGCTTCTTCTATATCATGACCAAGAATGCCATTTTCCGCCTGACCCCGGATACTGAGAACTTCGTTCAGATTGCTGCTGTCGCCGATGCAAGAGAGCTGGTGGCGCTGAATGGAAAACTTTACTACGTGAAGACGACGTCGGGCAAGACATTCGGTATCTATAAACTCGACCCGGCAGTTGGACTTGCGCTCCTCTTCTCACCACTGTTTACGCCCAGTGCGCAAATGGTTTCTTCGGAAGGCTCTTTGTACATCGCTGATATGGGATATCTGCACAAAATAGAAGCCAATGGAAACAGCGCCCACATTTCCTTCGGCTGGACATTCACGACCCAGCTGGCCGCACTCAACCACTATAACTACTAGCATCTATTAGCCCAAACACGCAGAAAGCCGCCCCTGGAAACAGGAGCGGCTTTGCGCATTTATCTAAAAACGGCAACCTACTTCTGGTTTTCGATTGCGTCCAGCAACTTTTGGAAGGGCTTGTTGAATTTCTCAATTCCCTCCTCTTCGAGCTGTTTGGTAATCGCGTCCATATCAATGCCAGCGGCTTTCACCTTGTCCATGACACTAGTTGCGGCATCCAGATCCTCTTCAAGCCGGCTTGCAGGATCGCCGTGATCGCGGTAGGCTTCCAGCGTTTCCATTGGAATTGTGTTTACCGTATTAGGGCCAATCAGCGCTTCCACGTACCGGGTATCCTTGAATGCAGGATTTTTGTTGCTGGTACTTGCCCACAGCAACCGCTGCGGAACCGCGCCTTTGTCGGCCAGCTTTTTCCAGCGATCAGTACTGAACATGCGTTTATAGATCTGGTAAGCCAATTTAGCAGAAGCAATTGCCACTTCGCCTTTCAGTTCGCCCAATCCTTTTTCTTCCAGCATCGGATCTACCAAAATATCAATGCGGCTCAAAAAGAAGCTCGCGACCGAAGCAACATGGTCGACCGGTAAACCGATTTCCGCGCGCTTTTCCAGACCCGAAATGTAGGCTTCTGCCACAGCTTCGTACCGGTCGAGCCCGAAAAGCAATGTGACATTGACATTGATCCCTTCACTGATCGCCGTTTGTATTGCAGTAAGTCCCGGCTGTGTTCCGGGGATTTTGATCATGACATTGGCACGGTCCACCGCCATCCAGAGCTCACTCGCCTGCTTGATGGTACCCTGGGTATCGAGGGCAAGAAAAGGGGAAACTTCCAGGCTCACATATCCATCTGCTCCTACCACATCTTCTTCATTGTAAACCGGCATCATCAGATCACAAGCTGCCTTGATATCTTCGATGGCAAGACTGAAAAATATTTCTTCGTTGGTGCTGTCGCCTTTGGAGAGCTCGGCAATGTCGGCATCGTAATCCGAGCTGCTGCTGATTGCCTTTTCGAAAATGGCAGGATTGGAAGTAACGCCCCGCACGCCATCTTCCTCGATCAACTTTTTCAACTCACCGGAGTCGATGATTTTACGGTCGATGAAGTCCAGCCAGATGCTTTGACCGAAGTCGTGTATTTGTTTTACTTTGCTCGTAGCCATAATAAATTTCTGTTTGTGATTAAAAACGATGAACAGGTAAGTGCTGAAAAATCATTCCATTGCAGCCAGCCGATTGGCTGCTGACCGAAGACACCGGGTAGAGCGATCTACTACTCTACTGCCTTGATAAATGAAGTACCCTCGCAATTTTCGCAGGATTTAGTAGGCTGCGCAATGCCTCGGTCGTGACCGCAATTGGAACAAACCCAGTTCTCTGCAATGGCGCTGATCCTGTGCTGGAAATCCTGGTCCCAGATCTGCAGAATGGGCAGCCCGGGCACCGATTCGTGCCGCTTGACCAATGTAAATGTGCCGCCTGCCTCAAAATACAGTCTTTTTACCTCACCCAGGTGGCGTATCCTTTTGCAGCGAAGCTGGGCAAATACCCGCTCTCTGGTAATTCCCGCCCTTTTCATTAGCTGTAAATTCAGGCGCGAATCCTCAATGAGGGGCGTGACATCTCCCTGTGTGATCTTTTCAAGCGTTTGATTTCGCATAGCCAGTCTGGCGATCAGCTGCTGCACGAAGACAACGATCACCGCGATAACCACCGCAGCCAGAATACCGCGGTCGGGCGATTGCAGGGGAACCCCTATCGCAGCTGCCAGTGAGACCATCGCCGCCATTTCGTTCCGGCTGAGCTGAGACGCCATTCTTTTTCCCATCAGGCGCATCGCTACCATCAGGATCAGGTAAATTACCGCGACGCGCAGTACAACTTCAGCGTAAAAAGCACCCGGTACGTCACCGACAAAAATGCGCTGCCAGTCATTAATGAATATTTCTTCCGGCTTCATTTGTCGATAAGATCATATTTGACGGAAACTGCTGCTGGTATCCAGCTATCAGAGCCGCACGTTTCACAAGCCTGCGACGCTTGTTCACCTTGGGCTACATGGCCGCAGTTAATGCAGGCGCTGTGTTCCTCCACGATCTGCTGCGAGTAGCATTCGATACTGGTGTCCGAAGGTGGAAAAATGCAGAGACCCGCCGCCGGTTCGGCATTCATGTAAATACTGAAACAGCCGAATGCCTCCATATACACCCGGCCCACATCGCCCAGGTTGAAAACGTTTTCGTCCCGGAGTGCGGCGAAAAGTTGCTGCCGGGATACTTTGGCTTTTTCGAGCTGATCTATCTGGATGATCCCGTCTTTGACGAGCATCTCAGTGGTACCCTGACTGAGTTTTTCAAATTTCCTGCTCGAAAATTCGGCAAGACTTACGCCGCGTCGGAATATGAGCGCGCAAACCAGGATCATTACGCCCATCAGCAGTCCAAGCTGCGGGATCTGCATTGCCGGTGAGACAATCGCACCGAGTGTGACCATAATGGCCATTTCAGAAATGCTTAACTGTCCACCCATCCGCTTGCCCATCGCGCGGATGATAATGAGCAATGCAATGTAAATCAGGCTGGTTCTCAGGAAAACTTCGATCAGGTATTCAGGAGGAGCTTGTCCGAAAAGGATGCGGTGCCAGTCCCAGGGGATTATATCATCTTTCTTCATACACCAAGGCTGCAAACCCCTTTAAATAATCCATCTGCTCGTACACACGTTAAAATCAGACACCTATGAAGTAAAATGCATGCCAGTGCGCATCCTAAAATGCCGTAATGCAACAATTACCGCGAATGTTTATATTCAATTATTTAGATTCGCCGCCACCACAGCAAGAAGCCGCTAACAGCAAGCAATCCGGGCGTGAGTCCGATGAGTACGTAGAAGATCTTCACCCATAATCCCCCGAAATTTCCCACGTGTACCGGCTGTACAGCAGCCTCAATGCGCTCGCTGACAGATTTATCCGACAGCCTTGTGATTTTCAACAATTCGCCGGTTTGCTGATCAAAGCGTACAGAGTTGGACGCGCCCCAGATTTTCCATTGACCCTGATGATATCCTCTTACTTCAAATTTGCGCTCGGGTTGTGTTGGCAGGTACACATAGGTCGGTTCCAGGTCGGGCATCGCGTGCATTGCATGTAGGTACATATCGTCGGCACGTACCTGCATGAGCGTATTTGGCCGCGCGGGGGCGAGTTCTTTTTCCCAGGTTTTTGCGTCAAAAGCAAACAGGTTCATCCAGAATCCGGTAAAGAAGATCACCGCATTGAAAAGCAGGGACCACACACCTACAATACGGTGCAGCCCCGAGCTGATCGTGCGCCAGTTTTTCCAGTTAATTGAAATCCGGAAAGTCAGCACTTTCCAGATCATTTTTTTATAAATAACAGCTCCGGTAAGCAGCGAAAGTAGCATGGTAATGCCAAAGATTGCGGTAAGCGCTGCGCCGGGCATGCCCAGCTGAAAACTGAAATGAAACTGAAACAACCACTCGATAAAACTGGGTGTGAAGTCCGTAGCCGGTCCCTCGCGAAGAATCGCGCCGGTGTAGGGATTGAAGGAAATCAGCGCCAGATCATAGGTGAGCAGCCGCGTATCATTGAAATAAATCCTGAAATTATAAGCATCGCCAGGCCCCGCATCGGGGTTGAGCCAGGCAATCCCGTCGAGATTGGGATACTTACCGGTAATCTTTTCATAGCAGCGCATCAATGCATCTGCGGGCAGTGGGTTGCCGGCAGAAGAAACGTGCAGTAACTCCCGATTTGCAAACTCGTCGAGCTCCGTTCTGAAAACCAGAACGGAGCCGCTTAATCCCAGCAAAATCAAAAATACGCCTGTTACGAGTCCGAGCCAGCTATGCAGCCTGAATAAGCTTCGGTTCAATGTGAATTTTTTCATACAACCCCGGCCTACCAAAGCTGATAACTAACCCCCACCCTGATATTAAACGGATCGCCAAGCCCCGCCGTAGTCACGCCCGACCGGCTTCCCGTGAAATAATGCCGGTTGGTCAGGTTGTATGCATTGACCTGTACCTGGTACCGGTTCCGCGAATAGGAAAGCGCCGCGTCGAGCACGGTGTATGAAGGAAATACAAAGTTCTGATTGCTCAGTAACCCCACCTGATCACTTACATAGCGGACACCAGCAGCAATGCCGAGTCCGCGCAGCCCTTTTTCGGACACTGTGTATTTACCCCAGAAATTGACCTGGTGTTTCGGCGCATTGGCAAAGCGGTCGCCCTTTTTGCCGTAGGTACTCGTGCTCACCAGCGCATGCTCGTTGAATGCATATCCTGCTATCAGGCTCAGGTTATTAAGACTGCCCGTTACCGAAAATTCGCCTCCCCGACTGCGCGTTCCGTCAATTGCCGCCTGGCGGTGAGAGTTTTCTTCGGTAGGTGCTGCTGTAAGAATATTGGCATAATTGATCTGGTAGAGCGATAAAGTGGCCGACAAACGGTTACTGATCAGGTCTGCCTTGCTACCAACTTCGTATTGTGTAGCCTGGCGCGTCGGGAATGGACCGCCCGCAAGTACGTTGTTGGAAGTTTGCGGATTGAAGGATTTGAGGTAGGTACCATATAATGAAAGGTTTTTCACGGGCAAATACACCAGCGCGACGCGCGGTATCCAGCCCGACGTTTTCAGCTCGTCGCCCTGCTTGTTGTCGCGCTCCGATAACGGCGTTTCTTTTCCATTGTAGCTGTCAAAACGGACGGACAGTAGCACTTTCAGCTTGTCGCCGATACTTACCTGGTCCTGCACGTAAGCGCCTATGAGATTGGTAATGCGTTTATTGTCATCGGATTCGTCTGCCGGCACAGCAGGATCAGGAATGCTGCCCGTGTAGTCAGGATGCAGGATGGAAATGCGGGTGGACGATTTGTACTGATAATCATTTTGCGTCCAGCCATACCGGTTGTAATCTGCCCCGGCGATCAGCTGGTGGCCGAGCGCACCCGTTTTCGCATTGTAAGTTGCAAATGCAGTGGTCTGCAAACTAAACCGGTCCGTTTCCCAATCCTGGTATCCCCTGCTGATTGAATCGTTCCGGATTCTTCCCACCGGGATATGGTCGGTATAATCCAGCACATTCCGTACTGCGCGTTCCACTACGGTCAGTTTCAGTTTTTGGCTGAATTGGTGATTGAAAGTCAGCGTAGCCGAAGTGTTGTGCGTCTTTCCATAATCTGTCGGACTTTGTATAGTCAGGTTTTTTGGATAATAATTAAAATCAAATGTACCGTCGGGCCTGGACAGAATGTAGCTTCCATTGTCATATTGCTGCACAGCTTTGGCATACGCATAGTTGAGTT
>NZ_JBHYGF010000267.1:0-5947 GCF_051859145.1 Dyadobacter sp.
GTAATGATGATTTTCTCCTGTTCCCGTATTTTTTCCCAAACCTCGCTCTCGGCCATTGCCTGGTACAGATTGGCGTGGTTGGTCATGAAGTTGATCTCTTTTTTGAACGGTACCCCGCCTACTTTTTCGGTAATATTGACAAGCCGGCCGCGTTTTTCGTTTTCGTACATCCAGTCGAGTATGTAATGCAGGCGGGATGGATAGCCGTCAATGTCGCCATCCCGGTAGCGCAGTTTGGTAAGCTCATTTTTGTAAGCTTCAAAGCTTGCGTTTTCAGACTTCGCCACTGCCAGGGCTATGACGCTTTCTACTAACGTGGTGCAATCCAGTCCGTCGAATTTGCAAACGAGTTTTTCTGTCGGATTACCTTCCAGTGTACCAGCTACATAGGGTGTTCCGAGGAAGGATTCACTAATGCGGAGTACCTGTGTACCAATGTCCCTGCTTTCAGGTAAATCCATTTTTTGTCCAAAAACTTTTTGCAGGTTCGATTGCGACTGGGCCGCGCATGAAACTGAAATGAGAATGGATAAAGCAACTATTTTAAACATGATGGATTTTCTTTATCAGTAGGTGATTTAAGCCGGCAATTACGTAAAAATAGTGATCAAAGGCCTATTTGCAATGCTAAGTCTGTCTGTGCGGGACTGCTTCCTGAATTTCCTCCCGCTCTTCCATTTTGCTTTTGACGGGAAAAAAGAACGCGAGCCCATGATGGAAAAACTGCCACGCCAGGTTGGCAATAAGGTTCTTTACCTCGGCTGTTTTTGCATTCCTGGATTTAAGTGCAAATGCAATGGACAAGCCAAAGCTGACAATCACGTTCATCACACCAATACCGGCGATTCCGATAATGGAATTGAAGATCAGTTCTGTTGAAACGTGGTTTTCCAATCCCGATACGGCCAGTCCGAAGTTACCTGCGGCGAAGGTAATGTGCCGGATATCCAGCGGCAGACCAAACGTAAATCCGATTGCGGCCGTGGAGCCCAGACACACACCGAGAAAGAAGTTACCTGCCAGACCACCGAAGTTCCGCTCGAAATAGTGCGCTACACGATTAAGCCGCTCCTGTCCGAGCAGCTTGTTCAGTCTGCGGTGTTTCTGGATCCGCAAAGTGTATTTGTTATAGATCCATTTGTTTTCATAATACCCCGAAACAAGACCTGAAAGCATCAGGTACACGCCTGCAAGCGCGGCGTGCGGCAGGGCGAGGCTTTCCCATATATTCAGTTCGGCGATCAGCCGGATCGACTTGGCAGGATCGGCGATGTGGTACTCCATGGTGCGGTAATACAGCTGGTCAATTCCGTATGCTACCGGAAATGCGATCGACGCATTGCCGACCAGTGAAATAAACTGACTCCGGATCAATCTGATCAGCAGCTGTGTGGTGGTGTGCAGCCAGTTGACATTCTCTCCATTATTGCTAAGGTTGGCCGCGATGGTGGAGGCTGTCATGGCAGGCTGCTTAGTAGCGATTGTAAAGCCCAGAATGTGGATCAGCATAAAGCCCAATGAATAGTTGAGGCTGTAAAAAAATGCCTCCCAGAAAATGGGCAGATGCTGAAAGTAGAGCCGCGTTTTGTTGGCACACAGAAATGCAACAATCACACCGCCGCCCAGCGCTTTTCCAAACAATTTCCAGTAGGCTGATTGGTCCGAAGCAATATAGTGCTCGCCCGTTTTGGAAGTGTTTTCGATGACCTTGAATGTGAGCAGCTGCAAGTTGGTCGAAAAGTGCTTACGCAGACTGTAACGCGTATTTTCTGCATAAACAAACTCTTTCAGCAAGCCTGCTATTACCAGCCAACGTTGTTCGTCGTCGGAGGTCTGAATGATTTCCAGCAGCTGTGTAAGCCTTTTCAGATATTGTTCGATCTGGCGTACGAGGTAAGTCAGTTGCAGACTTATTCCAAAAAGGTCTTTGTGCTTGTATATATAGCTGATCTGCTCTTTGCATTGGCTGATCATCACCAGGATGTGCTTGTAATCGTTTTCGCGGACTGCGCCCCGGTAACTGGCAGAATTGAGCGTGTTTTCAACAAAAAGGATTACCTCCCGGTTAAGTCCCAGGAAAGGCGAGTCCAGATCGTCCACCCTCGGAATTTTGGAAACAACCTCCGGGTCAACGCCTAGTGTAGCGGCGCGCTGTGCCAGGATCAGCACCGAGTTGAGTACCTCCTTTTCCATGTGGCCGCCGGCAGTAAAATCCTGATCCGTGAACACGAGCTGCAGGAAGCCGCTCCATTCCTGGTCAGAAATAGCGCGCACCCATTGATAGTCTTTTGTATAGCAGAAAAACTGGTCGAAATGCGTCCTCAGCTCGTTCGGTTCTTCTACTGGTGGCAGAAATTTAAAACTTAGCCTCGCCGATGCATCGGAGAAAAAACCTTTATTAGCCCCGATCTCGGATTCAGTCAGCAATGATACGAACTTGGTCGATAAAAGCACGGACATGATCTCGCCTGCAATCAATGATCTTTCATCTTCATCTGAGAACAGGCTGGAAAGGCTGTCAATAAATGCATATTTGCCCCGGCGGTTTGCCTTCCACCGGTTTCGCGCCTTTTCGAGGAACCTGCTGACGTATCCCGATTTGTTTTGTATTAAATCTGTCCTCATATTCAGAAATTAGCGGCTTGTAACAAAATCCTCACGCACAGGCTGCACCGCCTTATTTCAGATAACCTGCTTCTTCACGATCTCATATACAAAAACCGATGCCGGAGGAAGCTCCACATGCACGCCGGTGGAAGTAATATCGCCGGTTTGTAAATGCACCTGTGAGCTGAATGTGGGAAAAACAGGTTTCAGCTTGTACAAGCCGGTATTTTCGAGTTTAAGCACCTGGCTCCACGCATCCTGCGGAATGCGTACGTTCGTCTCAATGGCTTTTTCGCGGTTAAAGTTGCAGATAAACAACAGCTGCTGGTTTTCTGTGTGCCGCAAATAGCTGTAAACAAACTTCTTATCATAGTTAAAACTCTGTCCGTCAATATTCACATACTGCAAATCGTAAAATTCGCCCGCATAAACGGCCTCGTTTTCAAGTACAAAATGATTAAGGCTTTCATAAAACTCGCGGAGCCGCTTCTGTTCATTACTCAGCAGGTCGGTATTAAATTTCCCGCTATTTACCCAAAGCTGAAATTCGGTTACACCCCAATAATCAAAAATGGTAGTACGGCCATCTTCTCCCTGAAATCCTTCCGCCAAAGTAGGATTGACGCCCAGCTCCTGACCAAAGTAGATCATCATTGGGCCGGTATGCAATGTGGCGCTGAGCACCATTGCCGGTACTGCCAGCCAGGGATCGCCTGCAAAGTAGCGCGAGGCAATGCGTTGCTCATCGTGGTTTTCAAGAAAGCGCAACATGTTGGGCGCAATGTCGCCTGACTCCTGTTGCCAGAGCCTGGTAATATCCTCGGCAGTTCCGTGCCCCTCGATCAGCCTCCGCAGCGAATTATAAAGTCCGACTTTATCGTACAGATAGTCAAATCGGCCTATGTTGATATAATTGTGGTACTCAGCCGGGTTATATATCTCGGCAATAAAAATAACCTCCGATTTCACCTTCTTGATTTCAGGGATCACCCACGACCAGAATGCAACAGGTACCATCTCCGCCATATCACATCTGAAACCGTCGACGCCTTTTAATGTCCAGTATTTAAGGATATCGTACATTTTGAGCCAGGTGGACGGGATCGGGTCAAAATGTGTCGTGTGTTCATCGAGGTAGTCTACACCATAATTCAGCTTGATCGTTTCGTACCAGTCGTATTGACTTGGCTGCGCTGCGAAAACATCGTTTCCGGTAGCTTTCGCGGGTCTTTCGTAATAAGGGGCTTCCAGTTGTACCGGAGGTTTATGCCCCTCGGGAACGATAAAATCCTGATTGGGTATGTAGTAAAAATTGTTTGTAGGGCTGAATGCGACTGTATTGTCATCATCTTCCCCAAAATCCCGCACATTTTCAGGACGCATATCCGAGCAGTATTGACGCGCCACGTGATTGGGGACAAAGTCAATAATTGCTTTCAGGTTATTGGCGTGGGTACGGCTGATCAATGCTTCAAATTCCTGCATGCGGCTGTTTACATCCACAGCAAGATCCGGATCTACATCGTAATAATCTTTGACTGCATAAGGCGAGCCGGCAATGCCTTTCACGATCAGCGGGTGGTCAGGTTTGATCCCGAATGCCGAGTAGTCGGTGAGCGTGGCGTGTTCCAGGACACCGGTGTACCACACGTGCGTTGCGCCAAACTCTTTCAATGCCTGTAAAGCCGCGTCGGAGATATCGTTGAATTTCCCGGAGCCGTTTTCTGCCAGTGTTCCGTAAAATTTGTTCGTGGTGTTTTGGTTTCCGAAAAGGCGCGTGAAAATCTGGTATATAACTAATTTATGCTGGTTTTCTAATGGCATGGTTTGGGTAAACTTTGATGATGAACAGGAATGAAAGAACTGCTAACGCTTTCGTTTTCAGTAGTAATACGAGCGCCATTTTGTAGCTGACACAGAAGAATGGCGGTTTTTACTGTTGCGCAAGATATTAATTTTGAATGTACGCCGCCTATTCGGGACAGCCTTTTTGAAACCGCGTAATGATTTGTAAATGGTACGCGTTCAGGTTTACAAATCCGGTTATTTTACTATTTCATTAAAAAATAAAATTATAGCTGGTTTTTGCTGGCGGGGGCAAGCCGATTATTGTAATTCTCCGCGATTACTCGTAGGTTAGAGGCTTTTGAGCCAGTTTTATTTGACTGTGGTACAGAAAATCTACTTACTCTTTTGCGCTGGTATTTTGCTGATGCTGACTGTCTTAGGTCCTGGCAATGCTACTGCACAGGATTTTGGAGAGTGCCAGCGGCTGGTCAAAGATCTCCTGCCTGTTTTTAACCGCTCATTTGAAGAAAACAATCCCACGTTATTAAGGGAAGAATCCTATCAGCGGGGTATCCGCAATCTGCAATCTGCCTACGCACTCTACCATAAAGAAGCATTTGATCCCGCTGATTCTGTACAGCGGATGAACAATGAGGCGGTGATCCTGGCGCTGCTTGGCAACTCACAGAAGGCACTGCACATCATGGAAGAGCTCGATCTCAGTAAGCAGGATGCGCATTTGAGATATAACAGGGGGCTGTTTGCATTGCTTTCGGGTAAATACAATGCAGCAAGAAACGATTTTGCAGAAGCGCCCGGCGGCTCGCAGGCCAATTTGAATACGGTAGTTTCATTTGGTAAACAAAAGCAATACGGTCAGGCAATCGACTTTGCAGCCGGCAACTCTGCCAAAAGCAGCGGCGGTAAGTGGAACTATAACCTGGGTATGGCCTATAAATACACCGGGAGGACAGAAGAAGCGATCGATGAAGTAACTACGGCGATCCGGCAGAAGGATGAAATGGCTTACAGGTTGCAGCGCGGCGATATGCTCATGCGCACCGGCAATGAAAAAAGAGCAGTGAAGGATTTTGAAAGGGTAGCCAGGAAGCATCCGAAAGCACAGATACGTTACGCCAATGCACTATTGTCGCTCGGCCAGTTCGGCGCAGCGAAGGCAGTTTTTGCCACTTATCTGGAAACCGACGACCGCACTTTCCGGGGCGATGCATACCTCGGAATGGCGCATTCCAATTATGGTTTGAAGTTGATCAGTGAGGCGCAACGCTACTACAAGCTTGCTTCCACATTGAAGTGGGAAACGCCCGCGCTGCAATCCGGTATCGCCAACACGCATCTTTCTAAACGCGAGTACCAGACTGCATTTACGTTGTTTGACCGGGTTATCAAAAAGGATTCAACCTACATGCCCGCTTACCTGGGCCGGGCTGTGGCTTATTATGGCCAGAAAAAATATGACCTGGCGCTGAAAGATTTTAAGAAGGCAGAAAAGGCAATGGACGAAAACAACCGCTTTTTTGCAGACCTATTT
>NZ_JBHYGF010000268.1:0-27418 GCF_051859145.1 Dyadobacter sp.
TCGACCAACGTGCGAGCCTGAGCGTAGGAAAGCCGACTGCTGCCGTCATTCTTCTTACCTGCCTGTTTTTGCCTTCGCGAAGCGTGAGTGCCAGCCAGGTGGTAGGTATGTTTTTACGAAAACGAATGGGCGGATTGCGCTCGGGAAGTGGCGGCTCTTCGATCACCCGCGCGTTTGCGGGGAGTGTCTTGTAAGCTTTTCCATTGATACTGATCACCACACCGCGGCTGAGCTGCTCGCAGGCTTCCGCGGTTATTTCGCCTTCTACCTGTACATAGTAAGTGCGGGTGTGCTTGTTGCGCGGTTCAAGGAGTTTTGTTTTGAGGAAATTGTCATTGGTGAGCAGCAGCAAGCCTTCACTGTCTGCATCAAGGCGACCAACAGGGTAAATATCTTTGGCAAATTCAAAATCAAGGTCAGCCAAGGTCGGGTGGTCGCCTTCACGTGTGAACTGCGACAGCATTCCGAAGGGTTTGTAGACGAGGAAGAACTTAAACAAAAGAATTGATTAGGAGAAAAAACTACTTTATAACAGCCGCAAGATCGAGCTCAAAGCCCGGCAGCACTGGTTCACCGGATAACTTAACATTTAACGCCTCGCGAATAATCACTGGCGCACCTGTCTGGTAAATGTAAACTTTCTTTTCAAACCGGTCGATCAGCCAGCCAAGTTGTGCGCCATTTTCCATGTACTCGTCCATCTTGTCGGTCAGGTACTTCAAATCATCAGATAGCGAGCGCACTTCGATAACGAAATCCGGACAGATCGGCGCAAATTTCTCCTGCTGCTCCGGCGTCAATGCATTCCACCTGTCTTCCCGGATCCATGAAACATCCGGTGAGCGCACCGCCCCATTTGGAAGTGTAAATCCGGTTGAAGAATCGAATAACTCCCCTATCTGATTTTCTTTATTCCAAATACCAACCTCAGTGAGAATGCGGGAATTAAATCCACCTGTAAACGATCCTGTTGGAGACATAACGATAATATTTCCTTGAGAGTCCCTTTCGAGCTCTAGTGTGTCATTTATCTGACAAAACTGAAAGAAGTCCTCCTCATTCATCAAATCTCCCATTTTCAGTGTCATAGGCAGTTCAAGTTTCATAACGATTTGAGTAAATGCTGCTAGATCAAAAATACGAAATAATGAGCGAAGGAAATATGGAACGGCAGGCGTGAAAGGACGAAAGGTATTAACGAATTTCCAACCATACAGGACAATGATCTGAATGGACAGCATCATTGAATTGCCGGCTGGCGACGATCCGTTCCTGCAGACTATCACTTACTGAAATATAATCAATGCGCCAGCCTTTGTTATTGCCTCTCGCCCCGGCCCGGTAAGTCCACCAGGAATACTGGCGTAAATCGGGGTTCATAAACCTGAATGCGTCGGTGTAGCCGCTGCCAAACCATTTTGTCATCCACGCCCGCTCCTCGGGAAGAAAGCCCGAGTTCTTTTTGTTCCGGACAGGATCGTGGATATCTATTTCATTGTGAGCAATGTTATAATCCCCACAGATGATCAGATTGGGCCGCTCTTTCCGCAGCTCCTCTGCCCAGGTGAAAAAATCAGCCAGGAAAGTCATTTTTACAGCCTGCCTGATCTCCCCGCTGGTACCCGACGGGAAATAACAGTTGAGCACAGTTACGTCACCAAAATCAGCGCGAAGCACGCGACCTTCGCGATCATACGCCGGAATGGAGCAGCCTGCTAATACCAGATCGGGCTTGATCTTGGAAAAAATCGCTACGCCGCTATATCCTTTTTTTTCCGCAGAATGCCAGCCGATCAGCTCGTAACCCAGTGCTTCAAAGCCGGATAAATCAACCACGTCGGGAGTCGCTTTTACTTCCTGAAAACACAGGATATCAGCCGGATTCTGGCTCAACCATTCAATCAAGCCGTTTTTCAGGGCTGCCCTGATCCCATTCAAATTATAGGTGAGTATCTGCATAGCCACACTGTTAATGCTGTTAATTGATCTTGACCCGTTTTCCGGTAGGCAACGATTTCCATTTGCTTGCCGCCGACGGATCGGAGTACATCAGCCAGACATCGTAGATACCTTCCGGCAATTTCGAGTTGAATAGCGAATACCGGTAGCTGTTGCTGTAATAATGGCCGCCTTTCAGCAACTCCGAAGCCTGAACAGGGATAGGAACAGCTGGCAGCACGACTTTGTAGCGGGCCGATGCGAGTACAAAGTACGAAGGCGCGGGCGAATTCTCATCGCGGACAGCCGTAAACTGGTAATAGCGGGAAGGTATATTGTTGTCCGAATTTCTGTAATGAAAAGTGGCATCGAATGTTCCCTCGAATCTGGTAATAGTATCAGCAGTTTCTGCCAGAAGCCGCCCAGGCTCGGGTACGGTGTTAAACTGGTAAAAGTCGGTAAGTCCGCCAGCTTCGAGGGATTTCACCAGACTTTTCATTCTGGTCGGGTGGTTCCAGAATGGGATGTCACCAAACCTGTCGCCCGCAGTCAGGAATGTATTGTAGTTTTTCCAATAATAACTATCAATTACCAGATCGTCGTGCATTTTCCTGACCTGCACGATCGATAAATAGTAGCTGACGAAATTGAGCAAAACAAAGGTGAATGCAGAGAGTATCGCAACCACATTCATCAGCTGCTTTTTATTTTTTACCAAAATAATAAAGCACAAATAAGCAGTTGCGAGCAATGCGATGCCGAATATCATATACCGGCGGGAAAATATATTTCCACCATACATCAGGTAAGTGTTAATCGGTCTGCTGATCACGAACATGGCGCCGGTTCCCATTGAAAACATCATTGCGCCCCATAAAAACCAGTCGCTCCAACCAAGTTGCCTTTTAATGAAAATGCGTAGCGACCAGCCGATAAATACCAGGAAAATGAGGCCGCCCAGCAAGATGCATGCGATTAAATCTGAGTGAAACTGTGGAACAAGCGGGTGGCGGATATCGAGAAAAAAAGCATTTCCCCAAAAGCCTAATGCGAATATGAAGTTAAAAATGGGGTGTGTCCAGACCTTGTCACCGTTGGCGGGGATTACATGGTAATCGAACAGAAAATAGAACAGGACAAATGCAGCTGCCGCAGCCACCCAGCCAAGCAACAGGCGAAAACGCTTCTGAAATGCCAGGATAATAAAACCAATTATCCACGCCAGCAAGCCGCTGCCGCTTGTGAATGTAGTGAGCGATGCAGCCAATAAGCCAAGGTAAAAACCCTTGTTATCCCCTCTCCCGACTGCATATGCAGTAACCCACGCGAAGAAAATCAGCGGCGTGTTTTGCAATGCAGCTATTCCCCAGTATGCATTTTCCCAAAATACCAGGTTGAAAAGTACGTAAGGAACCGGAATGAAATAGTAGAATGGAATGGACTCCTTTTTTAACGCCCGAAAAAGCATGTAAAGAATACCCAGTAAAAACAGGTCGCCAATGATAATCTGCGCTTTGATATTGACGGTACCTGTAACAAACACCATAATCAGCATCACAATGCGCTCGAAGGCGAAGCGATGCTGGTTAACCTGCTCGAAAAGCGCTTTGGAAGCTGTCAGAAGATCCGGCGCTTTCCGGAGTTTGTCGACTGTTTCAAGCAGGTTAAAATCGTCTGTATAAGGAATATTGATCAGGTGGGCATCCAGTATCAGGAAGAAGTAGATAACCGGCACAAAGATCAGGATGATCGCCAGCCACTTTCGTGCGACTGCCAGTTTGGGTGTTATAAACGTGGCGCCAAAAAGCAGAAAAAGGGCAACTACAAGGCCGAAATAAGCTGATAAGTGAGGATTATCTAAAAATAACTTCAAAATAGTGTCTGATTGTTGTTGCCAATACCGGAGGTTATTTCACCCCTGTGATCATCTGGCTTGTGATCTCTTTTTCAAATGTAATGTAGCCCGGATAGTCCACCTGCTTTCCGGCAATATCCAGTGTGGGCTTCACTTTCACTGTGAATTTGGTTGGTTTTGCGTCTGATTTGCCCGTTAGCGACAAGATCATGTTCACAAACTGGTCGCGCGTTTTATCGTTTGTCAGTAACTGGTACGCATTCGCATTCAGTTTCACAGGTACTCTCGTACTTCCGGTACCTGGCAACACTTCGATCAGCTGGCTGAGATACCCGTTGAAAATCTCGTTATCCGACAATAAAACCTTGTATTCAAGCTGGTTGATCGCCGCGCGCTTTTTGGTAGGATTGGTGATATCCAGATTGACGCGCAGATCCAGGGGAACATTCTTTCTCAAAAGTCCCAATGCAAGACCGGGATATTTGGCAAGATCAAAATCGTTGAAACTGCGGATATTACGGAACTCGCGCACATCAATTCCGCCCAGGTAAACACTATCGACAGACCGGATATCATATTTGCATTCGCCAAAAGTTTTGGCTTCGGAAACCTGCTTGCCGACTCCGCAGGAGGATAAAATGCCGGCAATTATCAATATCAGCCCAACAGCTAAGTTCTTTTTCATCGTTAATTTTTTTGCAAGTTAAACAGTAGGTATCAGAACGCATACTGCGTTTTTGCATTATTAGTTTAGCTCCATATTTTTTTGCCACGTTCGCACAAGCCTCTACATTTGCAGACTTTATTAATTCAATCGAAAGAAATTATGGCAAGCTGGTATTTAGGAAAGATCAGGTATCAAAAAGAAGATGAGGCAGGAAGCTTGAAAACAATTAACGAAGTGTATCTCGTGGATGCTGTTTCTTACACGGAATCCGAGGCGAGACTCTACAAACAAATTGTGACCGGCGCCAGCGATTTCAGTGTAACCAGCATTACCAGAATGCGCCTGGCCGACCTGTTTGCCTACGAAGAAGGCGAGCAGTGGTTTAAAGCCAAGGTGATTTACTTTTCAGTTGATGAAAAAAGCGGAAAAGAGAAGAAAATTGTGAACTACATGCTGGTGAATGCAGATGGTATCCAGCAGGCGCTTGACCGCATCAACGAAAGTATGCGCAACTTCCTGATCCCCTACGAAACCACAGATATCAACCTTACACCCATTCTTGACGTATTCCCTTACACAGCTGAGGAAGACCAGGAACAGGAGATACCTGCCAACATGCGACCGCTTTCAGAAGTGAAAGCTGAGCGCGAGCTTGCTGAGAATGCATAGATAAGTAGCTGGTTTTGTGTAAAAAGCGATTACACAAAACCAGCTTTTTCATTCCTAGTCAAGCTTTACTTCCTGGTACCCTTTTGTCACCGCCAGAAAAGGGTCTTTTTCAAGAGATACCAGTTTCAGCATCAAATCTTTCGAGTTCAGTTCTGTTACCAGCTGATTACCTGTCAATAAGTGCATATAATCGAATGTAACGGGCAGGTTCACAGCTTGTTCGGCGAATTCCATTCCGTATAATGGATATACACTGAAAGGTGTCTGCGTGAGCCACACTTTGTCTTTATTGTCGGAAGTTGCATAGGTAATGTCATATTCCTCGCTTGGCAATCCGAAGTCCACTCTTTTGTTCCCGGTGGGAATGCAGTAGGTTGTGAAATTCTCCTTTTGCTCGGCTTTTGCTTCTGCATCGGGCTTCAATGCTTTTACCAGTTCGTTGATCCTAATCTTTTTTCCATTATCGTCTGTGCCGCAGTAAATGAACTTTCCATCAGGAAATCCGATCACGAAATCGAATGCTTTTCCACCTTCCCCAAAACTGCTTTCTTTTTTGAAACACATCGCGCCGGTGACCGGATCCAGGTAAATTTTCAGCTTGCCACTCGTTTTATCGCCTTTGTTCTGGTAGTCGAATACAAACGAGTGACTGAAATAATACTGTCCCTTTTCGGGCTTCCATTGCAATGCGCGCTGCTTGTCTGCAGGGATTTTTTTTGGAGCCTGCGCGATTGCGTTTTGCTGCACGACTGCAGCAATCAGTATAAAAGCAAAAACCTGGCAAATCTTTTTCATTTCAAATTCTGGTTAAAGGGTGCAATCTAAAAAGAGCCCGGAAGAAAAACCAGGCAGGTACCCGATTTAATGGAGCGTCCATTGGGGTACGCACTGCTGATTTACTAGGAACATTGTAACTTGCGGCGCATTTGTATTGACTCCATGAAGTTCGAAACAAGGACCATTTCTTTACAGCCAGGAAAGCGCATTTACTTTTCATCCGACTATCATTTGGGTGTCCCTTCACCTGCCAGCAGCCGCGAACGCGAAAAGTTGATCGTCAGCTGGCTTGCCTCTATCGAGCACGACGCACAGACTATTTTCCTTGTCGGCGACCTCTTCGATTTCTGGTTTGAGTACAAAACGGTTGTTCCAAAGGGTTTTGTCAGATTGCTGGGAAAGCTGGCCGAGCTAAGCGACAAAGGAATTGAACTGATTATTTTCACAGGAAACCACGATATGTGGATGTCGGGGTACCTTACACAGGAGATTGGGGCTTCCATTTACAGGAACCCAGTAAGTTTCAATTTTGTGACTGATCTCGGAACTACAAAAGTGCTGGTAGGCCACGGAGACGGGCTTGGGCCTGGTGATAGTACCTACAAATTCTTAAAACGCATTTTCGAAAGCCCGTTTTTCCAGCTGATTTTCAGGATAACCCACCCTGATTTCGGGATTTGGATAGCAACAGCCTGGTCGCGGCGCAGCCGGCTTGCGAATGTAAATAAAGGCGAAGAACGTTTTTTAGGAGAAGAAAACGAGTGGCTTTTTCAGTATTGCAAAGAAGTTGAGTCAAAAGACCCGCATCAATATTACATTTTTGGACACCGCCACCTAACGCTCGATATGCAGGTAAATGCACATTCGCGTTACATTAATTTAGGCGAGTGGGTTACTCAACAGCATTTCGCCGTATTTGACGGAGCTAAAATTGAGTTGAAAAAGTATGTAAACGGTACTATCTAGTTAGTACCGTTCTTCTTGGGGCTTTCAGATTCCGAAGGCGGGATAAAATCCTGCTTGGTGATATTTTCCCTCGGCGCTGCATTCAGGTCTTTACGCCAGTCTTTCTGTTTCAAATCTCCTTTTTTAACTGATTTGATAAAGTTGGCCCATGCAAATGGGTTCAGGAACGGGAATGTGGTTGCAAAGCCTTTTCCAGCTGCTGACTCGCGACCAAACATCAGCTGGTCCATAGAGTACCGGTAGTTGGTCTGCGCATTATTGGGCACCTGAGCCGCCATTCTGTTGATATAATCAGGATCTGTACTCTTGGCAAGTGCATCCCGGTCTGCCTGATCCGGCAACTTCAATTCCAGAAAAGCTTTTTTAAATTCCTCTTCGGTCGAGTAAGGGTAAATTGTTACACCTGTAAGGGTTACAACATCTTCCCGCAATGCTACGATGGCTGAGTAAATATCCGAGTTGTAGTTCCGGGGCACAACGTGGTATTGATTTTTATACCCTACATAGCCAAAAACAATGCTGTCGCCAGGAAACACCTTGATCGTAAATGACCCGTCACTTCTGGAAAGCGTTCCGCGTCCTGCATTTACAATAAAGATCGTTGCGCCCGGCAGGATTTCGGTTTGTTTTCCACCGACTACCATACCCGAGAAGGTAATGGCTTTCTGTTCACCCTGTGCAAACGCTTCCCGACCCGATACCAGCCCTGCAATTATCAACAGCAATATTAAAAAACTACGTTTCATTCTTTCGAGGTTATACTTTGGAACCGTTGGAGCAATACGTTACGGTCTTCAAAGTTTTATTTTCAATACTGACAGACCTTATTTGTAGAAGTGCGTGTAAAATTTCATTCCTGATTTTAAAACGAGCCGCCTGGTAAGGGATTGCCCCGCTACCTGATAAAGCCTCGATTGTCAGGAAAATAACTTTAAAAAGGTAACAATAAATGGCGCAGAGAGCAGCAGTCCGTCGAAACGGTCGAGAAAACCGCCGTGCCCAGGAATACTGCTTCCAGAATCTTTAATGGCAATACTTCTCTTGAAGAGGGACTCTACCAGGTCACCGTAAGTACCCAGGACAACTATAATTGCCCCGATACAGTACCATTTCCAGGGTTCGAAAGTACGGAAATAAAGTCCCAGCGCAAATGCGATAACAGCAGCGAATGCAGCACTTCCCATAGCGCCTTCCCAGGATTTTTTGGGCGAAATCCGCTCAAAAAGTTTTCTTTTGCCAAACTTGGTACCGGCGAAATACCCGCCAATATCAGAGGCCCACAACAGCAGCAGGCTTCCTAAAACAATCTCGTAATTATACCGTCCGCCCCGCATGGCCATTACAATAATGAGTGAAAAAGGCAGGGCTACGTAAATGATCCCTAAAAAGGTGAAACCGATGTTCGTAAAAGGTTTCAGATCATTTTTCTTGTAAAGTTTGATAAAGAAGATCATTGACAGCAGCGGGCTGATAATGAAGTAATTTTCAAACGGTACAATGTCCTGCTCTATCAGGTACGCAAGTAACATCATAACTGTGCCACAGAAGGTACCATAATATGTAAGAGGCTGATTTCCATCCAGTCCCAGCAGCTTGTAGAATTCGAGCTGGGTCAGCGAGCTGATGGAGCAAAAAAGTAGTAGAAAAGTAAGTTCATTGTAGAGGATACAACCAATAATGACAATTACACCGGCTAAGCCTGTTATAGTTCTTTGCTGTAAATTATTCAGATTGCTTAATCGCGTCTTCATTCATTAATATCGTTTGAGCCCGGTCTAGTTCACTGGCAGGAACGTGCACTTCGCACATTCCAAAAATCGGATAACTGCTATCCTTTTTATTGACAATCACTGCCGGAATTTCATTTTGCTCGAATATTTCCCTTGCGATCTCCGCTCTGATCATTTGTGAGCTTTGATATGCTTTTACCCAATTCTCATCCATTTTGCTGAAATATAGTTAAAATTATCCCCTTCCTCCGGAACCGACCTCCGACACACTCAGCTGCCTGATATACCTGAGAATGCCCGCAGACAAAAGCAGCGATACAGTAATCAGCAGCAGCGGCATTGATTTGGTTTCTTCTATGTTGGTATCAATCATGCCCAGATTATGCAGGTACATCATCACCAGTACAAATCCATTATTTACAAAATGCGCCAATACTGCAACCCAGAAATTCCCTGTCCAGTAAAACAGGTAACCGAACAATGCGCCTAGCATCATTCTTGGCAGAAATCCATAAAATTGAAAATGGATTGCGCTGAAAATCGCAGCGGAAGCCCAGATCGCCACGTGTGGATTGCTGGTTACTTTGAGCAACTTCGTTTGTATCACACCGCGAAAAAGCGCCTCCTCGCCTATTGCCGGCAAGAGTGCTACCACAAATAATGCGATCAGCATCTGGCCGAATGTTTTATAGTTGGTCAAAAAAGCGGTCATTACCGAAAGCTGATCCTCTTTTTGCCGCATCCAGATTTCGAGACCTGACAGTGCGTCCGGTAAATTCATGGCTGCATTCCACTCGATAAACTTGCTGTTAAGGGGAATAAATACGAGTACCAGCAAAAAAGCGAGCAGCCAGATAACAGGCGACGGATGCTGCCGTGTGTTAACCTCCCTTATTGGTTTCTTATCAATATAAATCCAGAAAAGTGCAGAGGGAAGCAGGTAAGAGAAGAAATGTACGGTACCCTGCAAAACCATTAATGCGTACCAGCCGTTGTGAACTTTGGCAGGTGTAGTAATCAGTTGATTGAGGAGTACAGTTACACCTACCTGATCAGAAGAGAAAAACAGCGCCAGGATCACGACTGCCAGGATATTCCCCACGGCCATTCCGATGAGCACAAAGCCGGTTAAAACCAACAAACTGCCCCACACGGTAGGTGCCCGGGAAACCACCAGATCCTGATTACTATTTTGCATAATTGGTGTAAATTTACAGTTTATTATGAATTTAAAAATAAAGGCTTAACAAACAAGAGGGTTTCAACTGTTAAGTAAAATCGCTGTTTAAACGGCAATCAAACAGAAATGGTCAAGATAGGAAACATAGAACTGAGCGATTTCCCATTGCTCCTCGCCCCCATGGAAGATGTGAGCGATCCTCCTTTCAGGGCAGTGTGCAAGGAAAACGGGGCCGATCTGATGTATACTGAATTTGTATCGTCAGAGGGTTTGATCCGCGACGCCGTAAAAAGCGTGCAGAAGCTTGATATCTTCGAATATGAGCGGCCGGTCGGCATTCAGCTTTTCGGCAGCGACGTAGAGACCATGGGATCCTGCGCAGAAATTGCATCACGCGTAAATCCCGATCTGATCGACATTAATTACGGCTGTCCGGTAAAGAATGTAGCCTGCCGCGGCGCAGGTGCTGCATTGTTACAGGATGTGCCAAAGATGGTCAGAATGACCGAAGCGGTGATCAAGTCAACGCATTTACCGGTTACTGTAAAAACGAGGCTGGGCTGGGATGAAAATACCAAGAATGTGCAGGAAGTAGCAGAACGGTTGCAGGATATCGGCATTAAGGCGCTCTCAGTTCACGGCCGCACGCGCGTGCAGATGTACAAAGGCGAAGCCGACTGGTCACTGATTGCCAAAATCAAGGAAAATCCACGTATCACGATCCCTATTTTCGGTAATGGAGATGTGGATACTCCCGAAAAGGCAGTTGAGTACAAAAACCGCTTTGGCGTTGACGGCATTATGATCGGTCGCGCAACAATTGGAAATCCGTGGATCTTCAATGAGATCAAACATTATATGAAAACGGGTGAAAAGCTGGCTCCGCCTACCATGGAGCAGCGCGTGGATGTTTGCCGGCGCCACCTTGAGTTTTCTATCCGCTGGAAAGGGCCTGTGGCTGGTGTATTTGAAATGCGCCGCCATTATACCAACTATTTTAAAGGGTTGGATCATTTCAAACCTTACCGGATGCGGCTGGTGGAGGCAATGACTTTTGACGAACTTGATTTTATACTGAAAGAAATTGCCAACGATTACAGCGTAATGGTATGTTAAAAATCTCGGTTGCCAGCAATGCTTCAAATGGAAATACCCCGGATATCGGCGAAAACAGATCCGTAGCAATTGAAAAAACCGGCGATGGTTGGCTAATTGGTAACAAGCTCTTTGACGGTGATATTGTAACCGTTAGCAGTGGCCGCTTTCACATCCTCTGGAACAACAAATCCTATAATGTCGAGATCCTGGAAAGGAATGCAGCGGAAAAATCTGCCCGGCTGCTGGTTAATGGCGTAGAATATGTCACATCCGCCAAAGACCGGCTCGACCTGCTTTTGGAAGGAATGGGTCTTCAAAACACTGCTTCCCAGAAAATCAACAATATCAAAGCGCCGATGCCGGGGCTGATCCAATCTGTCGCAGTAGCCGAAGGTGACCAGATCAGCAAGGGCGACCACCTGCTTGTACTGGTTGCCATGAAAATGGAAAATGTGATCAAATCATCCGGAAATGGCACTATCAAATCGTTGAAAGTAGCACCCGGCGAAATAGTTGAAAAAAACCAGGTATTATTGGAGTTTCAATAAATATCTTGGTAATCTGAACTCAGTCCGCTTATTTTTACGGCCGAAAACACCGATATCATACCATGCCCGAACCAAAATACAAACGTTTACTACTTAAACTAAGCGGTGAAGCGCTTAATGGTGGCGATAAGGCCCAGGTGATTGATTTCAACATTCTGGACAATTACGCAAAGGAAATCAAGAGGATTGCTGATGTCGGGGTTCAGATCGCGATCGTAATCGGAGGCGGCAATATTTTCCGCGGCGCCTCTGTGGAAAAGTCCGGAATTGACCGGGTTCAGGGCGACCATATGGGAATGCTGGCAACAGTGATCAACGGGATGGCGATCCAAAGCTCACTCGAAAAACACGGTATTCACACCCGCCTGATGTCCGCAATCAAAATGGAGCAGGTGTGTGAACCATTGATCCGCCGCCGGGCGATTCGTCACCTTGAAAAAGGACGGGTTGTTATTTTCGGCGCAGGAACGGGTAATCCATACTTTACTACGGACACCACGGCAGGTCTTCGCGCCATTGAATCTGAATCGGAAGTGGTTTTAAAAGGTACGCGCGTGGACGGTGTTTACACAGCGGACCCGGAAAAAGACCCTCTTGCCATCAAATATTCCACGCTCACTTTCGACGAAGCACTTTCCAAGAACCTCAAAATAATGGACCTTACGGCTTTTACGCTTTGTAAGGAGAACAACCTGCCGATTATTGTTTTCGATATGAACAAACCCGGCAACCTGTACGATCTGGTAATGGGAGAAGAGGTAGGAACGCTTATATCCAACTAGCTGAACCGCATATTTTAACAACAATGGAAGAAATAGAATTATATCTTGACGACGCCAAGGATACCATGGAGGGTGCAATCAAACACCTTATCATTGAATTAGGTAAAATACGCGCCGGAAAAGCATCGCCACAAATGCTGGAAGGCCTTCAAATCGAGTACTACGGTTCAATGACTCCTTTGCAGAATGTGGCTACGATCAACACGCCGGATGCAAGAACGATTGCGATCCGCCCTTTTGAAAAGAAGATCATCAATGAAATCGAAAAGGCGATCCGTAATGGTAACCTGGGATTTGCGCCTTCAAATGATGGGGAAATGATCCGTATTTCAGTACCGCCTTTGAATGAGGAGCGCAGGAGAGAGCTGGTAAAACGTGCGAAGAACGAAATTGAAACAGCGAAGATCAACATCCGGAACATTCGCCAGGATGCAAACAACTCGCTCAGAAAGCTGACGAAAGAAGGTGTTGCAGAGGACTTGGTTAAAATCAGCGAAGATCGCGTACAAAAGCTGACTGACGGCTATATTTCAAAAGTAGAGCAGATCTTCAATGCGAAAGAAAAAGAGATCATGGAAGTGTAAACCATTTTTCCTGATTGATATAAATGGAAAAAACCCGCTTGAAGCGGGTTTTTTCCATTTGATCTATTTCGTAGCACTGAATCCTTCGAATCCTCTGTGATTTGATTCCTCGTAAAGCCGCTCGGTTGGCAGGTTACGGAAATAATCGTAAGTAATGCGAAGTCCTTCTTCCCGCGAAACCTTTGGCTCCCAGCCAAGTATCTCTTTTGCTTTGGTAATATCAGGCTGACGTTGTTTCGGATCATCCTGTGGAAGCGGCTTGTAAACCACTTTCTGGTCAGTTCCGGTAAGCTTGATAATTTCCTCTGCGAACTGGCCGATCGTAATCTCACCAGGGTTACCGATGTTCACAGGCAACGAATAATCGCTCATCAGCAAGCGGTAGATACCTTCTACCAGGTCGTCTACATAACAGAAAGACCGGGTTTGTGTTCCATCTCCGAAAACAGTGATATCCTCGCCACGAAGCGCCTGACCGATGAATGCAGGCAATACACGTCCGTCATTCAATCGCATTCTTGGACCATAAGTATTGAAGATCCGTACAATGCGGGTTTCCAGCTCATGGTAGCGGTGGTAAGCCATTGTAATTGCTTCCTGGTACCTTTTCGCTTCATCGTAGCAGCCACGCGGACCAATCGGGTTTACGTGTCCCCAATAATCTTCCGTTTGCGGGTGCACGAGCGGGTCACCGTATACTTCCGAAGTGGAAGCGATAATGAAACGCGCTTTTTTCACACGAGCAAGGCCAAGCAGGTTGTGGGTACCCATCGCGCCTACTTTCAGCGTCTGGATTGGAATTTTCAGGTAATCGATCGGACTGGCTGGCGAAGCAAAGTGCATAATGTAGTCCAGCTCGCCAGGAATGTGCACGTACTTGGTTACATCATGATGGTTGAATTCGAAATTCGGATCGGGCATCAGATGCTCAATATTCCGCATATCGCCTGTAATCAGGTTATCCATTCCGATCACATACATTCCCTCCTTTAAAAACCGTTCACAGAGATGTGAGCCTAAAAAACCTGCGGCTCCGGTGATTAATACACGTTTCATTAACAATGAGATAAGTTAAATTAAAATACTTCTTGATCAGGCTGGAACTACCTTCTCGCGTCCGATGCTGTAATAAGTATAACCGTTTTCACGCATCTGATCCAACTCGTAAAGGTTTCTTCCGTCGAAAATTACCCGATTTTTCAGCAACTTACCCATTTTCTCAAACTCAGGTGTACGGAACTGCGGCCATTCTGTAAAAATTGCCAGTGCATCTGCATCGTCCAGCGCCGCATAAGGTGTGTGGCAGAAAGTAACCTTGTCGCCCAAAATACCTTTTACATTGTTCATCGCCTCCGGATCGTAGACAGTTACTTTCGCACCTGCTTCCAGTAATGCCTCGATATTTTCAAGCGCCGGCGCCTCACGGATATCGTCTGTATATGGTTTGAAAGCTAATCCCCAGACAGCGATTGTTTTTCCTTTCAGGTCGCCCTCGAAATAACTCTCGATCATCGGAAGCAATTTCTTCTTTTGATCGTCATTTACATCCATTACTGATTTCAGGATGCGGAAGTCGTAATTGAAATCTCTTGAAGTTTTGGCAAGCGCCTGAACGTCTTTCGGAAAGCAGCTTCCGCCGTATCCGATACCTGCGAAAAGGAAACGCTTTCCAATGCGGCTGTCAGTACCGATACCGCGACGTATATCATCTACATTAGCACCTACTTTCTCGCAAAGGTTGGCAATCTCATTCATAAAGGTAATTTTCATTGCCAGGAATGAGTTAGCTGCATATTTGGTCATCTCGGCCGAACGTTCGTCCATAAAGATCACCGGGTTACCTTGTCTTACCAACGGAGCGTATAGTTTCTCCATTACTTTCTTCGCTTTATCAGAAGTAGTACCCACCACAACGCGGTCAGGTTTCATGAAATCTTCAACCGCAACACCTTCTCTTAAAAACTCAGGGTTGGATACTACGTCGAAATCAATTTTCGCATTTTTCGCAATCGCAGCACTTACCTTTTCGGCTGTTCCTACAGGAACTGTGCTTTTGTCTACGATTACTGCATATTGTTCCAGAATAGGGCCGAGATCGTCAGCTACTTTAAGGATGTATTTCAAATCAGCGGATCCGTCTTCACCCGGAGGAGTTGGCAAAGCGAGGAATATAACCTGCGCACCTTTAATACCTTCGGCAAGGTTAGTCGTAAATAGCAAGCGGCCTTCTGCGACATTGCGGTCGAAAAGCACATCAAGTCCTGGCTCATAAATGGGAATCTCTCCCTTTTGCAACCGTTCTACTTTTTTAACGTCAATGTCGACACAAGTTACCTGGTTGCCTGTTTCGGCGAAGCAGGTACCCGTAACCAAACCAACATAACCTGTTCCTACAACTGCGATTTTCATAAAATGTAAAAATTGTTATATAACGTATATCGTGAGCAAAATACTAATGCAATCTATTGTATTTATCTAAGTAATGCCAACGCAACCGGTTGCAAAAGTAATTTTTTTAAATGAATGTTCACCGCGCCCCTGCCGATTTGTTCGTTAGAGGTTAGTGAATGGCGCCAATTCTGATTATCATTGGTAAACACAAAATTATCTAAACAACTATGGACACACGAAATTTTGATACAACGGAGAAGGAAAGAGAAGAAACCTGCCAAATGATACAGGAAACTGTGCGGGATTTCACTGATTTACATATAAAACCTTATATCCGAACCTGGGATGAACAGCAGCATTTTCCAAAGGAGCTGTTTAAAAGCCTTGGCGAACTGGGTTTGATGGGCATGCTGGTACCCGAAGAATATGGCGGTTCCGGACTGGGTTACCAGGAATATGTAACTGCCATTATCGCGCTCTCCAAAGTAGATCCGTCGGTTGGATTGTCCATGGCGGCGCATAATTCACTTTGTACAAATCACATATTGATGTTTGGCAATGCAGCCCAGAAATCCACCTATTTACCGAAGCTTGCTACCGGCGAATTAGTGGGAGCCTGGGGACTGACTGAGCCGAATACAGGTTCTGACGCAGGCAATATGCGCACGACAGCTGTGAGAAAAGGCGACGGCTGGGTACTGAACGGTTCCAAAAATTTTATTACAAACGGAAAAACCGGCAATGTGGCCGTTGTCATTACCAGAACAGGCGAGCCCGGCGACAAACACGGCGCCACCGCATTCATTGTTGAACAGGGAACAAAAGGGTTCTCAGCCGGCCGGAAGGAAGATAAGCTCGGCATGCGCGCTTCCGAAACGGTAGAGCTGATTTTTGAAGATTGTTACATTCCCGCCTCGCAACGTTTGGGAGAGATCGGTGATGGTTTTGTACAATCATTGAAAGTACTCGACGGCGGAAGAATTTCCATTGCTGCGCTTTCTGTTGGTACCGCATTAGGTGCTTACGAAGCTGCATTAGCCTATTCCAAAGAACGCAGGCAATTCGGTAAGGCGATCTGTGATTTCCAGGCAATCGCATTCAAACTGGCCGATATGCACACCGACATTCAGGCTTCTACATTACTTACATTTCATGCAGGCGCATTGAAAGATGCAGGCAAAAAAGTGACATTGGAGAGTTCAGTGGCCAAATACCATGCTTCTGAAACTGCGGTGAGGGTGGCCAACGAAGCAGTCCAGATCTTCGGAGGTTACGGGTTTGTAAAGGATTATCCGGTTGAAAAATTTTACCGTGACAGCAAGCTTTGCACCATTGGGGAAGGAACAAGTGAAATTCAGAAAATGGTAATTTCAAAAGAAATATTGAAAGAGTAATATTTCAACCACCACCTATCCTTTTATTGAACCGGCAGGCAAGTTTCTGCCGCGTTAATCAAAGAAGCATTGCAACCCTATCTGGTTATGGCTATTTTCGCAAGAAACCTTAACTAAATAGCATGACAACTTCACTGATCGTATTGCTGGTGCTTGTAGTGTTCACGATCCTCATGACCGTGAAAGTAGTTCCTCAACAAACTGCTTATATACTCGAACGATTAGGTAAATTCTATGCAGTACTTCAACCTGGAATTAACTTCATTATCCCGTTTTTTGACCGGATAGCATATAAGTACACCCTCAAAGAATCTGCTATTGACATTCCCGAGCAAATCTGTATCACCCGTGACAATGTGCAGGTACGAATGGATGGCGTGATATTCATTCAGGTTATTGATCCAAAAAAGGCGGCTTACGGAATTGCAGATTACACTTTCGCTGTAATACAGTTGGCACAAACTACAATGCGGAGCGAGATAGGAAAGCTCGATCTTGATAAAACCTTTGAGGAAAGAATGACGATTAACCGCGCAGTGGTAGAATCCATTGATGAAGCCGCCACCGGCTGGGGCGTGAAAGTGTTGCGTTACGAAATCAAAAACATCACGCCGCCTCAAAGTGTATTGAATGCAATGGAAAAACAAATGCAGGCTGAGCGTGAGCGCCGGGCTGTTATTCTGCAATCAGACGGTGAAAAGCAGGCAGCTATCAATGTGGCTGAGGGACAAAAACAAAAAGTCGTTTTGGAATCAGAAGGTTTAAGATTAAGGCAAATCAATGAAGCGGAAGGTGAAGCGGCTGCCCTGCGATCGGTAGCGGAAGCTACGGCAGAAAGTATCAGGCTCGTGGCGGAAGCTATCAAAACCGATGGCGGCTCGGAAGCGGTGCAGCTGAAAGTCGCTGAAAATTATGTGGAACAATTTGGTAAGCTGGCCAAAGCAGGAAATACATTGATTATTCCCGCTAATCTGGCTGATGTGGGATCGCTCATCGCCACAGCCTTAACAGTTGTCAAATCAGAACAGAAGAAATAGTATGGATTTGTCGCTGCCCCAAATTTGGCTTATCGTTGGACTTGTGATGCTGCTTGCAGAACTGGTCAGCATTTTACTGGTATTCGTATTTTTTGCAATAGGTGCATTAACCACTTCATTACTCACGCTGCTCGGCGTTTTACCCACCACAGAAAGTCAGATCCTTGCATTCTCTGCCATTTCCCTCGTTTCATTGCTGGTTCTCAGAAAACACGCCAGAAGGCTTTTAGACCGCACAGGCGATACAGGTTACACCGAGTTCATAGGTGAAACTGCGATGGTGATCAAAGATATTCCCTTGAATGGAGAAGGAAAGATATACTACCGCGGAGCTGAATGGAAAGCACTTGCCAGTAACCACAATTCAATCCCAGCGGGCAGCAAAGTAGTTATTAAAAGAACAGAAGGAATTGTTCTGATTGTGGAGGAAAGCTAAGGGGCTATCGGCTTTCGGCAATCGGCTGCTGGCCGTTGTATCAACATTTAAGTGTGCAGTCGGCTTCTTCGAAAAAAAGCCGACTGCCGAAAGCCGTTAGCCGAGGTAACCCTACTTCTTCAACGCCTCTTCCACCGCATTCCCTATATTCCCGCTTCCTGGCAGAATGTGCAGTAGTGCGGCGATTGTGGGAGCAATGTCTGAAACGTGTGTTCTTCTTACCGTCTCACCTTTATTGATTCCCCAGCCAAAAAGCACAAAAGGTACCTGGGTATCGTAGTTGTAAGGAGTTCCGTGGGAAGTACCGGTTGCGGTTCCGTAAAACCAGCCGGGCTGCGACAACACCTGAATATCGCCGCTCCTTTTTGCATTGATATTGTTCTTGTATAACTCAGCCTGATAAGTGTTCAAAGGCGCCTTGCCAATGTCGCTGAGATCAACTACATCTGCGATGCCGGGAACAGTCAATGCTGCCTCTCTCACTACCTTGGAAACATCTGACACGCTGATTTTCTTTTTCTTCAATAATTCGTGATCCAGGTACAGCTGGTTATTATCAGTGCTGATCACATACTTACCTTCTCCAAAACCTTCGTTCAATGCTTCTGTTACGGTTTTGGTAAGCAGCTTGCGATCTACCAGCCCGGAAGGCAGCTTGTGTTCTGCTGCAAAGCCCGGAACATCCACAACGCCGTGATCTGCTGTGAGAAATACAGTATACTGGCCTTTTCCTACCCAGCTATCCAGGAAGTTGAAAAGATCAGCTAATTCACGATCAAGGCGAAGGAAATCGTCCTGCTGCTCAATGGAGTTAGGCCCTACCCTGTGTCCTATTTTATCTGTTGATGAAAAGCTGATCGCCAGAAAGTCAGTATCTGCACCTTTTCCCAACTTCTCTCCCTTAATTGCCTCTATCGCCATTTCCTTCGTGATCGTATTACCCCAGGGAGTATCGGTTACCACGCCAAATGCATCTCCTGCGAGACCGGCGAGTTCATAAGGGAAAACTGGCTTTTTCGCACCTGGCAGTTTACCTTCCCACGCCACGTCGTCCGGTGAGCTTTGCGTGTAGCTCTCGGCAGGTAACAACAATTCCCAGCCTTTTTTCAGGTACTCCGACGGCATTTTCTTTGCATTATAATCCTTCACCCATTGCGGAAGATCCTCCATGTAGAAGCTGCTGGTAACCCAGTTACCCGTTTTGGAATCAAACCAGTAAGCTGCGTTTGCGGTGTGGCCAGCCGGTAAAATGGAGCCCCGGTCTTTAATGGCGACGCCAATTGTTTTAGAACGGAAATTGGTAGCAATGCGGAGCTGGTCAGTAACTGTGCTGGTAAGCAGGTTCCTCGGTGACATTTTGCCTACACTGCCGGTATTGCTGCCGACCGTTTTAACAGTACTGTCCTCTACACAATATACCTCCTGTTTTTTAATGGGATCAAACCACTCGTTTCCAACAATCCCGTTGATAGCCGGAACAGAACCTGTGTAAACCGATGCGTGACCGGCCGCTGTAACCGTCAATGCATAAGGATAATGATTATTCCGGCAGTTAAAACCTTCATTCATCATCCGCTTAAAACCACCTTCTGTGTATTGATCATAATACCGGTAAAGGTAATCGTACCGCATCTGGTCAACCACAATACCTACAACCAGTTTGGGGCGGGCAAGTGTTACCGGCTTTGTTGCGGCACTTTTTTTGGTAGTCTGGGCATTTGCGCCCAGTGCTACCAACAGGCAGAAAACTACTTTTTTCACACTATAAGGATTTAGATTAAAATATTAAATAACTCAACTTCAACTTCCGCCGCTTTTTACTTTTTCAATGCTTCTTCAACAGGATTTCCGACGTTTCCGCTTGGCGGCAAAATGTGCAGCAATGCAGCGATTGTCGGTGCGATATCCGCGATGGTAGTACGTTTTAGCGTTTCGCCCTTATTCACGCCCCAGCCATAAAGCAGGAAAGGAACGTGGGTATCGTAGTTGTAAGGTGTGCCGTGGTCAGTACCTGTGCTGAAGCCGGAAGCAAACCAGCCAGGTTGGAGGATCAGCTGCAAATCCCCGCTGCGCTTCGCATTAATATTGTTCTTGTATAATTCCAGTTGGTAAGTGTTCAAAGGTGCCTTTCCAATATCCCGTAGATTGATGATATCGGCTATTCCGTTGGCAGACAAAACCGTATTGCGCAGCAGCTGATAAGCATCCTCAACTGTAATTTTCTTTTCCTTCAAAACCGCCTTGTTGAAATAGATCTGATAGTTCTCGAACCCTGCGATGTAGTCAGCTTCCCCGTACGCATCGTTCATCGCTTTAACGATGCTGCGTGTCAATGCAGTTGCGCTTAAAAGACCTGCCGGTAATTTATGCTCCTGCCAAAATGCCGGAACGTCCATCGCGCCGTGATCGGCTGTCAGAAAAACAGTATAGTTGCCTTTGCCCGTCCAGGAATCCAGAAAATTGAATAACTCGGCAAATTCCATGTCCAGTTTCAGATAATTATCTTCCTGCTCCACGGAGTTGGGACCAAACATGTGACCAATGCGGTCGGGCGACGAAAAGCTTACAGCCAGGAAGTCAGTATCTGCACCTTTTCCCAAATTCTCGCCTTTGATCGCCGCAATTGCCATTTCTTTGGTTAAAGTATTGCCCCAGGGCGAAGTTGTAACCGGGCCAAATGCATCGCCTGCATTCCCGACAAGTTCATGCGGAAAAGTGGTTTTATTGTTAGAGGTAATCAAACCTTCCCAAGCCACTTCATCCTTGCTGCTCTGGCTGTATTGATCAACCGGAAAAAGCGTATTCCAGCCTTTTCCAGCGTATTCCGCTGGTTTCTTCAAACTATTATAATCAGTAACCCATTTCGGCAATGCGGGCATATAGTAAGTGCTTGTCACGAAATTGCCTGTTTTTGAATCAAACCAATATGCACCGGTTGCAGCGTGGCCTGCTGGCAAAATGGAAGCGCGGTCTTTGATAGCAACACCTATCGTTTTTGAACGAAAGTTGGTTGCAATGCGAAGCTGGTCAGTTATGGTACTCACCAGCAAATTACGCGGTGACATTTTTCCAACAGTCACATTACTGCTGCCCACAGTAGCGACGGTATTATCATCGGTACAATAAACCCCCTTTTGCGCAGCCTGGTCATACCACTCATTTCCGATGATCCCATTGATAGCCGGCATTGATCCCGTGTACACCGCAGAGTGCCCCGCAGCAGTCACCGTCAATGCATAATGGTAGTGGTTATTGCGACAGTTGAAGCCTTCGTTCATCAGCCTTTTCAAGCCGCCCTCCTTGTACTTGTCGTAATATCGGTACAGATAATCGTAGCGCATCTGATCTACTACGATACCTACCACCAGCTTTGGCCGCGCCAGTTTTGCAGGCTGTGAAGTTGTTTTCGAATTACTCTGACCTTGTGCGGAATATTGGCTCGTTCCGGCCAGAAAACATGCAAGAACAATGGCGTAGATTGGTTTCATAAGAAGTGGGTTCGATACCGCTGATTGTAGATAATGTCGCAAAGTTAAACATGTACACCTAGTAAAGCAGAAAACCGGCGCTTTTTGCTGCCGGTTTTCTGTTCAAGTTTCAGGTTACATTACTTTTTCTCGCTTCCGCCCAGTTTACCCGGTGCGCCCTGACTGGGAGCTCCTTTTTTTGCTTTTTCAAAATCCCCTGCTTTGATGATCACCAGCTTGTTGTAATCAATATGCTTGTTAAATGCAGCTTTGATCTGATCGGGAGTCAGCGCCTCGATCTTTTTCTCAAAATCGGCATCCCATTGCATGGTACGGTTGAGGTATAAATTGTTGGTCAGCGTATTGGTAAGTGATGCATCCTGCGAGCGTGCTACCTGACGCGATTGCAGGTAACCCGACTTGGCTGCCTTCAACTCTTCGGCTGTAAAACCTTCCTTCAAAACTTTGTCAATTTCTTCTTTGAATGCAGCTTCAAGCTTCTCCGCATTTTCAGGCGCATAAATGGCGTAGGACATAAACGTGCCGCTTTTGTCGAGCGAACTGGCCGAGAATTGAGAACCTACACCATAGCTTAATCCGTCCTTCTGCCGGATCCGTGTGGCCAGACGGGAGTTCAAAAATCCGCCTCCAAGCATATAATTGCCCATCATTAATGCAGGATAGTCGGGATCCGTATCTTGCAGTGGCATGCCCATTCCTGCCACAAACATCGCATTGGCTTTATCCGGCGTTTCCAGCGACTTGTTTTCGGCTTTTACAGCCTGATAAGGTGAAGCAATACGCGTAAATGGCTTTGCGCTTTTCCAGGTACCGAATTCTGCATTGATGATCTTTTCCACCGCAGCTTTATCAAAGTCGCCCACTACCGTCGCAGACGCATTACCCGCTCCGTAAAAATCCTTATGGAACTGGCGGATATCATCAATTTTGGCCGCCTTCACATTTTCTATATCTTCATCAAACGTACCAACATAGCGGATATCACTTTTTGGGTACGGGCTTGTAATGCGGCGGTACTGGTTGAATGCGATGGCCTGCGGCTCGCTCTTTTGCGACTCAATGCCGGCAAGTTCTTCTTGTTTCAGTTTTTCAAATTCCCCTTCGTCAAATGCAGGTGTTTTCAAAACTTCTGCAACCAGCTTCAATACAGCCGGCAGGTTTTCCTTGGTAGTTTCAATGTTCGCACCTGCCTGGTTATTGGCGCCGAAGAAGCTGACCCGCGCTTTCATTTTGTCAAATTCATCTTTGATCTGCTGGCGCGTTTTGGTTTTTGTCCCTTTATCGAGCATCGATCCCGTCAGATCCGAAATCGTGGCCTTGTTCATCAGGCTTTTTTCATCCCCATAGCGAAGTGTAATCCGCGCAGCTACCACATTACCCCGTGTTTTTTTCGGTAAAAATGCGGTTTCAATGGTATTCGGTTTTTCAACTCTCGTTGTTCTCGATTCGATATTCATCGGGGAAGGATCAAATGCCTCTCCTTCCGCTACTACTGCTTCTCCTTTGTAGTTCTTCACCAAATCTTCCACTTTGGGTGCTTCCGGAATCTCTGCACGCACGGGCTTTGCATCCGGGGTAAATGTTCCTAATGTGCGGTTCGAAGGTTTGAAATAATATTGCGCAACTTTAAAAACATCTTCCGGGGTTACTTTACGAATATTATCGCGGAACAAGAATGCCAGCCGCCAGTCACCGGTGGCAATGGATTCGCTGATGCTCAGCCCTACCCTTTCAGAGTTACGGAATTCCAAATCCCAGTTTTTCAGGATCGTCGTTTTCGCCCGCTCCACATCTTCGGCGGAAGGTTTCAGCAATGCAGTGGAATCCAGCGTAGCCACAAAAGCCTGCCGCGCCTCGTCCAGGGATTTCTCCTTTAACACTTCGGCACCGAACAGCACAAAACCCGGATCATAAAGCTGGAAACTGAAACCGAATTCTGAGGAAGCTTTCTTGGTATCCACCAGGTTTTTGTACAACCTTCCGTTCGGCTCTGTGGTGAGCAGCTCGGTCAATACTTCCATGGCAGGATAGTCGGCGTGCGAGCCTGGCATAATGTGATACATCGCCATCAACAACTGCACATCGCCTGTCCTTTTCAGTTCTACAAAACGCTCTCCGTCCTGCGTAGGTTCTACAGTATGTGATTTGGGTAACACACGCGCCGGTTTTGGTATTTTGCCAAAGTATTCGTTAACCATTGCCAGCGTTTTCGCTTCATCAATTTTCCCTGCAACAGTCACAACCGCATTGTCGGGCTGGTAATATTTTTTATAAAAAGCCTGCAAATTTTCAATTGGTACTTTCTCAATATCCGACCTGTTTCCAATTGTAGACTTTCCGTAATTATGCCAAAGATATCCTGTTGAAATAACCCGCTCCATTAACACCCGAAACGGACTGTTTTCTCCCGATTCAAATTCATTGCGCACGACACTGAACTCACTGTCAAGATCTTTTTTGGCGATAAAAGAATTGACCATCCGGTCAGATTCCAGATCTAGTGCCCATTTCAGGTTCTCCTCGGTCGCTGAAAAAGTTTCGAAATAGTTGGTTCTGTCGTACCACGTTGTACCATTGGGGCGTGCGCCGTGTTCGGTAAGCTCCTGCGGGATATTCGGGTGCTTGGGTGAACCTTTAAATACAAGGTGTTCCAGCAAATGCGCCATTCCTGTTTCGCCATAACCCTCGTGGCGGGAGCCCACCAGATAGGTAACATTCACAGTGATAGTCGGCTTGGAAGGATCGGGGAACATCAATACTTTCAATCCGTTTTCCAGGTTATACTCGGTGATACCTTCCACGGAAGTTACTTTCGTGACACCTTTGGGAAGAGTTTGTGCCAGCAATTGAGCCGACAGGAGCGTGGACAGCAGCAGGCAGACCACCTTTCTTTTAGATTTCATGACCATATCAGAGTGAATTGAATTAGATTTACAATGCTTGAAAATAATGCAGAATATGTCACGAAACAACGGCTTTCTGATAAAAGGTAAGAGGATCAGGTTGCCACATTATGGCCACCTTTATGTGTATATGTTTATTTCAAATCATTCAGAATGAAACCCTTTAAAGCAGCATTTAGCATTATCAGTCTTTTGTCAGCCGCCTTTTTGCTGAACTGTTCCAGCGGCATTCCCATTTCTACCAACACGAAATATCCCATCGAGGTACTGTATGAAAATCAGGCAGTCGAGCGGCCTTATACGGAGATCGGCGTGGTTGAAATCAGCAGTGAAGATTCATTGACGAGGGAGCAAACGCAGGACAGAAGAATGATGTACCGCGGCAACGATGCAAAAACCAAAGAGCTGCTCACTGCGAGGCTGGTAATGAAAGCCCAGAAGATCGGCGCCGACGCCATCATCAATGTGCAGTATAAATACTATACAAGTGTAAAAAGTGAAGGATATATGCTCAGCGGAGTGGCTGTGCGGTATAGGGGAGAATAAAAGAGGGGCTCTTCTCCGAAATCAGCTTTTTTGCCGTCGTATCCTGTCGGGTGGAATCAGCCGGGATCACGTAAGGTATTTTCACAGAAGGTTTCGGCATTGCATTAAACCGGTTGAAACTGTGTGTAAACTGCATACTTACCCCACCGGTTGTGACTGTATTATTAAGGGAAAGCGGGTTTTGAACATTCCGGTTATAAGCTTTCACCCGCACCGTACCCTGGCTGTTGAGCCAGTATTCCAAAGTCCATTCTCCTAAAAGGCTCGCTGCGTCGTAGGCAGTAGTCCCCGTCTGGCTCTGTGCGCCCGACGTAAACCGTCCGTCCCGGGTAACCCTGAAACGATCGTTCAAAAACCGGTAAGAGAACCGCAGTTGCAGGTTGTTCAATGCATTCTGGTCAAGGGAAAGTCCGGATACACCCACTTCCAGATTCTCATTAATTCCCGAAGCCCAGCGGCTGATCTGATTTGAAACGAGCTCACTGATACTGCTGCCAAGAAAGTTCTGGCTGCCAACTGTGGCCAGACTGCTCTCTGGAAGTAATTGATTGACAACCAGAAGACTACTCACCTGCCGGCTCAATTCCTGCTCATCCGATTTCAGTTTATTCTGAAACGCTTCCAGCTGGCCACGGTAATTATTAAGTGACGGATTATCCAATATTTTCAAATCATACCGGATTAGTGGCGACATCAATCTTTCTGACAAACCAATTGTCACTTCCACAGGGTACCTGCGCGACAATGCGTCATTCGTACCAATATTGGAAGCATTCGTATTAGGCAGCACGCCGGCCAGTGATACCAGCTGAGTATAGCCCGCTTTCACGTCCAGAATAGCACCATAAGGGTCTCCCGACCACACAATCCGGCTGCCGGGCTTAATACTGAACTTCTTGTTAATCACATTCTGCAAAGTGAAGTTGTACTCTCCCCGCTCGATCTCGTAGGTGCCCGCCATTGTGAAATCGCCCTGGGTATCAATGTTCAGGTTCAAGCGCCCTGATCCGTTTCCGCGCAGGATATCGCCTGTTTGCCGGTCGAAAATAATCTCGCAGGTCGCGTCAGGTGTGAGGTTGAAATTAAAGTCCATTTTTATACCGCCCGCAACCTGGCTCCGGGAAATCGAATCTGCCTGCGAAGTAGTGATGGTACTGTCGGGCTTCGGCATTTTGCTCACGAACTGAATGTAATCCTGGGTAGCTACCTCTGTGGCGCCGTCAAGCGGAATGTAAATCTTGGTGCCTTTGTTGCTGGTTACATTTGCCTCGATATTCAGGTTGTCAATGGGCCCGAAAACTGCTACCGGACCGGTAACATAAGCAGTTCCGTAAAACACATCGTTGTCTTTTACATTGGTATTCAATATTTTGAAATTCCTCAGGTCCGCATTGAAGCCGAGCGAGAAGTACTTAAACCCGTCGTGAAAAACACCACCGCGCACTGCCGCCGTATTACCATCAGTATCTGTCACAATCATGTTATTGACCGTGATTTCACTTTCGGTAAAATTGATTTTATCATTAAAAGTAAATACCGATTGCAGGTAATCGAACTTCATTCTACCCTGCTCCACCATCAATGATCCCGACAGCACCGGAGCGTCTACTTTACCTTTGATCAGCACGGTACCTTGTGCCCGGCCCCCAATGTCAGAGACCAGCCCCTCGGCAAAAGGTTCGAGTGCCTTGAAATCAATATGGTTGAAAACAGCTTTGAGATCGAGTGTGTTGTCCGTCAGCTTTGGTCTGTATGATCCGACAAGATTAAATACCCGCCTTGCGTTTTTACTCAGCTGTGCATCGATCTGCAACTCGCTTGTAATCTGGTCCCAGTCGCCGGTACCCGACAAATTCCCGAATTCATACTGTGCATAACCCAGACTTTCTATGTTAAAACTCGCGTCCAGAATCACGCTGTTATAAATATCTTTAACCCGAGCCGAACCGTCCATGATCCCGGCGAGCTTGGTATTCAGTACCGGATTAAGACTATTCAACCGGAAGTTTCTGATATCGAGCAGCAGGCTCTTCTCAGGATTCTCGGAAGCTACGCCAGTCAGAAAGATACGCTGCTTGCCGCTAACCAGCCCGACATTTGATAGCGTAATATCCCTGCCTACAATGGAGATCAGGCTCTGAGAAGGTACGCTCCATTCTTCGTCGAGCAGGTTCAGTTTTGAATCTTTAAACCCGATATCCAGACCGGCTGGCAAGAACCTGATTTCTCCCGCGAGATTAGCCTGGTTTGTGCTTTTTACCTGGTGCAATGCGCCATTGAAATCAATATGGTCTTCATCCCAGGTTCCTTCAAATTCAAGCTTTTCGGTCGGAACCAGTACGCTCATCTGCTGCTTGTCGGAGGTGACCAGAATGGAGGCAAGTACCTCCGCATTATTCACAAACTTGGATGTAGTAACGTCCAGCTCT
>NZ_JBHYGF010000269.1:0-5943 GCF_051859145.1 Dyadobacter sp.
ATTGATCAAGACCAGCTTTCATCTTGATTTTGCCCAAATCGGAATGGTAACCCTGGTATTTCAGCTCACCGCCTCCATTCTGCAACCGTTCGTGGGATTTTATACCGACAAATACCCGAAGCCATTCTCACTGGCAATTGGAATGGGCATTTCCCTGCTCGGTCTGGTCAGTTTGTCTTACGCGTCCAGCTACTACTGGATACTCGGTTCTGTCAGTCTCATCGGAATGGGATCTTCGGTATTTCATCCTGAATCCTCCCGTGTGGCCTACCTCGCGTCCGGCGGCAAGCGTGGACTGGCGCAATCCATTTTTCAGTTGGGTGGAAATGCGGGAAGTGCATTGGGGCCGCTACTCACTGCGCTCATCGTGGTACCTTATGGACAGCAGAGTGTGATGTGGTTTACAATACCTGCTATACTCGCCATCTTTATTCTTACCCGGATCGGGAGTTGGTACAAGAGCGTCGCATTGCCCAAAGCTGCAAAGGCGATCAAGGAAGCAGCTACCGGGCTCAGCCGCAGGAGAGTAGCGATTTCTATGCTGATTTTATTGCTGCTGATTTTTTCAAAATACTTTTACCTGGCCGGTATGACCAGCTATTTTACTTTTTACCTCATGGACAAATTTGATCTGAGTGTGAAAGGTGCGCAGATCCAGCTGTTCATTTTCCTGGCGGCGATTGCGGTGGGTACCTTTGCAGGCGGCCCGCTGGGAGACAAGTTTGGCCGCAAATACATCATCTGGATATCCATTCTCGGCGCGGCGCCATTTACGCTGCTGCTCCCCTACGCCAATCTTTTCTGGACTACCGTACTTTCTATCTGTACCGGTTTGCTCATTTCTTCTGCATTCTCAGCGATTATCGTGTACGCGCAGGAATTGATGCCCGGCAAAGTAGGTATGATCGCCGGACTGTTTTTCGGTTTTGCTTTCGGAATGGGCGGCCTGGGCTCTGCATTATTGGGCAAGCTGGCCGATCAAACCAGCATCAGCTATGTGTTTGATGTGTGCTCCTACCTGCCGCTGATCGGAATTTTAACTTATTTCCTTCCTGATGTGGAAAAACAACACTCAGCCGCATAGCGACTGAGTGTGTAGGTTTATTTGGCTGTTAAAACGTACTCTTTGCCCGGCTCCGTCATGAAATCAAATGAAAGCTTGTTCAGCGGCTTTTCGGGTTTGGCAGCGGTTTGTATGTTTTTGTAAAAAGGATTTACATTCTCGCCGGCTGCTGCTTTAAGCGCTTTTTTGTTCAACTTCAATGCATTGGGAACCGCAATGCGGCAATTCCCACCTAGCTTCGAGCGCACTGCCAGTCTGGTGATTCTGCCTTGTGCCCAGGTAACATCAAGCTCAAATCCGCCGCGGGCTTTCAAACCTTTCACCTCGCCGGTTTCCCAATTGTCAGGGATCGCCGCAAGTACATTGACAATGCCATCGTGACTTTGCAGCAGCATTTCCGTAATACCTGAGGTACCACCAAAGTTACCGTCGATCTGAAATGGCGGGTGCGCGTCCAGCAGGTTCGGGTAAGTCCCGCCGCCTTTTGCATAGTCGGTACCTTCCACACCTGTCAGTTTCAGCTGCTCGCGGATTAGCTTATAAGCGTGGTTTCCATCCAGTAACCGCGCCCACACATTGATTTTCCAGCCTTTGCTCCACCCGGTTCCGCCGTCGCCGCGCAGCTCCATGGTTTTGCGCGCCGCCTGTGCAAATACCGGTGTATACAAAGGTGAAATCTGCCGACCAGGAAAAAGCCCGTACAAATGCGATATGTGGCGATGTTCCGGTTCGGCCTCTTTCCAATCTTTATACCATTCCTGCAAATTCCCCTTCTTGCCTACCTGCATCGGGAAAAGCTTGCTGCGTTTTTCAATCAGCAATTGGCGGAATTCTGCATCGGTACCTGTTTTTTCCAAGGCTTCAATGAGGTTTGTAAAAAGGTCCCAGATGATCGCCATATCCATTGTAGTGGCTACCGAAACGGAACCTTTGTAGCCCTTTTCGTCTATAAAAATGTTTTCGGGCGTAGTTGCCGGCGAAGTTACCAGTCTGCCGCTTTTGTCTTCGATCAGCCAGTCCAGGCAAAACAATGCAGCCGATTTCATGATCGGGTAAGCAGTTTTGGTCAAAAATGCCTGGTCGCCGGTAAATTGATAATGCTCCCACAAATGCTGACAAAGCCACGCGCCGCCCATTGGCCAGTTGGCCCAGGACGGACTGCCGCCGACGGGATTTGTAGTTGCCCAGATATCTGAGTTATGGTGCAGCACCCAGCCTTTTGCATTGTAAAAATTCTTCGCCATATGCGTACCTGTCACCTGCATTCTGCCGATCATATCGAGCAAAGGTGTGTGCAGCTCAGACAAATTGGCTGTTTCCACCATCCAGTAATTCATCTGGGTATTGATGTTGGTCGTAAAATTACTGCTCCAAGGTGGTCTTACCTCCTTGTTCCATATTCCCTGCAAATTTGCAGGGATACCGCCGGGCCGGGAGCTCGAAATCAAAAGGTACCTGCCAAACTGGAAATAAAAGGATTCCAGACCAGCATCTTTCCCGCCTTCTGCATAGCTTTTCAGGCGCTCGTCCATAGGTTTATCCTGGACCGGGTTACCATTGAGCACCAGACTCACCCGATTAAAGAGGACGTGGTAATCAGCGATGTGTGTATTTTTTATTACGTCAAAAGTTTTGCTCCCGGCCGCTGAAAGGTAGCGCTCCACCAGCTCGGTTTCATTCTTTCCTTCCATATCAGGACATTTATCAAAACCATTGAAACTGGTAGCCGCAGAAACGAGCAGCACTACGTCGCTCGCATTGCTTATATGTACGCCCGCGCTGTCGGTTTTTACCTGACCGTCGCTTTCCTTCACTTTTACGCGCAGCTCGAAACGCATTCCGCGGCATTGCGCCGGATCGTTGTAAATCACAGGTATCTCCATCGATTGCAGGTAGCTGGGATCCGTATGCGACGGAGCCTGGCCTTTCATAGCAAGCTGGTCTGGGGCAATTACCTGCTGGCGGTGCACCAATGGACTTGTAGTGGAAGCTGTGAAATTCAATGCACCCTTTTTGCCGGACTTCAATCTCACCACCATCACCTGGTCAGGCGCAGAAATGAATATTTCGCGGGTATAATCCACGCCGTCGACCGTGAAACTGGTGAGCGACAATGCATTTGAAATATCCAGCTCGCGGCGGTAAGCTGTGGGTGTACCTTTCAGGTCGTGGCTGATCATCAGATCACCGAGTGGCTCGTAGGATTCTGTGAATGGGCCCTGGATTTTTTGGGTAAGTTCTTCTGCGAGTTTATAATCCTCGTTTTCAAGCGCCTTGCGCACCTGCGGGAGGTATTTCACAGCCTGCGGATTGGGATTATTGTTCACCGGCCCACCCGACCAGAGTGTCTCTTCATTCAGCTGGATCAGCTCCTTTTCCACGCCTCCGAAAACCATTGCGCCTATTCTTCCATTCCCGATCGGCAGCGCCTCGTTCCAGTTGCGCGCGGGCTGTTTGTACCACATTTTCAATCCCTGCTGCGCCACCGCAAACTGGCTGCTCAACAGGATAGTACATGCAAAAAATGTAGTACCGAGCAGTACGCTTCGTTTTTTCCGTTTAAAAATTCGCATCATTTTTATTTATTCAATTGACAAAAAGCCGATTTGATAATCCTGTTATTCCGCGTAATCGGGCGTGTTGGGTACCAGTCCCAAAATCCCTAAAAAGTCCATACAGCCCGCTTTCACCTTGTAAGCACGACTTTTATTTTCATCCCCATAGGTTTTCCCGGACTGCTGCACCGCTTTTACAGTATCTATAAAAGGCTGCTTGTCAGGAATGTAAAGCAGGTAATTGATCGACATCAAAGCCAGCTCTGCATTGTCGGCTTGCATTGATTTTTTCAAAAGATCCGCCGCCGGTGCATAGCCGAATAGCTCAAAGGTAATAGCAGCTGCGGTAATAGCTACCGGCGGGTAAGTATCTCCTACCGATCGCTGGATCATTTCCTGGTAAGGTCGTAACAATGCGGCACTTTGCGCACGTAGTCCGAGCATTGCCCAGTAACGAACGATCTTGTCCGGGCTCGATAACAATTTCAGCTGCTGAACAGCCACACTTTTACCTCTCCTCCCGCAAAGCTCCGCTGCATTCATGATTTCCTTCAAAGCATAATCCCTTTCCGAAAGCCTGAACTGATAAGGCGTGGAGTTGGCGGAGATCAATGCGATTTCATATTCAGGTAAAAACATCACATCCCGTGCATTGGTCAGGTCAGTGCGCAGCATAGTCCGCATCTTGTCCGCCACCGCACGTGCACGCGGCTCGTCGATCAGGTTTTTTGTTTCCCAGGGATCTGCATGGATATCGAAAAGAAATTCGGCCGGTCTTGGCGCAAAGAGACTTTCCTGCAAATCATTGAGCGTTTTACCTGCCAGATCTTTTCGCATTTGCTGCTTGATATCTGCTATTTCCATGTACCGGATGTAGCGCAATTCAGGCATAAACGGCATGTAATTGCGTGAGTACATATATTTCCCATCCGTCACACTGCGAACCATATCCATTCCATTGTCGGAGCGATCGGAGGACAAAACAAGGTGATCCACAGGCGTAGAACGCTGCGGACCAATCAGCTTTCTGCCTTTCATGTAAGCGGGTGGCTGACCGCCTGCAATGCTGATCAGCGTCGGGGCGAGATCTTCGAAACTGATCAGTTCGTCGGTGCCCCCCTGAGCCCAGGGCGACAGATGCTGGTACATAGGCGGGAACCAGATCACGAACGGTACACGGTAGCCCAGATCGATTCCGTTTGTTTTGCCCCTGGGAATGCCTTCGCCGTGGTCGCCAAAGAAGAAAATAATGGTACTATCCCTAAGCTTTTCATCTTCCAGCCTTTTTAGCAGCTTACCAATCTTTTTTTCGGTCAGTTTCAGCGAATTGTACACGCGCGCAAATTGCTTCCGCATTGCGGGACTGTCCCGGTAAATGGGCGGCATTTCAAATGCATCTTCACCAATGCGCTCCTCTTCTGACAGCTCGGCGAGCACTTCCTTTTCGTATTTGGCATACGAATCCGTCATCGTTCTAGACTGATGCGAATCGTTGAAATTGAACACTGCAAAAAACGGCTGCCCTGCTTCCCGGTTCCACCAGCCTGCTTTTCCTGAACTTTCGTCCCAGGCATCGGCAATAAACTCCTTTTCGTCTGCTACATTATAGTCGGTTTTCGCATTGTTGGAAGTATGGTATCCCGCCTGTTTCAGATAATATGGAAAACCATGCATATCAGCCGGAAGCCGGTAATTGCTGCGGTGATGGCCGGTACCAGTTTCATAGGTTTTTACACCCGTGATCAGCGCGGTCCGGCTCGGGGAGCAGACTGTACCTGTTGAAAATGCATTGGTAAACTTAGTACCGCTGGCCGCCAGCGCATCCATTACCGGTGTTTTGGCATCTTTATTACCGTAACAGCCCAGAAAACGTGGCGAAGTATCTTCAATGGTAATCCAGAGCACATTTGGCTTTTTCTGTGCCAATAAGGCATTTGAAAAAACAAACAGCAGCAGGCACAGACCTGTTTTCATTTTCATGATCAGCTTATTTTACTAAAATAATATCCCCGCCACAGGCGCAAAACGCTCCGGTATCTCATCTTCATCAAGCATTTCTTTCAGGTCAATCTCGATGTTGCGGACGATCGTAGCCAGCGGTGTGTCATTCAAAAGCCCTTCAAATGGGTTTTCACTGATATCGCCCACGTACTCCATGAACATAAATACCCAGGAGACGATCATGTTAAACGGGATCAGTAAAAACATATAACGCTCTCCCAAATCGACAAACTGCGGGAGCAAGCCAAATGGAAGTAGCGTCATGAACACGAAAATAAACAGGTTGGAGGTGGTGGCATACTGCCTTGGGAATGGCGTGTTTTT
>NZ_JBHYGF010000270.1:0-5931 GCF_051859145.1 Dyadobacter sp.
GCGCTGAGATATCCTGCTGATCCAATTCCCTGATCGCAGTCTCGACAGGTTTGAGCACCTTCCCGCTACCTGCCGTCAATGCGATGCGCTGGTCGGGATAAAGGATAAAGCCTTTCTTTTCTGCATTGTTTACTTCGCTTTCACTTGCGCCGGTACTTACAGGAAACACAGTCACTTTCCCGGTTTGCACTTCCACCTTCACCTGACCTGTTTTTTCCCTTGCGTCGACACTGAAACTGGTACCTAGTACTTTTGTAACAATCCCGCTTGAGTATACCAGAAAAGGTCGCTTCGGGTCTTTAACGATTTCAAAAAAGCCTTTTCCTATCAAAGTCACTTCACGCTTCTGGCGTGCCTGCATTTTGCTATTATAACTAAGCTGCGAACCCGGATCCAGCACTACAGAGCTCCCGTCAGGCAGTAACACAGCGTGTTTTGCTGCCAATGTATTGACTAACTCAATTGTTTCCCAACCAACAGGCGCAGCTTTTTGCTTTCCAAAAGAAATCATATTGCCCCGCTGCATAAACCAGAAGCTCATTGCGCCGATACCGCAGATCAATGCAATGGAAGCCGCTACCCTGAGCCAGCGCCAGGTTTTCACCACAGGTTTTTCTTCCTCGGTGCTTGCCGGCTCTTCCACGTACATGCTGTCTTCCACTACCTTCCACATCTTGCTGCTCTGCGCTTCCGTTGGTCGGTTTCTGCCGGTGTCCTCTGCAAGCAGATAGATATACTCCCTCGCTGATTCGACAGTTCTTGCCTTTTCAGGATATTGTTCCAAAAAGCCTTTCCAGTACGCGTCGCTTTCTGCATCCGGGTTTAAAACCCAGGCAATAAATGCGTCGTGCCTGATCAGGTCCGTCAGCGAATATGGGGTGTATTTCATTTGGGGGTAAATGGGCTGATTGCCCTTCAAATACAAAGAGCGGAGATTGGCAGATTTGACCCCTCCGAAATAAGATTATTTTTACAAAAAATTTTAAGAAATAGGTAATGTGCAGATAATCAGCAGAAAGTTGATGATAAAATTCTGCGCCTGCCTGAAAGCGGTGAGTGCTTTATATAGGAAGTTGCGGACGGATTTTTCATTCACACCCATAATCTGCCCGATTTCTTCAATGCTAAATTCATCGAAATAGCGCAGTGTAACCGCTTCCAGTTGCCGCTCGGGAAGCAATGCGAGCAATTCCCGGATACGCTGGGCGCGGATCAGGTTGGATTCGGATTCGATTAATAAAGTTTGGGAATCGGAGAAAGAAAGGGGCATCATTTCCGGCTCGCTCAGCTCGGCGATTTCTTCCGTAGCCGGGTACTTGTCGAGCGTTTGGTGAATTCGGCGGCGCAATGTGCGGTACAGATAGAATTTGATCGAAGAGATATTTTCCGTCAAATTTGATCGCAGGCGCCAGATGTCGATGAAAATATCCTGGATAGCATCTTCGGTCACAGCAGTGTGCGTGGTGAGCTTGCAGCCGTAATTATAAAGTGTACGGTGATACTTTTCGAAGATAAACGTAAAAGCCTGCTCATCTCCCTGCCTGAGCGCCTGCCAGAGCTGCTGCTCACTTTCCCACCTGCCAAAAGTATCCTTTGTGACCAACGCTTTCTTTTTTAGTCAAAGATTAAGGCTACGAAATTATACTATAAATACTATTTTATATCAATCTATTTACATAAATAAAATCCGAAAGTTACTTGGGCAGAAGTATCTTCCGGATCTTTTCTATGTCCGCATTACTTACCTCAATGTGAGCGATTTAAAATTCCTGGTCAGGTCAGTAAGTGACTGCTCAACCCCCATTCTTTCGAGTGACGATGCGCCTACGAAACCGTGTACGTCGGTTTTTTCAAGAATGATCCGCACATCTTCGGGCGTATTTACCGGTCCGCCGTGGGCGAGAAAGAACAAATCCGGATTTACTTCTTTACCTGCTTCCATGATCGCCTGGGTCGCTTCTACCGCCTGGTCCATTGAAACGGACGCATTCACAACACCAATCGAGCCGCCTACTGTAGTTCCTACGTGCGCGATGATCGCGTCGGCACCGGCTTCGGCCATTTGCCGCGCTTCTTCGGGTTTGGCTACGTATACAATGGAGAAAAGATCCATTTTGGTAGCGAGCCGGATCATTTCTACTTCTTTCTCAAAGCCCATTCCTGTTTCTTCCAGTACGTGCCTGAAATGTCCGTCGACGATGGAGTGCGTGGGGAAGTTATTGACGCCCGAAAATCCCATTTCTTTCACTCTCAGCAAGTGGTGCCACATCCTGCGCCGTGGATCGGAACCGTGCACGCCGCAGATCACCGGTACCTCTTCCACTACGGGCAGCACTTCAAACTCACCAATCTCCATTGCCACTGCATTCGCATCGCCGTAAGCCATTAAGCCCGCAGTAGACCCGTGCCCCGCCATTCTGAACCGGCCTGAGTTATAGATAATGATCAGATCAGCGCCACCTTTCTCAATGAATTTGGCACTGATACCTGTACCGGCACCTGCTGCAATAATGGCTTTCTTCTGATTGACAGTGGCGCGCAGGCGCTCGTTGACCTCCTGTTTGGTGTAAGGATTTCCCTTACCTGTCCACGGATTTGGCATAAAAATGAATTTATATGAAAATGAATATCGGAAATGTAAGTTACTGCTGTTTGAGTACTGCCAGAAGCTGCGCGACCAATACCTCTGCAAACGCGAGATCATTGATATGCATATCGCATTTCACAATCCGCTCTTTTGCATCGATATGCTGTTCCACAGATTCAAGTAATGCAAAGTCAGCTTCGGAATCATGGAAAATACCACCTTCGCTGTCTACCTGCGAGATACCTCTTAAAGGAAATACAAACCGCGTCTGCCCTGCGGCTGCATTGATTTTTTCAGCTAACTCTTTTCCCAAAGCCGCATTCTCTTCTGCATTCGTGCGCATTAAAGTCACATCGGGCGCCCAGCTGTACAGCTTTCTTTGCTTATACTTTTCGGGTACCGTGTCCAAATGTCCGAAATTAACCATATCGAGGCAACCCGGCGCTATAATCTGCGGAATGCCCAGCTCGCCTGCGGCAGTAAGCCTGGCTGATCCGGCGCTGCAAATTCCGTTACAAAGGTTATCTGCCAGTTCGGTGGTTGTAATATCAAGCACCGCTTCAAAACAACCTTCGCGGATTAATGCTTCCATTGCTTTCCCGCCCACTCCATTGGCATGAAAAGCAAGTACCTCATATCCTTTCTCGCGAAGCAAAGCCGTACATTGGTCGACGCAGGGAGTTGTGTTCCCAAACATGCTCACTGCGATACTGCCTTTCGCACTCACCCCGGCAAGTTGCGCCGAAGCTGCCATGGCACAAATAGCGCCCGCAGCCTGGGTAATCAGCAGGCGCAGAATGCTGTTCAAACCTGCCACATCAACAATTGACGGCATCAGGGTAATATCCTTATGACCGACTTGCCGGGTGAGGTCTTTGGTTGCCAGCGTACTGAGGCACAGCTTGGGAATCCCAAGCGGGATCTCCTGCATAGCTGACAGGGCAATGTAAGTACCACCGCCTCCGCCCATTCCGATCGCGCCTTTTATTTTGCCACTTTCAACCAAATTGCGCACGATGCTTGCTGCACCCCGACCCATGATATCCATCGCATAACCCCTGTCGCGCCTTGTTCGCAGTGCTTCAATGGTAGTACCTGCTTCGGCAGCGACCTCGGCAGCTGTAAAATCTACCGGGAAGGCAGGCAATGCAGCAAGCACGCCGGTATCCATGGTGATCACCGTTTCACCCAGATTTGTAATGCATTCCCTGAGATAAGAAAAAGCTTCACCCTTGGTGTCGAAGCAACCGATAATTAAGATGGATTTGTCAGTCATGAAATGTTGCTGGTTCCGCCAGATAATTCTGTGCTACAACAAAGAAAGGGCGGAACTGAGTCCTCCCTTTAAATTATCGTAAAAATTTCTCTTTCATCAGCTGTGCTTTGAAATTACCCACATCCAGTTCGCAGGCCAGTAGTCCGTGCTGATACCATCGTGTTTTACAATGCGCTCATTCACTACTTCGTAGCCAGTCAGGTGCCCGCCCTGACTTTCTACATCCGTTTTTGCATAATTATATAACTGCAGCCACACTTCTGCACTGATATTGTCCTGGGAGACAAATGTGAGCTGCTGCCATTTGGGATCTGTGGAGTTGTTCACATAGCGAAGTACGAGGTAATGCTTAAATGTGTCGTTGGTAAGCGACATAACAGCGAGTTTACGTGTTTTCATGAATGAGGTAGATTTGATCGATACAGGGATGAATAAGTTATCAGTGCATGTATATACGAGTAAATACCTCTTTACGGTTTACGCGAAATCAGCAATTATTAAAATAGTTCTACAACTGACATTCAAACTAAGTTTAATGGTATATAAAGCTGGAAAAATTGATATTTAACATGGCATGAGATTTGAAGTTGGCTCATACAACGTTTAAAAAGGACTACTGATGGTGACGCTAAACTTTGTTAAAGGCGATTGGGTGAAGGAAAAGAATGGATCGAGGGTAATGCGGGTGGATGAATATCAGATCGTGGAAACGGTACAACAGGCAAACGGCAGTCATCCCAATCCGGTTGCGAGGCGGGCTTATAGCGGGAAAGTGTGGTGTACGTGGGTAAATGAAAACAAAACGGTTGTAACACAACCATTTTGGCAGGACGATCTGGAACTGGCATCGCCAGCTGACTAACCAAAACATGCATTTAAATCAAACACACTATGGTTTAAACAAAATCCCGGAATCGCTTCCGGGATTTTTTTATGTAAAAGGCTCAGAATTACTGTTTTCTGGTCGGCCCGGAACCGCTGGTTGAAGTAGTATCGCCTGTTTCAACTGTTCCTTTCCGGTTTTTTCTGCGGTTCATCCGGTCTTCTTTCCTGTTCGATGAAGGCATTAATGTATCTTTTATTACTGCGCCCGAACTGGATTGTCCCTTGATCAACGTATCCTCTGATGGGATCGTCGCAGGTCGGGTGGGTGATTGCGGCGCATTGAAATCGGTTTTCTTTTCAGTTGCCGGCGTAGTTGTAGCCGGATCCTGCGTGGGTACTGTCTGAGGTACCGAGGTACCTGGCGTAGTGGTCGTTTGTGCGCTCACCATTCCTGCTGCTGCAAGCAGAGCGCTGAATGTTATTGTTATGATCTTTTTCATTTTCGTCTGGTTTTTAGTTGGTTACAGTGATGAGATTGTAACTAACAAAAGCATTCCAGCGACGATAATCAAGTCAATGACAGTTTACCAATTTCTATTTTTGATTGAATTAAAATTGGTGAGCCCAATTAAGTCAACCCGGGTGATATTTGCCTATTCAACTGTTGTTAAGGCACTTATCCACAACTTGCGCATTCAAATACCCAATAGAGTTTCTGTTGTTTTAAAAACGCATTGTTTACCTGTTTAGAAATATTTCGCAGCGCTAATTATAAACCCGGCGCATTCTGATTTTCTCGCTTGGCGTTAAGACAAGCGGCACTTTTTCTACTTTTACGGCACTGCTATCCAGCCCAAACCACTTGTCTTCGGAAGTAGTTATTCCTTTGATAGCGAAATAGATTTTCATGATCAGCTCTTCCCGGAAGGGCAGGTTGTTTTCGAGCGAAAGATATCTTTCCAATACAACAAACCTGAAATCGCCGGTGATATTCTGCCGGTTGAGCGATTCGTAGCGGCTGGTTATATCCACTTCTTTATTCATCACCATATCCTCTACCACTTTCCTGAAAAAGAGATTGATGCGCTGCTCAATCCTGAACCCGAGTCTGAATGTAACTTTGATCACATCGTCCTCAGCCATGATATTCACGTGATAATCCATGGTGTATGGTTCGTCAGTGGTTTCCACGTGTACAAACCAGTAGATATCGGCCCGCTTCGGACGTTTGTAAAAAATCGAG
>NZ_JBHYGF010000271.1:0-5923 GCF_051859145.1 Dyadobacter sp.
TGGTCAATGCTTTGTTTACTTCGGCCCAGTTGCAATCGCCTTCCATGAACTCCACATCAAATCCTTTCCAGAGACCCAGCTCGTTTTGTTTTTTAAAACTGAATTCTTTCAGATCGAGCTTCAATATACGTTTGTCCAAAGCCTCGATCCAAGATACCGGCCAGCTGTACCGAAGTACATTGCCCACATCAAAATACCAGCCCACCATCGGGTGCTTGAACTCGTCCACAAAACGAGCAGCTTCCAGTGGACTCAGCAAAAACTGGTTCCACACATTTTCAAATGCGATCTTAACGCCCGTTTTTTCAGCGACCGGCAGCAGTTTCCTGATTTCCTTCTGCGAACGTTCGTAAGCTTCAGCATAAGTTGTTGTAGCATTCACCACGCCGGGCACCACCAGTACAGTAGTTCCGCCCATTGCTTTGGTATCGATCAATGCCTTTTCAATCGACTTCACGCATTCCTCCCGCTTCTTGGGATCAGGATCTGATAGCGGCAATTTCCAGTGCATGGAGTTCACAGTACCGGGAAGTTCCAATCCTGTTTTATCACGGGCTGCCAGGATTTCCTTCATCGTCAGCTTATCGTCGGGAGAGTCAAGCTCTACGCCGTCGTAACCAAGATCTTTGAGCAGTTTAAATTTGTCCATTACCGACAAATCCTCTTTCACCATTCCCCATTTCAAACTTTTCTTGATCATGGGTTTGGCCAAAGGTGCAGTCTGCAATGCCGCACCGGACACCACAGACGAAGTAACGGCCATAGCTGATGTAGCTATGGCCGCACTTTTTATAAATTCTCTACGCTGCATGAAAAATCAGGAGAATGCAGTGATACCTGGTTTTGCTACCTCTACAACAGGAGGTTTCATATCGAAGCTGTAAGTATCAGGACCCAGCTTTTCAGATGAATTCATCGCTTCATTCCAGGTCACGCGCTTGCCGGTGTAAGAAGCCATTCTTCCCATGATCGCGATCAGGGTACTGTGCGCCATGAATTCACCGTCGTTGATCAGCTTGCCGCTACGGATAGAAGCAAACAATTCATTGTGCTCAGTCTGGTACATATCGTTCTGAACGCCTTCATATTTCCACGGATTAGCTCCTGTGATTTCGTGTACGTTCCGAGCGCAGTTAACCATCGCGCTTCCTTTTGTACCCAATGTTTGTACGAGGTAGCTGTTTTCACAGTTAGCCTGCTGTCTCGAATGGTGGAATCCCTTTACACCATTATCGTAATCGTAGACTACCGAGAAGTGGTCGAAGATATTTCCGAACAGAGAATCAGTACGTACCTGCCGGCCGCCTGTACCTACCGCCGAAACCGGCAGCTTACCGCCCATTGCCCACGACATCATATCAATACTGTGAACAGCCTGCTCAACGATGTGGTCACCTGCAAGCCAGGTGTAGTAAGTCCAGTTACGGAGTACATATTCCGCATCGGACCAGCCTGCTACGCGGGGGAACGACCAGAGTGTACCTGTATCGTAGGTATTGTAAATCGCTGTGATATCACCTACTGCGCCGTCCAGGATCCTGGCAAAGCTCGCGCGCTTAGGCTCGTGGTAGCGCCAGCAGAAACCCGACATCAAAGAAAGGTTTTTCTGTTTTGCCAATTTAGCTGCGTCAAGTACTTTCCGCACACCCGGTGCATCTACTGCTACCGGTTTTTCGCAAAACACGTGCTTGCCTGCATTGATAGCGGCAGTCAAATGCTCAGGACGGAAGTGAGGAGGAGTTGCCAAAAGCACAACGTCCACGCCCGATTCAAGCACTTTCTTATATGCGTCAAACCCGATAAACTTATTACCTTCCTCTACTTTCACTTTCGGACCGTGAATCTTGGTCAGGTTAGCAAGAGAGGCATCCATTTTATCTTTGAAGATATCTCCCACTGCGTGAAGAACGACATTAGGATCCGCTTTCAAAGCCTGATTAGCCGCGCCCGATCCGCGACCACCGCAACCGATCAAACCAATCTTTAAAGTTTCGCTGTTGACACCGCCAAAAGCACGGTTGGGATTGAGAATAGTAACAGCAGGTAGCGCGCCGCCGGCAAACGCCATTCCCGCCATTTTCAGGATATCTCTTCGAGAAGTACTCATTGTTAATAGGGATTAGGTGATAGATTTACCAAAAATTTAATTTTTTAAGTATACTGCCACAGATTCAACATAAAACTGAGGCAATAAAGATAAACAAAACTGTGATTTTTCTGCTAATGTAAAACCAAAAATTCAAATTGCGTGTTCGACCACACGCAAAAGTTTCATAAGGATAAACGAACGAATTGCATACTTTTATATCCCCGAACCTCTGTTTCTTAATATGATTCACGACAATCTACTACTAATAATATCCCTGCTTTTTGTGGTCGCAATGCTTACGATGGTAAGCGAAAAAATAGGTATCTCCTACCCTATATTCCTGGTCATTGCCGGTTTGATAATCAGCTTTATTCCCGGTACGCCGATACTTGAACTGGCACCTGACTGGGTGTTCCTGATATTCCTCCCGCCATTGCTTTACAGCGCAGCCTGGAACACTTCCTGGAAAGATTTCTGGTCTGCGAAAAGGCCGATTTCACTACTCGCATTCGGACTTGTTTTCTTTACCGCCACCGCAGTAGCTTATGTTTCGAGCGCATTGATCCCTGGCTTTACACTGGCGATGGGCTTTGTACTCGGCGGCATTATCTCGCCTCCCGATGCTGTTGCAGCTACTTCTGTTTTGCAGGGCTTGAAAGTACCGAAAAGAGTGGTGACTATCCTGGAAGGCGAGAGTCTGGTAAACGACGCTTCCTCCCTGATCGTTTTCCGTGTAGCGCTCGCAACAGTGGCTTCGGGCCAGTTTGTATTCTGGAAAGCGGGTGTGGATTTTTTAATGGTGGCAACAATGGGCGTTTTAATAGGTCTGGCGATTGCGCACGTTTTGTACGTAGTTCACCGGTTTTTCCCCACAACGCCCAGCATTGACACGGCACTTACCTTCATATCTCCTTACCTGATGTACATTGCCGCCGAACATTTTCATTACTCAGGTGTCTTATCTGTAGTAAGTGGCGGGCTGTTTCTCAGCTTCCGCTCTCACGAGCTTTTTACGTACCAGTCCCGCATGCAGACCAATTACGTGTGGGAAACAGTCATATTCCTGCTCAACGGCATTGTATTTATCCTGATCGGACTGCAATTGCCTGAGGTAATGCTCGGTCTCGACGGATACACGGTAACAGAAGTAATTTCCTATGCTGTTATTATCAGTGTGCTCACGATCCTGATCCGTATTATCTGGGTATTTCCGGCTACCTATCTGCCTCGTGTACTATTCAGGTCTATCCGCGAAGGCGAACCCAGACCAAAATGGCAGCCTGTTTTCATTGTCGCGTGGAGCGGAATGCGGGGGGTTGTATCCCTGGCCTCCGCGCTTGCCATTCCATTGACAATCAGCGGAGCAGCTTTTCCCCATCGTAACCTGTTCCTGTTTATCACCTTTGTTGTTATCCTCTTTACGCTTGTGCTGCAGGGACTTAGCCTGCCGCTGATTATGCGCTGGCTTAAAATCGAAGACGACGGCGAGAATATGGAGGAGCAGAATGCGATGATGAATTCAAGACTGGCGACTGTCAGCCTTGATTATATGAAGTCAAACTACGACGGCGAAATTGCGGAGTTTGAACCTTTCAGGCTTTTGAAAGACCGCTACGAAAAGATCATCGAAATGGCCGACTCAAAATTCCTGCATTCGAACGGTAGCGAGACGAAGACCAACGTGCGCAAGTACAGGCAAATGCTGCTCGAAATTATTGAAGTGAAGCGTGGGGAGATAACAAAACTGCGCAGGGAAAGAGCCTGCGCAGATGAATTGATCAGAACCAAAGAAAGAGAACTGGACCTGGAAGAAGCAAGATTAAGAAAATCACCTTAGTCCCATTCTACTTCAATTACATTGTCTTTAAGATCGATAGTCGTAAAGTGCTCCCCATTCTGACGTTTGAGGGACACTTTTCCATTTTGTACCTTGGCAACCTGCTGTGACAGCACATCTTTATTCGTTTTCTTCCGGTAAACAGCCACCAGCGAATCAGCACTGGTCACTTCCACATCGCAGCTTCGGCCTTTCGCCTTGACCAGTCTGGCATTGTCGGGCAGGTAAGGCGCCTTTGCAAGTGCCAATGCACGCGAAGCCTGCGGCACGCCGTATCCTACAAAGTTGTTTCCGTAAGGATATAGATGCGACGATTTCTCTATCAATGCAATCAGCTCTTTGTTTGTTAACCTCGGATTTGCCTGTAAAAGGCAGGCAGCAAACCCGGTTATAACCGGTGCCGAAAGGGAAGTACCGTAAAGTGAAAAGCAGGAAACATTCGGTTTTACATAGGGTAAAAACTCCGGCCCCACACTGCTGTACCCGATCCTGTTCCAGAGCTTTCCGTTGGTTGCTCCTACTGAAAGTACACCTTTCGCATCCGCTGGCGCGGATACGATCCCCCAGCTTTTATCATCTCCTTCATTGCCCGCCGATACGATCAGCATGATGCCTTTTTTATCGGAAGCGATCTGTGCGGCGCGGGTAATCGCGCTCGTTTTTCCGTCCATTTGAGAAGGGATATAATTTTCTTTCGGGTCTGAAAAACCTTTGGCATAACCCAAAGAAGTATTGATTAAACGCACACCCAGGCTGTCCATCCATTCCATTGCAGCAATCCAGTTGTCTTCTTCGCCCCGGTACTCGCGCATTGAGTAGTCTGTTCTTGCGAGATAAAATTTCGCATTGGTCGCCATACCGTACTGGATTTCGTCCTGAAAATCGACACCGGCAATCGCGGCCATTACTTCGGTTCCGTGCATATCTGAAAAGCTCTCAGCGGAACTGAAAAGCAATTCTCCCGGGCGCCCCGGTTTTACATAATCGCGGATCGCTAATATTCTTTTGTTGGAGAAAATCTGGGTAAGTGAGGTCGATGAATCTGCGCCGTAAAAGCCAGCGTCAATTACGCCGATGGTAACATCTTTGGCAGTAATACCTTCTTTCAGGAATGCGCCGGCCTGTACCTGCGACATTACCGGCGCCATTTGTGCCTTTTCAATGGGCTGGGTTTTGGCAACATAAAAACCGGGGTCAATGGGAACAACTTCCTTCACAAAGTCCAGTTCCCGCACCTTCATTGCCTGCTCGCTGCTCAGCACTGCCGAGACTGCATTCAACCATTTCGAGCGGTTGATAATATGAACTGACTGTGCCTTCAAAGCTTTTTCGTAATCTGTGCGCACAGGCAAGTCTGTTTCGTCCGATAGTGCCAGACCCAGCATTTGCCTGGTTTCCAATGTTTGCCGGGATACCGCCGGTGAAGCTCCTAAGTCTTTGTTTTTAAAATAAATCCAGTACTTGGGAGATGCTGATAAGGCAACAGGGATCAGGACAAATGCAATCAGAAGCAATCTTTTCATGAACGAAAATCAGTTAGGTATTCTTTATTTGGTATCCGCAACGATAGAACAAGTTAAACGTAATTTTACAAATTAAATTAGAGTTACAAAAAATAACCGACCATGCGCTACGACCGTATTGATAAAGCCCTGTTCATAGAAAACCGCCGCCGCCTGACCCAGTTGATGAAGCCAAAATCGTTCGCCATTTTGAATTCAAATGACCTGATGCCGACCAATGCAGACGGCACAATGGGCTTCAAACAAAACTCCGACTTATTCTACCTGACAGGCGCTGACCAGGAAGAAACCATGCTGCTTGTATTCCCTGACCATCCCGATCCGAAGTTCCGGGAAGTGTTGTTTTTGCGTGAAACCAATGAGCTGATCGCGGTTTGGGAAGGTGAAAAGCTGACGAAAGAGCAGGCGAACGAGGTAACCGGCATTCAGTCGATCTTCTGGACGCACCAGTTTGAAACGGTTTTTGGCAACATC
>NZ_JBHYGF010000272.1:0-5875 GCF_051859145.1 Dyadobacter sp.
TGGTTTCCCATAGTAGCTGCATCGTAGCCCATTCGGCTCATTGCTTCCATTTCTACCTCGCCGCCGTACAAATTGAAATATGGTGTTCCCTGAAAAATATCGCCCGCGTCGAACAACAATACATTGGGCTGCTCCTGCCTGATTTTTGTAATTAAAGCAGACCGCCTCGCAACGCCGCCAAGTCCCTGGTTGCGCGAACCGTCCATTGGGAACGGTTCGATCTGACTATGCACATCGTTGGTATGCAAAATCGTAAGCTGAACCGTTGCATCTTTTCCGAAGCCAGTCAAAGGCGCAGATCCCAATCCCATGAATGCAGCCACACCAAGACTTTTACGCAAAAACTCCCTCCTGCTATTCGTTGACAATCGTAATTCTTCCATCGAGTTGAGCATTGATTTTCTTTCCCTGCCGGGTTAATTCATTGATATAATCCATTAATGCATCGCGGACTTTCCTGCCGATATCTCTCCGCTCCACTCCTTTTTTAAGAAAGTCCAGTTCATCACCGCCGTCGGCTAGGTAGTCGTAAGTGACCAGTACATAACTTTTGCTTTTGTCCAAAGGTTGTCCCGCAATTTCGATATCAATTGCCTTTCCATTCCGGATCTTCATCCGCATTCCTGAAACGGGTTGCCCGTTTTTCTTTGCCACAAAATCGGCTAGCTCCTGCACATTTTCTCCATTCAGTTTCAGGACCACGATTTCATTTTCAAACGGCATTAATTCAAAAACCCTGGAAACGGTAATATCACCTTTCGGCCAGGTAGTGCGAAGACCGCCTTTTGTAGCAAGCGCAAACTGCACCGAAGGTTCCCGGCTCAATCCTTCAGCCAGCATAAAGTCCGCAAAAAAGTTACCCAGCAGCGTTTCCGGGTTCCCAGGTTTGGTAAGTGCCTGCTCCGTTTGTCCAACTACGCGGCTCATTTCAGCCTGCATTTTCTGTTTGTACGGAAGATAGTACTTCACCATCGAGGAGTCCTCGCCGGTTTGCTGATCAATGTTGTATTGCTTGTAATCGCTGCGGGAAACGGCGAATTGCTTCTGACAGGAAGCGAGGAGTAATGTAGTCAGGAGCAGGATTAAAATGCCTTTTCCTTTTTGAATAGAGGGAGTCATAACAACCATTTGTTACCTAAAAATAGCACGGAAAGTCTAAACAAATAGCGGCCGGACCGAATAGTTGTGTCACTATTTACTAGTCCGGCCGCTATTTGTCTTGCTATCAATGCAATTTCAATCCTTACCAACCCTGATTCTGCTGCAAATTCGGATTAGCGTCAATCTGGGATTGTGGGATCGGGTAGATTTCGAGTCGCTCTGAATATGGGATCAGAATGTTGTCGACGATCTGGTCTTCTGTCATCGCAGCAATTTCCTCCTTCAATGTTCCCCAGCGCCGGATATCGTACACGGTGTTGAATTCCCCGCTGAGTTCCAGCCTGCGTTCGCGACGGATTGCTGCCCGCATTTCGGCGACGGTACCCGCCCGCAATGCAGAAGCTTTGGCCCGGGCACGAACGCGGTTCACAAGCGGGAGCGCCTGCGCACTTTTGCCCGTTTCATTCAGTGCCTCTGCGAGCATCAGCAATACATCCGGAAAGCGCATTTCGATCAGGTCGGTGCTGTATCCCTGCACCGCGGAGCCGGCCGGACGTGCAACACGCGCCAGCTTTCCGTAAGCAATTCCGTATTTGAAGTCATCGTGCGCGAAAGACGCATTGGTTCTTTTCACCACATAATTACCAAGTGTAGGATTATAGATAATGCTGTCTCCCGGCTCTGCGCCAGCCCTGGCGGTTCCCTGGAATGTATATCGTGGAACCGTCGTAAAATCGCGCCGCTGATCTGTTTTTTCAAACAATTGGTAAAAGCTGTAAGTCAGTCCGTAGTTGGTTTGCTCATCTCCATTTACCAATCCCGAGGGAAATAGATTAAATGGAAGAATGCTTCCGTTCGGCTGTGAAGAATTGATAAAGTAGCCAAAAGACAGCACGATCTCCCGGTTGCGCTCATTGTCGAGTGAGAAAACATCCGTGAAGTCAGGCAGCAGCTCAAAATCAAATTTCTCTTCATTTTCCGGTCCTACGAGCTGGCTGAGCATATCCACAGCCTTTTGGTAATTCTCCGTCCGGTTCAATGGGCGACCCGCCATTTGGAGGTACACTTTACCTAACATGGCTTTGGCTGTGCCCGCCGACACGCGCCCCAGCTCTGCTCCTCCTCTGGAATCAGGCAGGTTGGCTTCGGCAAAAGTGAGATCTGCGAGAATGGCGTCATAAACTGCCACATCGGTTGATCTAGGCGCAAAGATCAGAGCCTCATCTTTCAGCGATTTAATTTCATCCAGGATCAGTGGCACGCCGCCAAACAGCCTTACCAGATGAAAATATGCGTAAGCTCTTAGAAATCGCGCCTCGGCAATGTACGGATCAGCTTCTTCCTCCTCGCCCGGAACCGCCAGTTTCGCATTCGCGATAACGGTATTAGCGCGGAAAATAATCTTGTAAAAACGGCTCCAAACTGACTCGAATGCCGGGGATGTTGCATTGTGCCCGAACCTGTAATAAGGGTCCGCGCCGGAACCAAGGATACCTGCCGTCGCATAACGGTGGCCCGATTCGGTCAGGTTGAAGCGGTTGCTGATATCACCGAAGTCAGGTGCTGTATAGGCGTGGTAAATGCCGATTGTAGCCTGGTTCAGGCCGTCTTCATCTTTGAAAACAACTTCTTTGCTCAGTGATGAATAAGGAGATTCTTCCAGATTTCCCTTGCAGGAAGCCAGCATCGCTAGCAGCGCCAGAACTGAGATTTTTATATGACTTTTCATAAGCTTTGGTCGGATTAGAAATTGCAAGAGATACCGATGGTATAGGAACGCTGCGTGGGATAGGCGCCATAATCAATCCCCTGCTGCAGCAGTGACTGTGCGTAGGAGCTCACCTCGGGATCAAAGCCTGTGTAGTTGGTTAATGTCCAGAGGTTGGTTCCTGTTACGAACAGCTTGGGATTCTGAATGGGGCCAAGTCGCGGGAAAGTGTACGACAGACTCAGCATTTTGAGCCGCACGAAACTTCCGTCTTCCAGCATCGTGGAATTGATATCACCCGACGCAATACCTCTCTGGATACCCGGATATTTGGGATCGTTGTGAGGATTTGCCTCCGTATATCTTTTGTTAAACCAATCCTCCGACTGGTTGAATCCGACGCCACTGTACTCCACTACCCCATTCATAATGTAGAAGTTGGTCAGGTTCAGCACATCGTTCCCGACAGAACCTGTAAATAATGCATTTACGGCCAGGTTCTTCCAGGTTAAATCGTAAGTCCAGCCGAAAGTGAAGTCCGGGTTAGACTTACCCAATACCACGCGGTCGTCGGCAGTAATGATGTTATCCTTATTCGTATCCGCGTAAATCCAGGCACCGTAGATCGGCGTACCTGTGCTTCCCGCCGGGCGCGGACCCTCGAATGTAGCAAAGGGGGGGTTTCCACTTGCGTCAAAGTCGGTAGTCTGGGTCAGGCCAGCGACTTTGTATCCAAAAAACCGACCGACTTCTTCTCCCGGTGTGAGGATACCGGACACACCGCCGAGCAGGTTTCCATTCAAATTCACATAGTCAGACTGGGTTCGCTCGCCGAGATCCACCAGGGTATTTACATTCCTTGAAATGTTCAGCCTGGTTGAAAAAGTCACATTCTTCTTCTGAATAATATTTCCCGTAATACTCAGCTCAAAGCCCCGGTTGCGCATGGTACCGTAGTTATCGATGATCGTACTTACACCTGCCTGTGTCGGTACCCTTCTCGGTTGCAGGAGGTCGGAGGTAACTTTGTTATAATAATCAAAGCTGAAAACGAGCCGGTCTTTGGCGGTATTGAAGTCAACACCCAGGTTGAGCTGGCGCGTTCTTTCCCAGGAAAGGTTTGGGTTTGCAATGGTATTGGGGAAAATGCCTGTACCGATAACAGCTCCATCTCCCTGCGGACCCATTTCGTAAAATCCGCTTGCATACTGCGATAGTGAGGAATAAGGTGCAATCGCCTGACTTCCTGTTTCACCCCATGAGCCCCTGAGCTTGGTGTTCGAAACGAAAGTAACGCCTTTCATAAACTCTTCCTGATCGAGGTTCCAGGCCAATGCGACCGAGGGAAAAACACCATATTTATTGTTTGCGGCAAATGCGGAAGCGCCATCGATCCGCACCGAGCTATTCAACACATACCTTCCTTTGAAGGAGTAATTAGCGCGCAAAAACCCCGATTGCAGAATGCGTTTTTCCTTGAATGATCCGATCGCCTGAGACTGCGCACTACCAATGTTATCAATACCGAAAAATGGTATGTCATAGCCTGTTGCATTGGTGTTGACGATTTCAACAGTTTGGTCGTTATATTCTACACCGAGTGTTGTATTCAGATAATGATCCTTTCTGAACGTTTTTTCATACTGCATATAGGCATTCACGTTGTAGCTGTATGTGTTCGAGGTATTGTTGCTACCCTTCCCTTTCACCGGGTTTCCTTCTGCTGTGGTTGGAGGAAGAAACACTTTCCGGCGTGTCAGGTTCTGGTTTCCGGCTAGACTCACGACGAGGCTCAGCCCGTCTGTCAGCTTGAAGAAGTTCTCAATATTCAGGATCGAGTAGTCGCTTTGCGTCACGTCCGTTTTTGCAGTAAGCTCATTAACGGGGTTTGAAAAGTAGTAACCCGAGTAGTTTGGAATACCCATACTGTTATTACCAAGATAATCCAGCTCCAATGTAGGCGCGGCGCGCAGTCCGTCCATTAACCCACCCGAGCTTGGCCAGGCGCGCGAAGCTGTAACTGCGCGGTTGGTCTTCTGGCGGCTGAATGAGACCTGCCCTTTTACAGTATACCAGTCATTGATCTCATTGTTGAGGTTGACGCGCAAACTTGCCCGGTTGTTATCAGAATTGATGATCGTACCCTTTTCCTTTAAATAGTTTCCGGAAATGTAGTAGGACGATTTCGGACTGCCTCCCGACAAGCTAAGTGTCACATCTTCGCGGAAGCTGGGCTGTGTAATGGCAGCAACCCAGTCGGTATTTGTCATCGCGCTGTCGAGGTTGCTGAAAGGCGCATTGCGGCCGGTCAGCAGGTAACTCTCGTTGATCACCTGTGCATATTGACGCGAATTCATCATTTTGATCGGATTTGAAACCGTGCCAAATGAAGTTTTATTCACGAGCTCCACGCGACCTTCGCCGCGCTTACCTGATTTGGTGGTAATTAAAACGACCCCGTTTGCGCCCCGCGAACCATAAATAGCAGTCGCAGAAGCATCTTTGAGGATCTCCATGCTTTCGATATCATTTGGGTTAATACCATATAGACCATTTTGCGAAGTAGCGCCGGTGAAATTGGCCCCTGCTTCCCGGTAAGGCGGCATTGGAAAACCGTCGATCACATAAAGCGGCTCATTATTACCGCTGAGGGAGTTGTTACCCCTGATCCTGACAACCGTAGCTGCGCCCGGTTCACCCGAAGTTTCGGTTACCTGCACACCCGTGGCCCGACCCTGTATGGCCTGGTCCACCGTGTTGATCACAGCCGACTTATATTCCGTTCCCGCTACCCTGGAAGTTGAACTCGCAAGGTCGCGCTTGCTTTGCGCACCATAACCCACCACCACTACCTCTTTCAAAGCTTTGGCCTCGGGCAGAAGCTGTACATTGAATGTAGTTTGATTTCCGATCGGCGTTTCTTTTTTGGTGAAACCAATGAAGCTGTAAACCAATGTACCGCCGTTTGCAGGTACTTTCATCTGAAATGAACCGTCGGGCTCCGTGATCGCCTGGATCTGTGTTCCTTTTACCAAAACAGCCACTCCGGGCATTCCCGAGCCTTTT
>NZ_JBHYGF010000273.1:0-5864 GCF_051859145.1 Dyadobacter sp.
CACACGCAGCAAGCTTCTTCCTTTATTTCAATGGGCGTAGTAGGCGGCGCATTTTTCCCATTCGCAATGGGTGCAGTAGCCGAACACAACGTAGCCACAGCCTACTACCTGCCGATTATCTGCTATACCGTGATATTTTTGTTTGGATATAAATTTTATAAAGTAAAGTGACTTCGGCCGTCGGCTTTTGGCAGTCGGCTTTTATGCTGTCATTAACTGAAGAAAGGCCGATGGCTGATTGCCGACGGCCGATTGCCACCCAAATCAATTTTAACTATTAAAAAATAAATGAAACTCTGGGGGATTGACTTAGGAGGTACTAAAATAGAATGCGCGGTGCTGGACTCTGCGCAGAATCTGGAAGTGATAGCGAGAATGCGCCTGCCGACTGAATCGGCCAAAGGATATGAGCATATTTTGTCTCAGATCAAGAGACTGATCGATATGGTATCCGAACAGGTAGGGGAGCGCCCGACCAAAATTGGGTTTGCTACGCCGGGAGTGCTGGAACCGGATTCTCAGCTGATGAAAAATTCAAATACAACCTGTCTGAACGGAATGCCGCTCAAAGCGGATTTGCAGAAAATTCTCGATGTGCCCTGTCAGCTTGCCAATGATGCCAACTGCTTTGCACTGGCGGAAGCATTAATGGGAGCTGGTAAAGAACACCATTCAGCCGAAGTTGTTTTCGGGGTGATCATGGGTACAGGCGTAGGTGGCGGATTGGTGGTTAATAACAAAATTATCTCAGGGCATCACGGTATCGGTGGCGAATGGGGCCATAATATATTGGAAGAAAACGGCCAGCCTTGCTATTGTGGTAAAGCAGGTTGTGTGGAACAAGTGATCTCCGGTCCCGCATTGGAAAGGTTTTACGAGCAGCAAAGCGGCGAGCGTCTCACCATGAAAGTGATCCTGGAAAGGTATCGCGAAGGAAATGACGTGCACGCAAATGCTACTATCGAGCGGCTTCTTGAATATTATGGCCGTGCTATTTCTACATTGATCAATGTGATCGATCCGGGATTGATCGTCATCGGTGGCGGGGTAGGTAATGTGGATTTGCTTTATACAGCAGGCTACGAGCGAATCAGGAAGTACATTTTCAATAAAGGTGTGGTTACCACACCGATTGTGAAACCCAAGCTGGGAGACAGTGCGGGTGTTTTTGGCGCAGCTTTGCTCTGAAATTCACGCTAGCGGAACCAGTGCCGGTCTGTCGTTTGAAAAATAGTTCGTTAACCATAACGCTCCATTACAGTGACAAACGCAAAGGCAGTTCAGCGTATCCAGTCCATTGACATCGTCCGGGGCCTGATCATCGTGATCATGGCGCTGGACCATGTCCGTGATTATTTCCATATCACCGCATTTACCGGTGACCCGCTCGACCCGAAGACCACGACGGGAATCCTCTTCTTTACGCGCTGGATTACCCACCTTTGCGCACCGTCTTTCATGCTGCTTTCGGGCATTTCCGCGTATTTGTCCGGACAAAACAAAACCCCGGCAAGTACCTCTTCTTTCCTGATCAAACGCGGTTTCTGGCTGATTCTGGTCGATGTAGTCTTCATGACTTTCGGCTTTACATTTGATATTACCTTTAAAAACATCCTGCTTGCGGTACTCTGGGCGTTGGGCGGGAGTATGATCCTGCTGGGTTTGCTGGTGCGTTTTCTGTCGCCGAAAGCTATTTTAGCTGTCGGGCTGTTTATCGTGTTTGGCCACAATCTTCTGGATTACATCAAGGTCGCGCCCAATTCTCCGGCCGATATTGTACTCAGTATATTTTTTACAGGAGGAGGCAAGTTCATTCCCCGCGGTGACGGCGGTAACATTGCATTTTTGTACGTGATTGTGCCCTGGGCTGGCATTATGATGTCAGGCTACGGACTGGGAACGCTATATGGCAGGAGCTTCCCGGCTGAAAACCGCAGGAAGATCCTTGTGATCACAGGTGTGGTGCTAACGATCCTTTTTGTTTTGTTGCGATTATTTAACCAATATGGCGATCCTGCGCAGTGGAGTGTGCAGGAGGAGGGTTTCCGTACTTTTCTGTCTTTTATGAATGTGCGTAAATACCCGCCCTCGTTGTTATTCACACTTGCTACGCAGGGACCGGTATTGTTGCTCTTAGCCTTGGCCGAGCACTGGAATAATGTACTTACCCGATTCTTCACAGTTTACGGAAAAGTGCCTTTCTTCTTTTTTGTAGTGCATTTCTATCTGATACATTTTGTCAGTGCCATTGCGGTTCTTGCTTCGGGTTATACCTGGGCGCAGGCTACCGACGAAAATCTCTTTTTCAAATTCCGGCCTGATAACTTTGGCTACGGGCTTGGCTGGGTTTACATTGTTTGGATCCTGATCGTGCTGGCTCTTTACATTCCATGCAAATGGTTTGGTGAATACCGGGCACGTGCGCGCAAATGGTGGTTGAGTTACTTGTAGCTTGTCATAAATACCCTGGCAAGTAGAAATGTATCTTCTTCATTTTATTACAACAACCTAAACATGGCTGTAATGAAATACCTGTTTTTACTGGCATTTTGCCTGTGCGCTTTCCGGAGTTTGGCGCAAGACAATGCGGAGAATTATCCGGTCGATCCGGCGTCCCAGCAACAAGCCAACGTGCCGAAAGGGGAAGTCCTGAAATTTACATTTGAAAATTCTAGAATATTCCCCGGTACCTGGCGCGAGTACTGGGTGTACGTGCCTGCACAATATAAACCCGAACAACCTGCCTGTGTTTATGTGAACCAGGATGGAATTCAATGGAATGCGCCTACGGTTTTTGATAACCTCATTCACAGCAAGGAAATGCCGGTTACGATTGGCGTATTCGTCATGCATGGAAAGGTGCGTGCCGCCGATCCGGCAAAGGCAAACGACCGCTTTAACCGCAGCTATGAATACGACGGGCTGGGCGATGCCTATGCGCGCTTTATCCTGGAAGAAATATTGCCGGAAGTGGAGAAGCAAAAGACAAGTGACGGTCGTGCAATTTATTTATCCAAGAATGGAAATGACCGGGCAATTGGCGGGTCAAGTAGCGGAGCAGTTTGTGCATTCACAGCTGCCTGGGAAAAGCCGGCTGAATTCTCCCGTGTTTTTAGTGCGATCGGTACGTATGTAGGGCTGCGTGGTGCTGATCGTTACCATACATTGGTCCGTAAATTTGAACCTAAACCCATTCGGATCTACATGCAGGACGGTGCTAACGATCTGAACATCTACGCAGGGGACTGGTGGATGGCGAACCAGACCATGTTGCGTGCGCTCACATTTGCGGGTTACGAAGTAATGCATCAATGGGGCGAAGGCGAGCACAATGGAAAGCACGGCTCAGCCGTATTTCCCGAGGCAATGCGGTTTTTATGGAAAAACTGGCCGGAACCTGTGAAAAAAGGTAGTTCACAAAATCAGGTACTGTCTTCGATTTTGATCCCGGGCCAGGACTGGGAAGTAAGTGGTGAGGCCCGCCCTCAGTACATGCGCGCCAAAGCTTCTCCCATCAAGAATGATACGCTGAAATTGAGCAATGGAAATCAGTACATATTTGTACACCTCGGAAAGGTGAGACCGACGATTTATCTTCAAAAACCCGATCGCTCCAAAGTGGCGTTAGGCCAGCACGATCTGGACTTCGCAGGAATGGCTTTGTCGCCTGATCAAACCTTGCTTTATATTTCAGAGAAATCGTCGCATTGGATTTGGTCGTACCAGATCCAGCCAGATGGAACGCTGGCATATAAGCAAAAATTTGGCTGGCTGCATGTAGACGATACCGAAGAAGATGCGGGCGCAGGATCGATGGCTTGTGATCAGGAAGGCAGGATTTATGTAGCAACGAATTCGGGAGTACAGATTCTGGATCAAACCGGTCGGGTTAATGCAATTCTGCCAGCCCCGGACGAAGCGGCATTGAAGGTGGCTTTCGGCGGAAAGGATTCGGATGAACTTCACATCACTACACCCCGCAAGATCTATAAACGCAAGTTGAATGCGAAAGGGGTGATCGGGTTGGGAGCTGCTATTAAGCCTGCGTTGCCGAGGTTGTGACTACCCCCTGGCCCCCTGGGAGGGGGTAGGGGGCGAGGGTGAGCGCAGTACGAGCCAGCCCTTTCGGGGCGACCATCGATAAAACCATATCACGCTGGTCCGAAAGCCCCTGCGAGGCGATATATTGGTAACAAAAACTAACAGTACACGAGTCCGAAAGCCCCTTCGGGGCGAAACATCGGTAACAAAAGCTATCGGTACACGAGTCGGAAAGCCCCTTAGGGGCGAAATATCGGTTTCCTAGGGCGCGCCAGGCTTGCTCGTTTTTGGCAGCTTCGGTAAGCTGTCAATTTCATTCCATTACAATCCCGTCAAATCCATTCAGCTCAGCAACTTCGAGTTTTATTATACCATTTGTCCAGTCAAATTTCACAGGTTTGCCGCTGGCTAGGGAGAAGACTTTTTTAGGTTTTTTCTTGCATTCAAACTGAAAATGCAGATTAAACAAAGGCAAAGGTTCGAAATAGGTGTTGCCGCTGAATCCGGTCAGGTTGATCAAATGCAGGATTAGTCCGTCGCTGGTTTGCTTGTCCTGATTACCGACGGTATTGCGCGTAAATTCCTTTAAAATAGTCTCAACTCTTGCCGGCGCGTTGGTTTTGATCTGCTGCGTACTTTCTGGTAAAACATAGCTGATTGCATCCAGAAGCAGATTTTTGTGTTCCTGGTATCCGTGCATGTAGTAGATTTTACCAAGATTTACCGGAAAAATGAGCGCTTTGCTTTTTGGATGATTTTTGATCCCCATTGCATAGTAGCCGGTGGGGTCGTGGCCGCCGATGATTTCGGGCGGGCCCGGGCGACCTTTTGCAAGTACCGGCAGCAGCCTCTGGTCAGCTCCTGAGAGATCATACAAGCCGAGGTTAAATTTCCAGAAGATCATCTTCTGTCCTGCGAAGCTTTTTAAGATCGCGCGGTTGTCGGGCACGAGATAGTTGCCGGCCCCATCATTGTCTTTCTTCTCAATCTTTGCGCCGAACAGCATTTGTAAAGTTTCAGGAGTGTCGAAAAGGCTGCGGTTCGTCGCGATCACATGCGTGCCTGCATGAACGGCTTCTTTCAAAATCTGCAAAGCCTCGGGGTTGAGGTAAGTGATTTCGGGCAGGATCAGCAGCTTGTAACTTTTTACTTTCTCTGCCAGGTTGTGAATTTGCCCATCTTCAATAATATCAAACGGGATATGCGCCTCGCGTAACATCAGCTGAATGCCGCGATATTCCTGCATCGGCTCACCGCTTGGCCAGGCACCGGGCGCTACTACCGCGATTTTTGCAATGGATTTGTATTTGCCAAAGTAGGGCTCGTGCTTCTTATGAAATGCATATACCTTCTTAAAAACCTCAAAATTGCGCTCGTCTTCATAGCCACGCATGTCGCCCATCATGCTCATATCCAAGCCAGACCCGTTTGCAATATTCTCATAAAGGCGGATCTGTACTTCCTGCGGTTCAACTGCATTGTACCTCGACTGAAAAGAGATCTGCTGGATACTTGCATTGCTGATAATGTGGTCGGGAAAGGAGTTTACCGCATTGCCAACATTATCTGAGGCTGAATACGGCCAGTAGGGCAGGGTTGTCATACTCTGGGATTCGTGGCGGATAATGTCCACGAACTTATCCGAATAGGTGCAGATCGCAACCTGCTCATTTTTGGACTTTACCAGTTTGTGCAGCCGCTCCGACCAGTCTTCCACAGTATGTTTTTTGAATTCCAGGTATTTCTGGAAAAGCGGGTCTGCCTTGTTTTCTTCAGTAGGTAACTGCTGCCCACCTGAGAACGCAGCAAAGCGCTTTTTGTCA
>NZ_JBHYGF010000274.1:0-5845 GCF_051859145.1 Dyadobacter sp.
GATTTTTCAAAAGTGACGAGTTTTTCCCGCTCATAGCTACGGCGGATGTAGTGAATGCAGAAATAGGCAATTGCTGCTACAACAACGTAGGCCGACATGTGGTCGACAAACTTGGCAAACCTGCTATCGTAGGTATCGGGAACCGACTCGGGGATTAAGTATTCGTAAATGCAGAGCAAGACAAAAACGCCTACATTGACGGGTATCCAGAACTTGTACTCACTACTCGGACTGATCGCAATGCTGAGTAATAAAAAAAGCAGAAAAAACAGATCCGTGGGTCCGTCGATACCTGCATTCAGAAAGTAGTTGATTGTAAACAGAACCAGTCCGATCACGTTTGTGGCAAGAATGGTAGCAGGTGCCTGGTTTTTAAACCGGGAAAGGTAGTACAAGCCGAACGCCAGCAGGAGCACAATCAGACTTGTGAGCGCCACTTCCGGCAAGCCGATGAAATAATTAAATGGGATATTATAAGTGAGAGCGAAGATTGAAATCAGGCATACGGAATGGAATATGCGCGCATTTAAAGGAAATTGATCTGGCTCTCCGGAAAGTCTGGCCCAGAGTTGATACAGGTAAAGCTTAGGAGGCAAGGCGTCTTTCTTTTCGTTCTTACAAATATAAGTGAGCATAGTTGTAATACCACGTAGAACTAGTTTAAAATGTTGGCTATACGTCACAGCCTCGTTATGACGTATCAAGGCTTTTTTTAGATTCGATTAAGGGTTTTAACATATTCGTTAACCTAGACGGAAAGGATTATTATATTTGGCCGAAGTTTGCAACATCATAAGTGAGTGTTGTTCTTTCTGTAAACTACAAAATTTAGATAGCTAAATATTTCCTGGACGCTTAACAGATTATGAAAAGAAGAGATGCGCTTAAAGACTTGTCCATGCTGCCGCTGGCGGGCGGAGTTATGTTGCCTTCCCGGCAGCAGCAGCCGGCAACCAATTCCGTGATTGACGCTGCTGCAGGCAAACAGATTTACCAGTCTATCGGTGTGGAGCCGATTATCAATTGCCGGGGAACATTCACCATTATAGGCGGCTCTGTGGAGCGGCCGGAAGTGCGGGCGGCAATGGACGCAGCTGCGCAGGTTTTTGTACAAGATGATGAACTGGCATTTGCCGCAGGGAAGCGGCTCGCTGAACTGACCGGCGCAGAGTGGGGGCTTGTTTCATCAGGTTGCGCAGCCGGACTCAAACACGTAACCGTGGCCTGCGTCACTGGTGGAAATCCTGAAAAGCTGGTGAGGATACCGGATTTATCGGGTTTTGAAAAAACAGAAGTGATTGTGCCGAGATATTCGCGCAACGTTTACGATCATGCATTGCGCAACGTGGGTGTGCAGCTGGTAACCATTGACACGATCGAGGAGCTTTCAAATGCGATCAATCCGCGAACTGCATTGATTTACTTAATGGCTTGCCCGGAATCGATGAGCGGGCCGGTTTCACTGGAAGCAATCTCCAAAATTGCCAAAGCCAAGAACATCCCAATACTGATTGATGCAGCGGCTGAGGATCTCACTATCCCGAATGTACATTTGAAAATGGGTGCCGATGTGGTGGTTTACAGTGGTGGAAAAGCTCTGTGCGGTCCGCAGTGTGCCGGACTTGTATTGGGAAGAAAAGATCTACTGATGTCGGCCTGGCAAGCGAGCGCGCCGCACCACGGTCCGGGAAGAGACAACAAAGTGGGCCGCGAAGAAACAATGGGTATGATCGCCGCCGTGGAAGCCTGGACCAAAAGAGACCATGCCGGAGAATGGAAGCGGTGGTTGTCGTGGCTGGATAGTATTTCAAAGAAAGTCTCAGCAGTTGATTCAGTGAAAACGACAGTAATCGAGCCCAAAGATCTTTCGAACAGAACACCTGTGCTTCGGGTAACGTGGGATGCTGCAAAATTGAAGATCACGGGAGAGGAAGTTGCAGAGCTTTTTGGTCGTACCAAGCCGAGGATTGCATTAGGCGGCGGCACCAGGAATGATGAGACTTATGTAACCATCACAACCGGGCAAATGCAGCCGGGAGATGAAAAGGTAGTAGCAGATCGTCTGGTGGAGGTTTTGTCTCAAAAACGTACGGCGCCCAAAACGGAAATGGCAGCGGCTTCGGTTTCGCTGAAAGGACATTGGGACGCGGAGATTGAGTTCTTTTCAAGCAAAAGCAAGCATTCGCTGATCATTGAACAGGATGGTAACTGGCTTAACGGTTCGCATAAAGGCGAGTTCAGCGTACGCGAGCTGCAGGGGACGGTTGAAGGGAATGAGTTTAAAATGCGCAGCACCGACAGGCAGCCTGCCGATGCGATCACATTTTTGTTTTCGGGCACTGTGAAAGACGACGTGATGACCGGCTCCATTTATATGGGTGAGTACATGACGGCCAAGTTCACTGCTAAAAAGTACAAGTTTAAATACAAGCGAGAGAAGGTGTTTATTCCTTCGGGGCCACCGCTGGCTACCTGATTTTATCGCATACAAAAAGAGCAGCACAAGGCTGCTCTTTTGCGTTTGTTATAGATGAAGTGTTAGGAAATATGTTTGAAAGCCAGGTGTTTGCCTGGTCGTTATTTTAAATCCAATAAACCCGTGAGCGGAAAATCAGGAGCGGGTTCTTCGACGGGCTGTGTGCCCGCTTTCAGATTTTTCACAAAATCCATTGCGTCCCTGGCGAGCAGTTCTTTGATATGCTTGCCGCCCAGCTGGTCATAATACCAAAGCCAGACCATCTCCTCTGATACAATCAGGTAATGCAGCTTTTCCATGTTCGTTGAAGTAAATAACACTTCAAATTTATGGAATAAATCCATTTGAATGGAAATAATCCATCTATAATTCGCAAAAAAATGAAAGTGAATTTTTGTAATGCTCACTTCCAGCTATTTAACTTATATGTGAAAGTGTATCGCGTAGCGAAACTGCTTCATGAGAGGCATCGTAAATGCATTCTCCATTTTTAACAACAAGGATCTGCGGCGACTGGTGTTGAACGCGGAAGCTGTCGGCAATGGCCATTGATTCCTTCCGGTTGCTGATCACGTCCACGATATAGATAGGAGTGGAAATCTCAGGGGAGGCGCTGACATCCATTTTCAGCTGCCGATACGCCATCAGGCTTGTCATGCATCGCGGGCTGTGCTTGTAAATAATAGAATATTCGCCTGAATGGTGGATTTTCTGAACTTCTTCTTCACTGTTGATTGCAATCCAATTCATAACTGAGCAGTAACATTGTTGTTGGTGACTTGTAACTGCAACATAACAAACAGCCCAATTCATTCCCGGGTACGTCAAAAAAAGCTTTAATGCGTTGTTTACGACCTTTTGCCCGGATATAAATGCTTACTTTTTTAAATGCAAGCCAGCTCCCTGCTGCATCTCTTGTTCTTATTTCCTTTTAACCTGTTACCAATTTCCGGAACTGACGTCTAAATGATGAAAAATGTATCTGCTTGAAAAATAAACTTAAAGGTTGATTTTATGAAAATTAGTGGTATCTTTGTGGTGGTTCCGTATAGCCTTTTTGCGGTTCGTTTTGGTTCCGATCACAATCACGAGTTTACAAGGCTGTTTGAAAATTGGAATGACGCCTTTTATCTGGAAGAGTTTTTCGAAACGCACAAAGCGGATTTGGCGGAATTTTGGCAAGATGTTTCCGTGGAGGATGCTGTATTAAGAACGAGGCAGGAAGCAGCAAGGCTTGAAAGGCGTTTGCTGGCGATAGCGAAGAGAGGAATGAGTAGTAAGTACGAGGGGCTCTCAACGCTATTCAGGCCCCTGCATAATGGCACGCAGCGTCTCGATCCGTTTGAGAAAAGCAAGGCGAAAGGTGATCAGAGGCAGAGTTGGTTGCGGATTTATGCGGTGAGAGTGGATGTGAACTTCTTCATTATTGCAGGTGGCGCTATCAAACTGACGAGGACAATGAACGAGCGCGAGCATTTAGTGAAGGAGCTTCGCAAGCTGGACGCAGTTGTGAATTACCTGCGAACGGACCAGAATGACGAATTTGGAATTTTTGAACTGTTTTAAATATCAGAACTATGAGTATTCAAAAAGTGAAGGAAAAGGTCATCAAGCAGGCGGTAGTCGATCTTGAATGGCAAGATGCGGCGCGTTTCAGAGCGGAAAATGCTGCGTGGATGGATGTATCTTTTAAGATCAGTCTGGCGATTTTGCGCACGCTCAGGGAACGCAAAATGAGTCAGAAAGATCTTGCAAAAGAAATGCAATGCTCGCCGCAGTACGTGAACAAGCTGGTCCGCGGCTCTGAAAATATGACGCTTGATACCATCTGCAAGCTTGAAAAGATTCTCGGTATTAAACTGATCGAGTTACCTTTTCAAGATACAGTGCAGGCAAGTTAGGCCTTCTTCTCAGTAGGCACAATGATGAAGTGGAGCAGTTCTGTGTGGCGTAAAACAGAAATGTTGGTTACATTCAAAATGTCCCGGTGTGTCAGCGCCCTGAACAGTTCATTTGAATTATTTACCGGCTTGTCATTGAAAGAAACAATAATGTCTCCTTCCAGGAGCTGGGAGCGGGAAGCCGGGGTATTTTCTTCAATGCGGGTGACGAAAATGCCGCTCTTATTGGGAAGCTTATAGTGTTGCCTGATTTTCTCATTCACAGGTACATCCTGTAATTGCAAACCCAGATAAGCCTTAAATACCTTTCCGTCGCGGATCAGCTGACGCGCAATTTCCTTTGCCGTATTAATGTCAACTGAAAAGCTTAGTCCCTGGGCGCCCTGGATCACGGCTGTGTTTACACCTACCACTTCGCCGTCCGTGTTGATCATCGGTCCGCCCGAGTTACCCGGATTTAATGCAGCGTCGGATTGTATCACATTGTCAACCATCCTGCCCGATTGTGTTTGTAAAGTGCGTCCCAATGCGCTGACCACGCCGGTAGTGACAGTATGTTGATACCCGTAAGGATTTCCGATTGCAATCACGAACTGGCCGATCTGTAACTGGCTTGCATCGCCCAGTTTGGCTACCGAGTAACCTTCCGTGTAAATTTTCAGTATAGCCAGATCCGTATCCGGGTCTTTTCCGATGAGTGTCGCCTCAATTTCGTTTTCATTCAAAAGACTTACCATGATCTTCTCCGCACCTTCAACAACGTGGCTGTTTGTGAAGATAAAGCCATCGGAGGAAAAGATGAAACCCGATCCCGAGCCGGCGGCCCGCAGCTTACCATTGGTTGTTTTGTAGGTATCTATTTTGACGACTGCGTTCTTGATCTGATCTACCGCACTGATAATCATAGTTGAAAATGTGTCCATAGCTGCTGAGTTTAGCTTTTCCTCAACACGGTCAAAAAAATGGCCAGCAGCTGAAATGTGCCAATGTGGCGGATTGCCGTTGAACAATCCGCCAAAAGGGCGCGAAAGTCTGCTTTTCGAGCTTAATGCATTTTGACCCAACGACAATTGCGAACCTGCCTGAACAGCTGGTCCGGTGAATGTGATTTGAGCGCTCCCGGCTACGCAGGCTGCGGATACTGCCGGCGGCAGCGACGCAGCATAGGGTTTATGATTTTGTCTGAAAAGTGTAAAAACGTTTTTCTTGTCCTAGTTCAATGTTTTGACCTCCCTCCATACGGTAGCTTTGTATCATCAAAATCAAAAACGGATTTAAACAGCTAAGCAAATGGAAAATACAATCAACGGGATACATCACATTACGGCCATTGCAAGTGATGCTAAAAAGAACTACGATTTCTACACCCGCATACTCGGATTGAGAATGGTGAAAAAAACAGTCAATTTCGATGATCCTAATACCTATCACTTTTACTATGGTGACGAGAATGGTACGCCCGGAACAA
>NZ_JBHYGF010000275.1:0-5844 GCF_051859145.1 Dyadobacter sp.
ATCAGGTCTTTCAGCTTTTTTGATGGCAATAGTCCAGACTCAGACATGATTTCCAGCCAAAACAATGACTCATCCGCTTCTTCAATAGTGATGCTGATTTTGGCATAGAATTCTTTTTCGCTCCTTGATCTGCACACTGCTCGGTAGTTCGCACCTACTGATGAAGATGATCGAAGAAATTGTCTTCCAATTACTTTCGACTGTTCATTCTGTGGTAATGCCTGGGACAATTTGATGCTTCGTAAAACAAACTGTTTCGTTCTATACCGCATAGCAGTAGCGAAGTCGCCATTCGATGTAAGATTTTCCAAGAAGTGTATGTAGATTTTTAAAAGTCAAGCTATTCACTCACTAACTCACTAATTCACTAACTCAAAATTTAAATAGTTACCCAAGCCTGCGCGCGATTACTTTCCAGTATCTTTTCACATATCAGCAACTCGCGATACCCGTCTGCGAAGGTTGGGAATGTGGGGTTTTCTGGTTGTTTGCCGGCGGCGATGGCGGCGTATACTTCTTTGAACATTTGCTTGGAAGTATCAGGGAAGCCTTCGTTGTGTCCGCCAGGGAAGGTGATTGTCGAGCGCACATCTTCATTGACCAGTGAAGGATCGCGCATCAGGATTTCGTTGCTCTTATCGCGGTTACCGATCCACATTTCGTTTGGTGATTCCGAGCACCAGCTGAACGTTTTCTTTGAACCTGCAATTTCAAGCGACATTCTGTTTTTGCGGCCGGCTGAAACCTGTGATACCGTGATCACCCCTTTGCTACCATTGTCGAAACGAAGCAAAACGTTGGCGTGATCTTCCGTATTAATAGGTACATCGGCGTAATCCTCAGGCTGCAGCATTTTGCCTGAATACGTTTCCACCGGTTTTAGCGGCTTTTTACGTGTTTTATGGATTGTGTTGAAGTCGGCCATTACTGCCACTGTTTTCAATCCGGTAATGTATTCCAGAATGTCCATCAGGTGAGAGCCGATATCTGCGATCGCGCGGGAGTCGCCTGATTTGTCCGGCTCCAAACGCCAGTTGTAATCGGTTTCGTAGAAAAGCCAGTCTTGCAGGTACGATCCTATGAATGAATAAATCTCACCCAGCTCGCCTTTTTCACGCATTGATTTCATCTGGCGCGCCAGCGGGTAGTAGCGCAGGTTGAAGTGTACTGCATTCACCAGCCCGGTTTCAGCAGCAAGCTTTACCAGCTCTTCGGCTTCCGCAAGGTCTTTGGCAAGTGGTTTTTCACAAATTACATGTTTCCCGGCCAGCAATGCAGCTTTCGATTGTGAGTAGTGCAGGAAGTTGGGCGTACAGATATGTATTGCCTGAATATCATCCTGTTTCAGAAGGTCTTCGAAAGTATAAGAACGTTCGATCCCGAGTGCGTCTGCTTTTTGAGCAGCCAGTTCAGCCGTTACTTCGCAAAGCGCTGCTACTTCAACATTAGGAAGGCGTCGCAGCGCTTCAATGTGCGCCGGGCCGATGAAACCTGTGCCGACAACGCCGACTTTGATTTTATTCATAAACGGGTATGGATAATAGGTGAGAAAACAGTCCGCCGGAGCGGGTTGGGATTAAGGTTAACAATTAATGTTTAATGCAGATCAGAAGTCAGTCCACTTAGTGTCTGTCTGGTTGGAGGCAATGACGGTGTCAATGAACTTCATTCCTCTCAAACCATCCTGCGCAGTCGGGAAATCGTATACCGGATCGGCTTTACGACCCTCCCAGTACGCCCGCACATGCAGTGCGAAGTTGCGGTACAGGTTGGCAAATGCTTCGAAGTAACCCTCGGGGTGGCCGGCTGGAATGCGCGTATGCACCTGGGCAGCTTTGGATAAATTTCCTACGCCTGTGCGGATAATGCGTGCGCCCTGGTTGGTTTTGTGGATCAATGTATTGGGGTCCAGCTGCTTCCATTGCAAGCCGCCGGTTTCGCCGTACACGCGGATATTCAGGTCATTTTCTTCTCCGTTAGCGATCTGGCTGTTTTGAAGAATTCCTTTTGCACCATTATTGAAACGCAGCAGGATGTTGGCGTCGTCGTCCAGCAAGCGGCCCTCTACGAAAATTGTGAGGTCGGCGCAAACCTGCGTGATTTTAAGACCGGTAATGTATTCTGCCAGGTTTTCAGCGTGGGTTCCGATATCGCCCAGGCCGCCGGCGGCACCCGAGCGTTTCGGGTCGGTGCGCCAGGCTGCCTGCTTGTTACCGGTCACTTCCACCAGCGTAGCCAGCCAGCCCTGCGGATATTCCACAATCACTTTCCTGATTTCGCCAATCGCGCCCGACCTGATCATCTCACGGGCTTCTTTCACCATCGGGTAACCGGTATAGTTGTGGGTCAGACAGAAGATCAGACCGGTTTTTTCTACCAATGCCACGATTTCTTCTGCTTCCTCGGTATTTAATGTAATCGGTTTATCGCAAACGACGTGAAAACCATTTTCCAGCGCAAGCTTCGTAGGAGAGTAGTGAACGTGATTGGGTGTAACAATCGCAACGAAATCCATTCTTTCTCCTTCGGGAAGCTGTTTCTCTTTCGCAATCATTTCTTCAAAATCATTGTAAACCCGGTCTTCCGGTAAATACAATGCTTTTCCTGTCTCTTTCGACTTCAATGGGTCGGAGCTGAAAGCGCCGCAGACAAGTTCAATTTCTCCATCCATGATCGCTGCACGGCGATGTACCCCGCCAATAAACGCGTCCAGGGAACCACCTACCATGCCCATTCTGATCTTTCTTGACATTCCAGTTGGTTTAAAGTTTTGAAAAGATTTTAAAGGTATAAAGAGTAGTATATATCACTCTTACTTCTTACAAATATAATTTTAACAGTCAAAAAACACCCCTGAAAGCCTGTTAAAACCAGTAGAATCGCCGTTAATTTGTTTTTTCAGTGAAAATCTTAAATTAAAACTTTAAGACGGACCGTTTCAAAAAACCATCTAATTCAAATAATCAAACCCATTTAGTCTTATGACTCAAACTGTTAACAGCGACCGGCTTTTTAACGCCAGCTGCTTTGCGTTAATCACCACAGCCTTTTCTTTCAGTATCCGCGCAGGTATTCTCTCCCAGCTGGGCACGGAGTTTGGCTTGTCGGCCCAGCAGCTTGGCTTTATAAACTCCATGTGGTTTGTAGGCTTTCCCGTGGCGATGATTATCGGTGGGCTGGTTTATCACTCGGTAGGTCCCAAAACCATTATGCAGGTTGCATTTTTCTCCCACTTTATCGGAATTCTCCTCACGATCTATTCAGGCGGTTATACAGGTTTGCTGATATCCACATTCCTGATCGGTATCGGTAATGGTTGCACCGAGGCAGCCTGTAACCCGATGATCGCCGACTCCTACACAGGTTTGCAGATGAACAAAATGCTAAACCGCTTCCACATGTGGTTCCCAGGCGGGATTGTGGTTGGTAGCCTGATCTCCAAGTTTATGACCGACGCCAACCTCGGCTGGCAGGCGCAAATCTGGGTGATCCTCATCCCGACCATCATTTATGCAGTACTTTTCTGGGGACAGAATTTCCCTAAACCACACGTTGAAGCAGCTACCTCGATAGGCGAAAACCTCAAAGCTATGTTTACGCCGCTCTTCATATTTATCTTCCTTTGCATGGCGCTTACTGCGATTTCCGAGTTCGGTCCTCAGCAATGGACAGGTTTGATCATGAGTAAAAGCGGCGCCAGCCCAATGTTGATCCTGGCTTTGGTAACAGGCTTAATGGCGATTACGCGATTCTTCGCTGCGCCGATCGTGGCCAGTCTCGGGGCAACCGGTATTCTGTGGGGAGGATCTATTCTTGCAGCGATCGGGATCTACATGTTCAGCACCGTAACCGGCCCGATGGCTTATGTGGCAGCTGTGGTATTCGCATTCGGAGTAGCACTTTTCTGGCCGACGATGGTGGGTTTCATTCCGCAGTATGTTCCCCGTGCAGGTGCATTTGGAATGTCAATTATCGGTGGTATCGGTATGTTTTCAACGGCCATTTTCCAACCCTTCATTGGAGGCTGGATCGATGAAGCACGTGCTGAAAAATCGGCGGAGGGACTCACAGGAGATGCCCTGGAATTAGCGGCGGGACAAGCAACCCTGCAAACAATGGTTATCTTCCCGGCGATCCTGATCGTAGCATTTGGTTTCCTTTATTTCTGGATGAAAGGGAAACGGGCAACCGCCGCAGTGCCTGCACATTAATCAGACTATTTTATCAAGACATAAAAAACGGGTTGCCATCACTGGCAACCCGTTTTTGTTTTTGGCTAAAACCTATTTAAGTTTTACAATCGTAACCCCTGCGCCGCCCCGGTCGGGATGTTCATCCTGCATTCCTTTCACCTGCGGATAGCCTCTCAAATGGTCTCTCACAAGTGTTCTCAGGATTCCGTCGCCTTTACCATGCACGATCCGCAGCTCGTCGTAGCCGAGCATAATTGCATTGTCCATGAACTGGTCTACTAGTCCCAGCGCTTCTTCTCCGCGTTTTCCGCGCATATCCAGGTTGAAACTGAAATTGAGCATACGCTCATTTAAGTCAACTCCTTTGGCGGCAGATTTCAGCTTCTTTTCGCCTGTGGCCGCTTTATAGGTTTTGTTGGATACCTTTTCGAGGCGGTTCAGTTTTACATTGGACTTTAAATCCCCGATCCTGATCTCAGCATCTTTACCTTTTACAGCCAGTACTTCGCCAATGGCAGTCTGCCCGAGAATGCGCACATAACTTCCCGGTACAATTTCGCCGCCTTCCGGCTCGTATATCTCTTCTGCCGGCGCTGTTTCTTTTACTTCTTCCAGTGCCAGGTTTTTCTTGCCAAAGGTTTCAAGTTCGTTTCTGACCGATTTCGTCTTCTCTTTCTCTGCTTTATTTTCCTTGATTTCGCGAATGGTATTCTCAATCAGCTGGTTCGCATCAGTCAGCAGGTTTTTTGCTTTCTGTTTCGCCTCGTTTACAATCTTCTTTTCATTGTTTTCAAGACGTTCTTTCAGAGTAGTGTAATCCGCCAGCTGCTTGGCGAGCTTTCTTTCTTTGATACCGATCTCAATGTTCTTCTCTGAAAAAACTTTGCGTTCGATATCAAGCTCTTTCAATAGCTTTTCAAAGTTGACCTGCTGATTGCCCAGCTTGTCTTTGGCGCGGTTCACCACAGATTCCGGCAGCCCGATTTTCGACGCGATTTCAAATGCGAACGAACTTCCCGGCCTCCCAATTTCCAGCTGGTAGAGCGGTTCCAAATGTTCTCCGTCAAATCGCATTGCCCCATTCACAAGCCCCTCCGTTTTGTCAGCGAGTACTTTCAGGTTGGTATAATGCGTGTTAATTACACCATATGCGCCCGATTTTACCAGGTTTTCAAGGATAGATTCCGCGATCGCGCCGCCTAATCCCGGCTCAGTACCTGTCCCGAATTCATCGATCAGAAACAATGTGCGTTTGTTCGAAGTAGTGAGAAAGTAGCGCATGTTCGTCAAATGGGAACTGTACGTACTCAGGTCGTTTTCCAGCGATTGTTCGTCACCAATATCAATAAAGATATTCTGGAAAAAACCCATTGAGGAACCTTCGTCGACAGGTACCAGCAATCCGCATTGGAACATATATTGAATAAGGCCGACCGTTTTCAGAGACACAGACTTACCTCCTGCATTCGGTCCCGAAACGATCAGTATCCTTTGCTTTTCACTTAATTCAATGTTGAGCGGCACTACTTTCTTGCCTTGTTTTTGGAAAGACAAATGCAGCAGCGGGTGACGGGCATTGCGCCAGTCTATAAACTGTTTGTTGGTAAAAGGCGGATTGATCGCGCCCATTTCAGCAGCAAGCTTCGCTTTG
>NZ_JBHYGF010000276.1:0-5838 GCF_051859145.1 Dyadobacter sp.
ACACGTCTGAGTCAGGCGGCAGATGTGCGCTCAATGCGAGACAGGTGAATGATTACATCCGTGAACATACGGGCTCGCACTTTTCGGCAAAGGATTTCAGGACCTGGATGGGAACTGTGACTGCATTTGAATACCTCTGTACACAGGAAAAGGCATCTTCGCAGCGACAACTGACGAGAACCCTGAACACCTGTCTAGATGTAGTAGCGGCGCATTTGGGGAATACACGGGCAGTTTGCAAAAAATATTATGTACACCCGGCGGTTTTCCTGGCTTATGAAAATGATCGAATCAAGCGATTCGCAGGTAAAGACGTGGAAGAAATAAAATGGTTTTCTGCCAGCGAGCAAAGGGTAAAGTTGCTTCTTGCGCATCCAAAATCGTGAAAAATTCAACAGCCGTGCAAGAATTCCTACATATACGCTTCAGGATTTCTGGCTCAGTTTCAATGGAAAAATATGTAACCTCTTGGCACAGCATTTTTGTTTAGCATTACAAATAAGAAATCATCAACACTAAAAAGAATAGATCATGGAAACCAATGAAGATTTAGTAGAGGTATTAAATGACCTGATCAGAATCAATAACGACCGCATTGAAGGTTACGAAAGGGCAATTAATGAGGTTGAAGATATCGATGTCGACCTGAGAGGAATTTTTCAGAAAATGGCTAATGAAAGCCGCGAAAACATCAATGAGCTGAGCGCTGAAATCAGAACGCTAGGCGGAGAAATAGCTACCGGCACAACCAACTCAGGTAAAATTTACCGGGTTTGGATGGATATCAAGGCAACATTTACCGGCCACGACAGACAGTCGGCCCTTGAAAGCTGCGAATATGGTGAGGATGCAGCACAGGAAGCTTACGACGATGCACTGGCAACAGACGTAGATTTGCCGGTAAACATCAGACAAATCATCGCCAACCAGAAAGCAGAACTGCTCGAATCACATAACCTGATCAAGAAGTACCGCGACCTGCATCAGGCAGTCAACAACTAATAGCCAATATCACACCAGCACACGCTAGCAAAGAAAAAGGCGAAATCGATCGATTTCGCCCTTTTTGTTTCTTACAATTGGTTTTATTCCTACCGAAGATCCACCACCTCCACACCAGGATATTGTTTTGCATTGAAGGTGAAGTATGTATCAGCTACGGCTACATCGGGCTGGAACTGATCAACTTTGTAGGTTACCTGCTGTCCGTTTTTCTGGAATATTTTCCAGCTGTTAATGGACTTGTCAGCCTTATTCACTTCAATCTGTACCTTATCCACCTGGCTGCTTTTGTTGGTAGATGTGAGCTCTACTACTTCCAGGGACTTGGCGCCTTCTTTTTTCTCTTTCAAAAAAGCATATTTAAAGCCTTTCTTGTAAGCTGAATAAATTCTCGTCGGATCAAGGTCGCCACCTGCGGTCGGATCAAAATCCTGCAAATTCACTTCATTGGTTTCCTTGATATATGTCGCCATCAGCTTTCCGTCATTGAAGATTTCCTGTCCGGCCATTTTCAGCCTGAACTTGGTACCTTTTACAGTCGCCTCGCCTTTCAGTGGCTTGCCTCCTTCCGGCGAGTAGGTAAATGCGGCTTTGAAGGATTTGATCTTCTGATATTTGTTGCTCATTGCTTCCAGGATTGCGGAAGACCTTTTATCACCCTGCGCAAATGCAGCAGAGCTGACGGCGATCAACATAGCCAAGAGCAAGCACGCATTAATTCTAAGATTTTTCATATTGAGGTTTTCAGTAAGTTTAATGGATTATGAGGTTGTACAAATCTTAGACCATCACGAAAAATGAAGGTTTAATTTACGCCCATCACGCGCAGGTGCTCTTCGAGGCCGCTCAGATCGTGGAACATGACGTCGCGCGCCTTGCTTCCGGTAAACGGACCTACTACCCCGAGTACTTCCAGCTGGTCCATGATCCGGCCGGCGCGGTTGTAGCCGAGCTTCATTTTACGCTGGATCAGCGAGGTACTGCCCTGCTGGTGCGTGACGATTAACCGGGCCGCGTCGGGCAGCAAGCCGTCAAAATCGTCGGGATTCAGTTCAGCTTTTCCTTCCGATGCATCTTCACCTTCGTATTCAGGCAGTGCATAAGCTTCGTCGTAGCCACGCTGGCTTCCGATAAATTCGCAGACATCTTCGATTTCACGGGTATCGATAAACGGACATTGCAAGCGGATCACTTCCGAGTTGATTGCCAGCAGCATATCCCCCTGTCCAACGAGCTGCTCAGCGCCGCCCATATCCAGAATAGTCCGTGAGTCAATGCTGGACGTTACCCTGAATGACAAACGCGCGGGGAAGTTGGCTTTGATCAAACCCGTAATTACTTTAACAGAGGGCCGCTGGGTAGCTACTACCAGGTGAATACCTACTGCACGCGCCAGCTGCGCGAGGCGGGCAATGGGCGTTTCCACTTCCTTACCGGCCGTCATCATCAAGTCGGCAAGCTCATCAATTACCAATACGATATAAGGCAGGAAGCGGTGTCCTTTTTCCGGGTTAAGTCTTCTTTGGGCAAATTTTGCATTGTACTCTTTGAGGTTTCTTACAGCCGCTTCTTTTAATAAATCGTAGCGGGAATCCATTTCAATACACAATGAATTCAATGTAAAAATTACCTTTTTGGTATCGGTAATAATTGCTTCTTCTGCATTCGGTAACTTAGCCAGAAAGTGCCTTTCGAGCTTGTTGAACAAGGTAAGTTCTACCTTTTTAGGATCTACAAGGACGAATTTCAGCTCGGCCGGGTGTTTTTTGTAAATCAGCGAAGCAAGGATCACATTCAAGCCGACGGACTTACCTTGTCCGGTTGCACCCGCCATCAACAAGTGGGGCATTTTGGCCAGGTCGACGATGTGGATATCGTTTGAAATCGTTTTACCCAAAACAATGGGAAGATCGTAATTGGACTTCTGGAAACGCTCATTGGCCAGTACCGACCGTGCAAAAACAGTTTCACGGTTTTTATTAGGTACCTCAATACCGATTGTCCCGCGTCCCGGCATAGGCGCAATAATCCTGATTCCCAGTGCAGCAAGACTTAATGCAATATCCCCTTCCAGGTTTTTGATCTTGGAAATACGAACCCCAGCTTCCGGGATAATCTCGTATAATGTTACAGTGGGGCCGATCGTGGCTTTAATCTTAGAAATATTAATCCCGTAGCTTCCGAGCGTATCTACAATCTTGGTCTTATTGCTTTCCAGCTCCTCCTGACTTACCTTTTCGTGGTGGTTATCCTCGACTTCATTCAGCAAATCTACTTTGGGGAAATGATAGGAAGGTAAATCGAGCATCGGATCATACTGACCGAATTCTCTCAGGATAGACGCATTAACATCCTCGTCTTCGAATTCTTCGGGCTCCGGCTCGGCTACCTGCGTGGTATCTTCCACTTCCAGTTCAAGTCTGGTTTCAACCGGGGCGACAGGCACAACAGGCATTACCGGCACTGGTGCTGCGATCACTTCCTGTTCAAGTATCAGTTCAGGCTCTTCTTCAAGTAACTCTTCTTCATCTTCGTCAACCGGCAGTTCATCGTCATAAGTGTCATTTACAACTGCCGCAAATCCTTTCGCCGGCTCAGCTACCTTCTCTACGGGTGCCTTTTCCTCTGTTACGGCTGCTGGTGCTGCTCCATTCAATTCAGGTGCTACTTCCGGACGCGCATTTTTCTGCTGCCAGGCTTCGTAAGCGGAGCGGGCATCGTAGAAGAACACGGCGAAGACAAACAATGCAAAAATAATCGGCAGGATACTCCCCCATTTCAGCCAGTCAAACAGCGCCACGTTGACCATGTAACCGATGCCGCCGGAGACAAAACTCATGGTACTTTCCGTATTGCTCATCAGTATCACATAGCCCATCAATGCACTGACCCACAAGGTGAAAAAAATCACTTCTTTGGTGGTGCGGTTGAGCGGGAGTATTTCTTTGTCGAAGGCTATTTTCCAGCCGGCCACAATGGGAACGAGCGGGAGCAGCAATGCGCCCACGCCAAACCACCTGTAAACAAAGAAGTGAGATATTACCGCGCCAAGTACCCCGAAGAAATTGCGCGTTTGTCGGCCCGCATCACGGATCGACTGCTGCCCCAGTCCATCGATCACGCTCTGATCGGAGATACCTGTGACGATATAGGAGATAAAGGCGATTTCCAGGAAGATTCCCAGCACAATAAAAAAAGTCCCCCAGGCAAAAGTGCCTTTTGGACTTGAAAAAATTTGCTCCCAATCAAAAGAGAAGCGAATGCGCGGCTCCGCAGCTTCCTCCGCTTTCGCACGTTGTGTGTTTGCTCTTGGCTTATTAACAGACATTTATTTCAACTCTGGGATGCGTGAAAGGTAATTTTCTACCTATTTCTGATCAGGGACTTACAAATGTTCTTTGCCAGTCCCGGACCTTCATAGATGAATCCGGTATATAACTGAATCAATGCAGCACCTGCATTTTTCTTCTCCAATGCATCCGCGGGCGAGGAAATTCCACCTACGCCTATAACTGGAAAAGCATGATTCGATTTATCGCAAATGTAACGAATAACTTCCGTTGACCGATGTGTAAGTGGCGCGCCGCTCAGCCCGCCTGCACCTATTTGTCCGATCTCCTCAGCACTGGTACGAAGGTTATCCCGGGCGATTGTAGTATTGGTTGCAATCACGCCTGCGATCCCGGTTTCTTTTACAATATCGATGATATCGTCCAGCTGACTGGTGGTCAGATCCGGAGCAATCTTTAAAAATATAGGTTTTGGGTTAAACTTCTCGCGATTCTTTTGTTGAAGCTCTTTCAGTATGGCGGTTAAAGGTCCTTTTTCCTGCAAGTCGCGCAGGCCCGGCGTATTGGGCGAACTTACATTGACCACAAAATAATCAACCACATCGAACAACTCGCGGAAACAGATCAGGTAATCGCTTAGTGCCTGGTCGTTGGGTGTATCCTTGTTCTTGCCGATATTTCCTCCTACCAGAATCCCCGATTTGCGCTTGCTCAGCTTCGCCGCCGCCACAGCAGCGCCTTTGTTATTAAAGCCCATCCGGTTGATCAGCGCCTTGTCCTTTTTTAACCTGAACAACCTGGGCTTTTCATTTCCCGGCTGGGGGCGCGGGGTTACTGTTCCAATTTCTATAAAGCCAAATCCCAATGCTTCAAGCTGATCGACCATTTCTGCATTTTTGTCGAAGCCGGCCGCCAATCCCACCGGGTTCCTGAACCGCAATCCTGCCACTTCGGTCACCAGGTCGGGATGTTCAAATGTGTACATCGACCGCATTAACTGGGGCACGAACGGGATTTTGAATGCAAAATGCAGCAGGTCCGTCACAAAATAATGGATCCGCTCGGCATCAAACAGGAAAAGTATAGGGGAAATAAGGATTTTATACATGCTGCAAAAATAGGGGGTTTCGCAGCAAGGGGCGGAGGCTGAATGAATTTATTTTTGACTGTCCAAGCGCCCGGCAGCCTTACTGGCATTCTCCTGCTGCCTTTACAAAGTTTAGAAATTCTGCGTTTTCTAAATCCATTCGGGCTTGGTAATTAGGATGGTTTTGCGGCTGGTATCAGATGAAGTCGGGCGATATTCCGAAGCAAACAGCTCTCTGTGCAGCTTTCTCAGCTTCCAGAATTTTTCCCAGCGCTCTTCAAGCGACGATTCCAGGTTCTCTCTCAGCTGAGCCGTGTCCAGCTCTTCAAACGAATTGTAAAACTTGATTTTCTTTTTCTCCATGATAGATAAATCAGTCAACGCTGTTTCACAAAGATAATAAACCGGAAAGCCTTGATTGCGAATCTTCCTGAACTTCCGGCGCCGGATTGTTTATGA
>NZ_JBHYGF010000277.1:0-5784 GCF_051859145.1 Dyadobacter sp.
ATTAGTCAATTTTGAAGTATTGTATTCACTTTTATGGTGAGGTCATAATCCAAGGTGTTATTTGTAAGTATTGCCTTGCCAGTGATCTTGTACTCCAACTGATCGGCAAAAAAAGAGTTATTAAAATTCAGAACATTATTGTCAGAAACGGTAACGTTAGAAATGTTAATATCTTCCTTCGACCGTATAACGCTTCCATCCGGATAAGTATTCGTAAAAAAGAAAACGACATTTACGTGATTCAAATCTTGCCTGGTGATTTTCCAGGTCTCCGTTCTATTTACAGTGCTGTCCTTTTTTGAGCCATCATATTCACCTACAAATTTTCCTGCCAAATCTGGTTCACGATTTTTTTTACATGAGGTTGATATGAAGAATAGAAGCAACAGTAGAACTATGTTTTTCATTTAAAAGAGATTGTATTGTACGGGGATAAAGATAATAGATGCGCCTGTTATATACAGCTTTACATTAACTGACGCAGCGTTGATTATCATTGAGAGTTGGTGACCTTTTTATCAACTATACTAAAAGAAGCACAGGCATAGTAGTTAACAATTCAAAATCGCTTTCTCAGCTATCTTATCAGACCAACTATCAGATATCAGGAGATGCGGAAAACTACTTTTTTGAAAATTGCATTCAGTGCTTTTTTGTCGGTGCATACATTAATGGCGCAGCCGGTTGCTTCACGCGTTGTAGAAGATGGTGGAACGGGAAAGTATAGCGCAGTGATGACAACCCAGGCTTCATTACCGACCCACACGGTGTTTACGCCCAAAGATCTGAGTCCGTTTGGCAAAAAACAGAAGCTTCCGGTCATTGCCTGGGGCAACGGGGCCTGCTTCAATTCGCCCTTTGAGCATGTCAATTTTTTAAGTGAAGTAGCTTCTCATGGCTTTTTGGTCATCGCGATTGGTGTAATGCCCAAGGAATCGGGCGAACAAACCAAAGACCGTTCGAAATCCACGCAATTAGTGGATGCCATAGATTGGGCCATTGCGCAAAATGCGGATCAAAAAAGTCCGTACTACCAGAAAATTGATGTCAGTAAAATTGCTGTGAGTGGGATGTCCTGCGGCGGTTTGCAAACACTTGAAGTTTCCTCAGACCCGCGCGTAAGTACAGTTGTGGTATGCAATAGTGGCATTTTCAAAACTCCTGGAAACGGCATCAGCAATATGCCCAATTTGACGAAAGAAAATCTCAAAAAAATCCATACACCGACGCTCTATCTGCTTGGTGGAGAAAAAGATATCGCCTATGGAAATGGAATGGATGACTATGCTCAGATCAACCATGTGCCAGTATTTGTTGCCAATATGAATGTCGGTCATGGCGGCACTTATAGCCAGCCTTACGGCGGTGAATTCGCCAAAGTGGCCACGGACTGGTATAACTGGCAGTTGAAAGGTGATGTGAATGCAGGCAAAACGTTCATGGGAAATCCTCCGGGTCTCTCCAAAAACGATAACTGGACATTTGAAAAGAAGAATATGCCGTAATTGTCCTGAATGCAACTCAAACTGAAACCCAAAATCAACTCTGAAATGCACCTTACGACTGTAACCCGAATTGTTTTTACCTCTATAATGCTTTGCCTTTTCTTTACGGGAAAGGCCCAGCCTCCCAAAGGTCCTATCGTGGTATCGCCTCAGGTATTAGCCGATAAAAAAGTGACGTTTCGTTACCTGGCTCCCACAGCAAGAGAGGTAAAGCTTGCAGGAGGACTGTTTGGGGCTTCAAATGTTCCGATGACAAAAGATAGCATCGGAATATGGAGTGTTACCGTTGGCCCAGTAAGACCGGACGTTTATTCTTACAATTTTGTGGTAGATGGTGTAAGCGTCATGGATCCGGCCAATGAGGATTTTTTTCCAAATGAACGTTTCAAATCAAGTTTGTTTGAAGTTCCGGGCTTTACGCCGATGATACATTCAATTCGCAACGTGCCGCATGGTTCTGTGAACTACGAATATTACCCTTCTGTGGAAGGCACAACGGGTACAGTCGTAGTCTACACTCCGCCTGGATATGATCAAGATCCCTCTAAAAAATACCCCGTTTTCTATTTGATAAGTGGCACAACAGATACGGAGGAGACTTTTTTCAAGGCTGGTCGTACCAACTTTATACTCGATAACCTGATTGCAGAAGGCAAAGCGAAGCCCATGATTGTGGTCATGCCTTATGGCAATATCGAAGCACGCGTGGCGCATGAGAAAGGGGATCCTACACCCCCAGACCCGGTGAGGGACAGCCCCGACGGACTTGTCAGAATGCGCCGGTTTTCGGATGACCTTACAAAAAATGTGATTCCTTTTCTGGACAAAACCTATCGTACCATTGCGAACAGGGACAGTCGTGCCATCGGTGGTTTTTCCCGTGGCGGCGGGCAAACCTTACGGACTTCGTTCTGGAACATGGATCAATTTGCCTGGATCTGTGCCTACGCTGCCAACCTGCCTACGAGTGAACTGGACGGCACCTATTCAGCCATTACTTCCAATGCGGAGGCCACCAACAAACAATTGAAATTGCTGTGGGTAAGTGTCGGAAACGAAGATTTCATGTACAATGACGTTGCGACATTCCTGAACTATCTCACCGCAAAAAAGATCAATTATAAAAGCCTGGTCACAGGAGGAGGCCACAACTGGCCAAACGTCAGGACTTATTTGACGGAAACCGCTCAACTGCTTTTTAAATGAACAATCACTCAGCGATGAAATACGTCATTTCCATCATATTCCTGATATTCCTCGGGTCGATTAATTCTTTTGCTCAACGGCCACCTGCTATCGGTTCGCCACAAGTACATGCCGATAATAAAGTAACGTTCCGATACTATTCAAAAACTGCTAAAAAGGTGATGGTGAGCGGAGAGTTGTTGGCTGCGCCACAGGCCATGACCAAAGATACGTCGGGTATCTGGAGCGTGACGATTGGTCCGGTCAAGCCGGATATCTATCCCTATACTTTTTTAGTCGATAGTGTGCAGATCGCCGATCCGAATAACATGTATATTTTTGCGAATGAACGCTTTAAGCGCAGTATCGTGGAGATTCCCGGCAAAACGCCGCTGGTTCATTCGCTGCAAAATGTTCCGCATGGAAAAATCAGTTATCGTTATTATCGATCAAAAACATTGGGAACAACCCGCCAGTTGTTGGTCTATACACCTCCCGGATTTAATGCTAACGGAAAAGAAAAATACCCTGTACTATACCTTATACACGGAGGATCGGATACGGAAGAAACATGGACCAAAGTGGGACGCGCCAATCTGATTGCGGATAACCTGATTGCACAAGGGAAAGCAATTCCGATGATCATTGTAATGCCTTATGGCAATGTAAGGCCGGCTCCGATGCCCGATTTTACCAAAGATGTCATCAATGACATTATCCCTTTTGTTGAATCGAACTACCCGGTTTTGACAGACAGCAAACATAGAGCCGTCGCAGGATTTTCAGTTGGAGGAGGACAAACGCTTAACATCGGGTTAACCAATACCGACAAGTTTGCATACATCTGTTCTTATGCGCCTTACACCGCTACGGAAGAATTTCAAAAAAACTTTGCGAATTATGCTCCTGATGCCAGCAAAATAAACAATCAGTTAAAGCTATTCACGATCAGTGTTGGTACAGGTGATTTTTTATACGAAAGTGTGAAAAAGAACATTGCTATGTTTGAAGAAAAGAAAATCAATGTCAAATCGTATATCGTTCCCGGCGGACATGACTGGATAAATTGCAAGCAATATTTGGCTACTACCTTGCAGGAGATTTTTAAATAAAGAATTTGGAGTAAGCTAGGGATAATGATAAATGGCTGAGTTGGTCGGTTTGGTAAGGATGTCTATTATTTTACTATCTTAAAAATCAATTTCTTCTTACTATCATGCTTCGTAATCGAAAGCAATTTCCCCAACTTAATATCCGAAATTAGGTCTTTAAGAAGTTGTGTTTTAGCTTCGTCCGTGATATTTGGTGATCCTTCCGGGCCCGTTTTTGGATGGAGAAACATTAAATACAGGCTCTCATCCTTTACGATAATGTAAAAATAGGCGCGGTATCCGCCAGATCCCCCCAAACGCTTTTTAATGTACGTATTACCCGCATGCCCTCCCAAACGTCTACCACTTGAGAAATCTATTTCTTCTGCGAAGAAATAATCGACAATTTCTTTTTCCAAATCGCTATAAGCATTCTTCTTACTAAGCTTTTTGAATATTTTCTCAAACTCAGCGGTGCAGAATATTCTCATAGAAGATTTGAAAGCTCGTTCATGGCATCATTGAATTCATTGGACTCAGGTAATGTAATTACTGCTGATCTAAGATCAGAAATCGCTTCACCTAGTTCTTCAATTGCTTCTTTGTATAAGACGAATTCCGTTGCGGCAATTCCATTGTTAATTACAGGTTGAACCGTTTCAATGTATTCTAACTCCAAATTATACCAAATCTGAGAGGATTCGATTAATTCGACGATAGTCTCTTTTACTTTCTCATCCGAACTGTCAACCCAAGTGAGTTCTGCAAGGTAGGTACTGACGGTTTTCGCATTGGCCGTCTTCTTAGTGAGATCCTCTTGCAATTTAATAATTGCTAGGGTGATAGATGAAACCAGATCCCTCTGATCCTTTACGACTCTTACTGTTGCCGTTGCAGATACGACCTTTCTCAACCCCTGAGTGAGTCTATGAATATTTGGTTTAGTCGCAATCATGATCAATTTTTTAGTCTTTTTAATAAATCTTGTATGACTAAGATAACAAATTAAAGCAAAAAAGAATCACGATTCAGGTTGCAAGTAGCAGCACACTTAACCATTACGTCACCTCAGTCAATCGTTTCAACGCCTAATTGTCTCATTCTGCTTCTTCCATATCTGCTATACAAATCTCCATTTGTCGTCATGCAACTTCCTGATTTCCTCGATTAGGTCAATGTTGAAGGTTGGTTTAAACCAGCACTCAACCACCAGAATACTTCTTCGGCTTGGTACCCAGATGCGCTTCAAAAACACGTGCAAAATGGCTGAGGTTGGTAAAGCCCAGCCGGTAGCCCGTTTCATTTACTGACAATTTTTCTTCACGCAGCAGCCGTGCGGCTTCTTTCATTCTCAATGCCTGGTAATAGGTGTAGATGCTGTCGCCGAAGATCTGTTTGAAAAGACGTTTCAGTTTCGATGGGCTCATGTTTGCTTCGGCTGCGAGCGCATTAATGACCGGGGGATCAGACAGGCGGGTCGCCAGCTGGTCCCGGAGACGGTAGATGGCTGCAATATCTGCGCTGTTCAAAGGATACAAGTGTGGACTATCCCGCGCTTCCAGCGCCATCAGCAAATGGCAAATCAGTTCTTCGGATTTGATCCGAAGGAAAAACAGTTTGAATTGATCTTCGATGGTTTGTTCAACGAGCGCATCAACGATCGGCTGTAAGGCCGGATGAATGACCTGCTCAAAGAGCAAGGGCTGCCTGCTATCCAGCAGGCTTTGCAAAACGGTATTTGCTCCTGAGAGATGGAGCAGCCCGTTCAAATAATCCGCATCTACTTCAATATTGATCACTTCCGTATTGCTGTGCACGGCGATGGCGGCATCGGTATGGACCCGGCTGGTGCCGATCAGCACCGCGGGTGTATCGGACGTTGCTCCCTTTCCGGATCGGGGAAAAATATGCTGGAACTTGAAAAAGATGGTCCTCCTGGAAGGATCCATATCCGGATTTTCCAACACAATATCCTCATGCAGCTCATAATTACTGATGAGCAG
>NZ_JBHYGF010000278.1:0-5726 GCF_051859145.1 Dyadobacter sp.
TGCCAAAACCGCTGAAACCAACCCGGATGGTAAAGATTCGGTAGCGATTTATATTGCAAAAAGCGATTCGGTCGAAAAAAAAATTACTTTACCCAGTGAATTGCTGCCTTATGAACGTGTAGAAATCCGTTCAAAGATTCAGGGTTATTTGAAAAAAATAAATGTTGACATCGGAAGCAGGGTGCGTAAAGGGCAATTACTAGCTCTTATCGATGCGCCGGAAATTGCTTCGCGTCTAAGCGAGGTAACCGAAAAGATCCAGTCTGCAAGAGCTAAATATTTAGCCAGCAAAGACAATTTTGAGCGTATTTATTCTGCTTCTCAAACCGAAGGTGTCATTGCAGCCAGTGAACTGGATAAAGTTAAAAATCTCTTTATGGCAGACAGTGCGGATTATAAAGCCGCTATTTTCACCGCTGCTACCTATAAGCAAATGGGAAATTACCTGGCGATCACCGCACCTTTTAACGGAGTGGTAACCAAACGGAATGCACATGAAGGGACTTTTGTGGGAAACCCCGGCGAGCTTCCACTTTTGGAAATTGAAGATAATTCCCGGCTAAGACTTCGGGTAGCTGTTCCGGAGGTATATACGGGCACCAGCTTGAAAAAGCAAAGCATCAAATTCACAACCAAAGCGATGCCTGAAAAGGTATTTGACGCCAAATTGGTCCGTAAATCAGAAAATATAGACAATGCCACTCGGAGTGAAATTTGGGAATTTGAAGTGCCCAACCCAGAAAAGTTACTGAAAGCGGGTATGTATGCAGATGCCAAGCTAGTTGTTCAGCGTTCGCAACCAGGCATTACCTTACCATCATCCGCTATTGTGACCACTTTGGAAAAAAAGTTTGCCATTAAAATAAAGCAGGGGAAAACGCAGTGGATTGACATAAACCAGGGGCTTAATCTGGGAGACAAAATTGAAGTATTTGGCAATATCATGCCCGGAGATACGCTGATACTAAGAGCCAATGAGGAATTTAAAGCAGATGTTTCGGTTATCGCAAAGCCTGTAAAAAATTAGTTTACATACTTCTAAAATCAAAAACAATATCAGCCCCTTTATTCAGCTTAAAAAAATAATTAAATCGCACTTTTATAAACCAAGTTATGAACTACTTTTCACGAAGAGACTGGCTTAAGGCCAGCACCTATTTTACTGTTGCCGGATTGGCGAGTATGAACGCTGTGAAAGCTTCGACGATTGCCAAAACGCCTGCACTTACCAAGGAAGAGATTGCAGCTATTGAAGCTGCAATGGGCAAAAAAGGCAACTACAATGAAGGACAAGCGGTTCATACCACTCCGCTTCCACGCAACGATTTGAAAGTCACTGTCAAAGGTGAACCTGTTCCAATTCCATTTGGGTTTGGGGGATGGGCGTCTATCAAAAAAACAGTAGATGGGAAATCAGCCGTTTTAATGAGTGATACAGTTCTGCTGGAAGAAGAAGTGAATCCCTTGATTTCAGCGGCGCATGCCAACGGCCTTGAAATCGGGGCTATTCACAATCACTTTTTCTATGAACAGCCACGCATATTCTACATGCACATGCATGGCATGGGCACACCGGAAGAGTTGGCTAAAAAATTTGCAGCAACCATTAAGGATGCCAAAATTTCGCCTGCCAACCAGCCTGCACCTTCTTCACCAACAGTCACGGGAAAAGAATTATTTGACCTTCCGGCATTAGATGCAATCGTCAAATACCCCGGTACAGTCAACGGTCCAACCTATAAATATACAGTTGGACGGGATGATCTTAAAGTGATGGCCATGGGTGCAGAAATGACGGCCGCCATAGGTCTGAACTCATGGGCAAGTTTTGCCGGAAACAAGGATAATGCGCATGTGGCTGGCGATATTGCTATGCTGGAAGAAGAAGTAAACGCTGTTATCAAAGTGCTGCGCTCCAATAACCTGGAAGTGGTAGCACTTCATAACCATATGTTCGGAGAAAACCCAAGAATTATTTTTCTTCATTATTACGGGCGAGGACCTTCCACCACACTGGCCAAAGGTTTTAGGGAGGCATTGGATGTGCTTGGCAAATCAGTAAAAGGCACACACTCAACCCACTGACAAATGAATTGGATTACCCGCGAACGTCCCAGGATCGACAGGATTGCCTGCCCATGATGGGCAGGTACGTTCACCTCGGGATACCAACAGCCACGGAGGGCGCAAAGGCTAATTTTGTCAACATCGGGGGCGTATCGCTGGGGTTGAAAAAGGATATACGGCCCAATATAGCTCTGCTCCCCGAAGTGCGCCCGTATTGGTACGATGGGAAAATCCTCGGTGTACCCAAGCGGGGGGCCTGGGTTCCAGTAAGGCCAGATGCTCGCAACTAGTTTTTGAGTAGTGATGTTTGTAAAGGAGGCCAGAAGCGCCCGTCGAATGACCTTGAAAACAGTTTTACCCTTCCTTTTCCTGCTGTTGAGCAGCCGTTTGTTTGCCCAGTCACTCGGCGTGAACGAAGCCGACTATGGTCTGAATGTCCGCCGGTCTATCGGACCGATTGTGCTAGACGGACGTCTGGATGAAGCCGCCTGGGACAAAGCCGACACGGTGTCGAACTTTTGGCAGTTTTTCCCGTATGACACCATCCGGGCCGGTGCCCGAACCCGCGTACGGGTGTTGTTCGACGCGGAGTTCCTATACATAGCCGCCGAATGTTATCAACCCCGCCGGTACGTGGTCACTTCGCTCAAACGCGACTTTGCCCGCGGGCAGTCAGACCTGTTTGAGGTTAACATCGACCCCTTCGGCGATAAGCTCAACGGCTTCAATTTTGCGGCAAGCCCGTACGGCGTGCAACGCGAGGGCCTGATCACCAATGGACAGGAGTTTGCCACCGATTGGGACAACAAGTGGTACGTCCGGGTAGGCAACGCCGCCGACCGCTACACCGTCGAGATGGCCATCCCCTTCAAAACGCTCCGCTACAAGCAACGGCAGACAGGGGACGGGCCAGACGTGTGGCTGATCAACTTCATCCGCAGCGACATCGCCCGCAACGAGCAATCGGCCTGGGCACCCATACCCCTTAATTTCACCGGACAGGCGCTGGCGTTTTCAGGCCGGCTGATCTGGGAGCACCCCCCCCCCAGCCCCGGTGCCAACGTCTCGCTGATTCCGTACGGGCTGGCCGAAACGGGCCGGGATTACCAGTCGGGGATACCTCCCCGACGGGGCGTCAACGCCGGATTCGATGTGAAGGTGGCCGTCACCCCTTCGCTCAATCTGGACCTGACCGTAAACCCAGACTTCGCGCAGGTCGAAGTCGATCAGCAAGTGACGAACCTGAGTCGGTTTGAGTTGTTTTTCCCCGAACGGCGGCAGTTTTTCCTGGAAAACAGCGACCTCTTCGGCTCGTTCGGCACGAGCGTCACCAACCCGTTTTTCTCCCGGCGCATCGGCCTTGTCCGCAATCCCCGCACTGGGTTCAACGAGCGGGTGCCGATTCTGGCCGGGTTACGGCTGAGCGGCCGGTTGGACCGGAACTGGCGGGTCGGGGTGCTGAACATGCAGACGGGCCGGCGGTCGCTGGCCGATTCTGTCACGCTGCCACCGATCAACTACGGGATGCTGGCCGTGCAGCGCCGGATTTCGACCCGTTCGTTTTTGAGCGCACTGCTGGTAAACAAGGACCCCGTCGGGATAATGCCAGCCGGTGCCGCCCAACCGTATAACCGGGTCGCCGGCCTGGAATATTCCCTGGCTTCTACCAATAACCAGTGGCGGGGCAAAGCGTTCTACCACCGCTCGTTCAGCCCGGACCGGCCGGCTCAGCCCTACGCGGTGGGTGCCCTGCTGTTCGTTGACAAGCCGGCGGTCAACGGGCGGGTTGGCGTTTACGACATTGGCGATAACTTCCGGGCCGACGTGGGGTACGTCCCCCGCGCGAGCCTGCTGAAATTCCATGGCGAGGTCTTTAGGGTGCTTTTCCCGAAAGGGCGGCTGGGCCGGCACATCAACCGGTTTTACCTGGGGCCAAACTGGGATTTTATTTATGGGAAACGGCAGAACCGCCTGATTGACTGGGACGCGGGACTGTTCGGGGGCATCACGATGCAAAACCAGTCGCAGCTGAGTTTTGTGTTTCTGCGATGGGATTACACCTACCTTTTCTCGCCCTTCGACCCATCCAACACCGGCGGGGTTGCCCTTCCCGCCAACACGTCGTACCTGTACTTCAGCCACCGGCTGACCTACGTGTCCAACGTCAGGAAGCCTTTTTTCTATAGTTTCAACGGTCGGTACGGGCAGTACTTCAACGGTCGGATCACGCAGTTGCACACCGTCCTGAGTTACCGGCAGCAACCTTACGGTGTTTTCTCGCTTGATTTCACCTATAACGGTATTCGGCTGCCCGCGCCCCACAGTCAATCGGACCTGCTGCTGATCGGCCCCAAGGTCGATCTGTCCTTCACCCGGTCGTTGTTTCTAACGGCCTACGTCCAGTATAACAACCAGATAAACAATGTCAACACCAACAACCGGTTCCAGTGGCGGTACAAACCCGTCTCGGACCTGTTCGTGGTGTACACCGATAACTACTTTGCGTACGAAACCCTCGATGATGACAACCGGCTGATGCGGGCCTGGCAACCCAAAAATCGGGCTTTGGTGGTCAAATTCACGTATTGGCTGAATCTGTAACCAAAAACCTCTTTTGTCAATATGTCCCGGTCAATCCCGCTCGTAGTACCTCACTTCGTCTATCACATTGCGCCTGCTGCGGTTGAATATGCTGACCTTGTAGCCGCCCCCATCGCGCGTGATCACCCAGGCGCGCATTGCGAAGGGCGGACCAGCAGGGCTCGGGAAGCGGCTGTTGCCCCGGTGGGCGGCCGGGAAACCACACCTTGGTTCTCGGTAAAGAAAAGTCAAACCAGGAAAAGGCACACACTCAACCCACTGACAAATGAAATGGATCACCCGTGAACGTCCGAAAATCGATAGGATCGCCTGCCCCTGGCTTGTAAAGAATTTCCTGGATCTGGAGGCGATATTTTAATATGTCCCCAAAGATCAGGTCTTCAATAAAGTATTGGAACTGAATGCTATCCCCTATGATATAGACGGCGCTGAGTATTCCCATTATGGTGACCAGTGCAGTTTTTATTACATCGTGGCCAAACATAATTTAAGTGATCCCGCAATCCATCAACTTGCAATAATTGTAAGGGCTGCTGACACTGACAGCTTGAGATGGCCCCGCAGGCCGCCGGACTATGGGCTATTTCGGCTGGTCTTTCGTATACCATCACAGGCGACAATCAAATGTTTAAGTTGGACTTAAAGTGTATGATGCACTTTATGCCTGGGCAAAATACCTTCAAAAGGAAAAACACGTATGGAGACCGTAACGCAAAACCAGACAATCAGATATAGTCTGGCAGATCTTACAAAATACTTTTAAAGCTGGGCACATTGGCTTTGGCGGCACTGTCGCACTGATCGGTTATATGCACCGTGACCTGATCAAAGAGCCTTATTGGATCAACGGACGATGAGTACCAGAGCGAATGGCCATGGCACAACTTGCACCTGGTCACTCGCGGTCCAGCTGGGAATTTATCTGGGATATATGCATTATTTAAATTAAGATGTGCGAATGGAAAGAACAATGAGGTACCATGGCGCTTCTTGTACAATCTTTTAATTTAACCCAGGCATTTAAAACTTGAATTTCAGCTCAATGATGATATTTTGAA
>NZ_JBHYGF010000279.1:0-24168 GCF_051859145.1 Dyadobacter sp.
GGACAGTAACAGAAGTAGGCCGCCAACCTTGGATTATATACGAAGTAATGCGAACCGCCGACGCAGTAACCCCAATGCCCGGTATTGCCTATTCGTTTTACCTATTCACAGCAGTTTACGTATCGCTGGCAATATTTGTAGCATTTATGCTTTACAGGCAGATCAAGATGGTGGGGACGCTTTATGATAAGGGGTAAAAAAAGGGAGGATGGAGAAAAGGGAGGATGGAAGAATGGGAAGATTTTGATTTGCCCTTTCGTCCCTTTCCTCCATCCTCCTTCCTCCCTAAAAACATTCATTCACTCATTCAAAATCAAAAATGCTATACGTTGTTATTACATTCCTCTGGACATCGATCTTGCTCTATTTGTTGATGGGTGGGGCGGATTTTGGTGCGGGTATTATTGAATTATTTACGTCGAAAAAGAACAAGGCGGTAACCCGAAAAACGCTTTACTCGGCGATTGGTCCAATATGGGAAGCTAATCACATGTGGCTGATCATTGCGATTGTGATCTTGTTCGTTGGCTTTCCGGTGATTTATTCAACGATGTCGGTTTTCCTACATATTCCATTGACGATCATGCTGATGGGAATTATCGCAAGAGGTACTGCTTTTACATTCCGGCATTATGATGCGGTCGTGGATGATATGCAGAGCATTTACAATACCATCTTCGCCATTTCAAGTTTTATCACACCGTTGTTCCTGGGGATAATAGCCGGCAGTGCAGTTTCCGGGCATATTAACCCTGAGGCAAAAAGCTTTATGGAAGCTTATATTCTGAGCTGGCTCAACTGGTTTTCGTTGGCTGTGGGATTATTTACCGTGGCAATCTGCGGCTTTCTGGCTTCGGTATATCTGATAGGTGAAACCACGAATGAGAATGACAGACTGCGTTTTGCACATAAGGCCCAGTTTTTCAATATCGCTGCTGTGCTATGCGGTGCACTGGTATTCACTGCCGCCTATTTTGAAAAGATACCATTGTTTGAATGGGTCTTTGGTAATTGGGTAGGCCGAATCGCCATTGTGGCAGCTACGCTTTCACTTGTCTACATGTGGCAGCAGCTTTACCAGGGAAAGATCAAACTCCTCCGCCCCCTTGCCGGTTTTCAGGTGACTATGATCTTGCTTACGACCACCTTCCGCCACTTCCCTAATATTGTAATTTTGAAAAACGGGTATCTGTCTTTGATAGAGCACAGTGGTCAGGAAAAAACAATGCAGGCACTTGGTATGGCTTTGCTGCTCGGCAGCGTGTTTATTCTGCCTGCATTGTTTTACCTGATTTACAGCTTCCAAAGCAAACCTTATCAGGAGCATGCCTGAGTCAGGTTACAGAAATAAAGAGCAGGTATAACAGGACAATAGCAGGCAAACCGCTTGTTACAAGTGCCCAGCCGTTATAATGTTTCTGCATCAAAAAGTAAGACAACACAGCCAGCCCGATTAACAGAATAACAGGCAAAAGCACCATTCCCGCACCCGCAGCATCCTGATCAGAATTCATAGAAGTACTTAGCAGGAAAACGGCCGCGGCAACATCTGCTACAATGCAGATCCATATCAAAATGATCATAGGACTTAATTAGATGAAGTTGCTTGTGAATGCACCAGACTTGCTTCAATGGCCTCTATCCTCTTCTGCAAATCAGCCATTTTGGTTGTGTCCGAAGCCAGCTTCTTGTTCTCGCTGCCCAATCGTGCATTCTCCCGTTTCAACTCCTTCACAGCTTCCAGCAAATGTGGTATCAAACCAATGTAATTAACTGACTTAAAACCATCTTTATCTGTCTCAACCAGCTCAGGAAACACGCTCTCTACTTCCTGCGCGATCAAACCTGTTTGCAGCCCCTGACTACGCTGCGGGTCTTTCCAGTAATAGTGGCGACCTGAGATGGAAGCTAGTTTTTCGAAGTTGGCGGTAAGAGGAATGATGTCGCGTTTGAGACGGAGGTCAGAGTTTTGGGTCAGCGTGCCGCTGAGAAATGCGCTTCCATTTCTATCTACGGTAAATCTCCAACCTCCCTCATCAAAATAAAATCCAGCCCGATCATCATTATACCCTCCTATAAAACAATATTGCGCGCCTCCTGCATCATCCAGCCACAAGCCGGCTGTGTAGCCGGGATTGCTGCGTAGTCGCATCCGGTGGCCTACATCCAGGATATGTGTTGGCCTTAAAGCATTGTTTCCAATTCCAACATTACCATTTCGCAAGACTGTGAGTGCATTTCTCCTTGCCCCATCGGGGTCTTCATCACCATTTCCAATTTGAAAGAGCCGGTGAGTTGGTTTAAGATCATTGTCGACTGCATCCGAAATGTCATTGCTTAGTCCAAAGGAGATTCCATATTTCGAATTGCTTCGTAGATTGTAGCCAATAGCAGCGGAGTGAGAGCCTAGACTTTTTATATTCCCCCCAATCGCTATTGAATTATCACCAAGCGCTTGAACAGAACTCCCCATTCCAATTGACTGGAATTCAGCCTCGCCACCATTGGCTAGTAGCACGGAATAGGCCCCAAGAGCCTTTACATTAGTGCCGAACGCAAATGACCTATCACCTTCTGCAAGGGAATTAACACCACCAGCGAACGAAGCGTCACCAATATTTGCATCAGTCCACTTATAATCATCTTTACTCCAGGAGCCGAATCGAAAAGCTGCTCGCCTGGGGTACCACATCATCTTTTGATGATTGTCCCAGTTCAATTCAGTGAGATACGCACCCTTACCCCAATGCCCTTCTTGTACGATTGGATCAAAATCCTTCAACCTCCCAGCCTCCTCCGCATGTAATGCATAAGGCACACTTAACAACTGCGTCGCGCCTAGATTGATATAATTACTCCCGCCATCCGGATCCAATTCTATTTGCAGGAAAAACTTGTCGCTGTTCCATTTTATATCGGCAAACTGGCCACTTTGTACGAGGCCGGCTCCTACCGAAATGTTGAAAATTCCATTGGCAGAAGTCTGCGTTGCATGCGTTTCCTGATAAACCGGGCTCCCGAGCGCAGTGGTTGGTCTGACTGAAATGCGCAGGCTGACATTACGGTTGGGAATTACTTTACCAGCTGCATCGCGGGCTACGCCCTGGAAGCTGAATTGCTGGGGTACCTGCGCGTAAATGGAAAAAGGAAGTATTGATAAAAGTACTGCTATTACCAAAAAAACTTGGTTGTGAATTGCTTTCATGATTAGGATCTTTAGATTAGGAGGAAGGAGTTGTTAAATCTTAATTTTGGCTACACACATTAGAAAAAGAAGTAATGCGATGGCTACCGGCAAATCCAATTTCGTGCTACCTTCTTGAACTTCGCCTTCCTTGTTTGCTGCCTGTGCCTCCACTGTAGTCAAATGTGCTTCAAGCCTGTCGTTTGTTGCAGCAAGCTCCTTGTTTTGCTCTTTTAACTCCTTCACCGCTTCCAGCAAATGCGGTATGAAACCAATGTAGTTGACAGACTTGTAACCATCTTTATTCGTCTCAACGAGTTCAGGAAATACATCTTCTACTTCCTGGGCAATGAGGCCGGTTTGGAGCGATTGACTTCTCGATTTATCTTTCCACAGGTAATGGAATCCATTTAGGCTGGTAAGTTTGTTGAGACTTCCGGATAATGGCTGCAACTCATGTTTGAGGCGGAGGTCTGAGTTTTGGGTAAGTGTGCCAGCAAGCCAGGCGCTGCCATTATTATATACGTTGAATCGCCACGCCTTTGCGTTCTCGAAATAGAATCCAGCCTCTGAATCATTGACGCCTCCAATGAAACAATACTGAGCTCCACCGGCATCATTCAACCAAAGGCCTGCCGTAGAGCCTATATTACTGCGCAGCCGCATCCGACCGCCAACATCAAGTATGTATGTGGGAAGTAGGGCATTATTCCCTATTTCGACATTACCATTATAGAGAATAGTAAGTGCATTACTCCGTTTGCTATTTTGATAATCTCCGTTACCTATTTGGAATATGCGACTAGTAGGTAATAACTGATCACCAACAGCATCGGTCAAATCATTATACAATCCAAGGACTGTTCCGTACGTTGATCGCGAGCGGAGACCTTGTCCAATACTGATCGACCCGTAACCACTAGATATATTATCACCTATCGATATTGCATTTTCCCCTGTCGCGGAGGCTTCTTCACCGATCGCAACTGAATTGTTTTCGAGTGCCCGTGCTCCATCACCTAATGCGATTGAATTATTGCCCTTTGCAATCATGTTAATTCCAACACCCAATGATCGGATTCCTATGTTTGCATCTTCAAACACACCGACACTTTTATAACCTGAGCCAATTCTGAAAGCCCCTTTGCCGGGGTGCCAAACCAAATACGTGTCGGTAGAAGACGTAAATTCATCGCCCTGCTGTATCGGCAACCCACTGCCCTGAAAAATATTCCCTTTCTGCACTACCGGATCAAAATTCTTCCACCTGCCCGCCTCTTCCGCATGCAATGCATAAGGCACACTCAGCAACTGCGTCGCTCCTAAATTCACATAGTTACTTCCACCATCCGGATCCAATTCTACTTGCAGGAAGAACTTGTCGCTATCCCATTTGATGCCTGAAATCTGGCCGCTTTGCACTAGACCGGCTCCTACTGAAATGTTGAAAATACCGTTAGCGGAAGTCTGCGTTGCGTGTGTTTCCTGAAAAACCGGACTACCTAACGCCGTAGTGGGTCTGACTGAAATGCGCAGGCTGATGTTGCGGTTGGAAATTATTTTGCCAGCTTCATCTCGGGCTACGCCCTGAAAGCTGAATTGCTGGGGTACCTGCGCGTAAGCGGAGATTGTGATGAAAAAAAGTAAGACGAGTCGGATCAGGTGGTTCATAAAAAGACGATTGAGTTTGACATGAGCAGACAAACTTAACCTATGCTCCCACCAGTCATTATTCCGATTAGCTGCCGGTTGAATCCATTTAATGAAAGGGAAAGCGCGGCATTCAGAACGACAATCCACCAAATAAATCAGCAGTGCCAGTTGCACATTCCATCAGCACTGATGGCGCAAGCAACTTACCTTGCGGGACGTGCTTAGAAATAAGTACACATCCATCAACAAACTAAATACCATCCTCATGATCAAGGCATTGATAGTAGACGATGAATTCAAATCGCGCAACATTCTGTATAAGTACATCCAGGAGTATGTACCGCAAATCGAAGAATTAAGAATTGCATCGTCCGTAGCAGAAGCGCTGAGAGTGCTGCAAGTGTACACGCCTGAGCTTGTTTTCTTAGACATCGAAATGCCGCACCAGAATGGCTTCGAACTTCTTAAAGCAGTTGAAAAACCTTCCTTTAATGTCATTTTTACCACTGCATACAATCAGTACGCCATCCAGGCGATCAGGTTCAGTGCCGTGGATTATCTTTTAAAACCCATTGATCCGGCGGATCTTGTTGTAGCGGTCAGAAGGCACTTATAAACGCGATACTTCAAGACAGAAAATACAGCGATATGAGAATCTGGTCAGCAACATCGAAAAAAATGAGTACAGGGAATTCAAGCTGGCAGTAGCATCCACCGAAGGTATCTTCTTTTTCATGGTAGGTGAGATCCTCAGATTTGAAGCTGACAGGAACTACACGGTTATCCATTTAAAAGACAATAAAACCTTTATAGCCAGCAAAACACTCAAACATTTTGAAGATATGCTCGTGGATTTCAAGTTTGTCCGCACGCACAAATCGCATCTGGTGAACCTGGAATATATAGTCCGGATCAGCAGCAACAACGAGTATCTGATACTGGCTGACGGCTCACTAGTGGAGGTCTCCCGTCGCAGAAAAGACGAAGTGCAGCAACAGCTGAACATCAGGTAGGTTTGGTTTAGCGGGTAAAAAAATATAATTCCTTTGAATTGTTTTGTTTTATTTTACACCCGTTCCTGTACTCAAATTTCACCTCCTATGACCGATCGTAAAACGCGGCTGGCTGTTATCCTGATCACTTCGCTATTTTTTCTCTGGGGCTTTGCCCTCAACCTCAACCCGATACTGATCCCGCATTTGAAGAAAGCCTGCCAGCTCAGCGATTTTGAATCAGCCCTGATCGACTCCGCCTCTTACATTGCATATTTCCTCATCGCATTTCCGGCAGGATTGTTTATGAAAAAATATGGCTACAAAGCGGGAATTACAGTGGGACTGCTCCTATTTGCTTTTGGCACATTCCTGTTTTACCCGGCTGCCGAAATGCGTCATTTTGGCTTTTTCCTGATCGCCCTATTTATTATTGCAAGCGGACTTACCATGCTTGAAACCGCAGCAAATCCATACATTACTGTCTTAGGTGACCCTGATTCAGCTACGCAGCGGCTGAATTTTGCCCAATCCTTTAATGGACTTGCGGCATTTCTGGCACCCCTGATGGGCGGCACCTTCATCTTATCCGGCAAAACACTTTCGGAGCAGGAGCAGCAGGCTATGTCCGGCGAGGCGCTTGATTCCTATCTTAATGCAGAAGCCGCCTCCGTTCAGGTACCTTTCATTGTGATTGGCCTGGTTGTGTTGCTGGTAGCAGTGCTGATCTGGCGGACTTCAATGCCCGAAATCAAAGACGAAAATGACGGTGAGAGTGCAACAAGCAGCTCCATTTGGGGTGAGAAAAACCTACTGCTGGGTGCTACTGCGCAGTTTTTCTATGTTGGGGCCCAGGTTTGCATCAGCAGCTTTTTTATTCGTTTTTCTGATAAGGTGGCGGGAATAGAAGAAAAAACAGCAGCGTACCTTCTTTCCGGCGCTTTTCTGAGCTTTATGATCGGCCGTTTTATAGGCACTTACCTGATGCGGTTCATAGCTCCTCCCCGACTGCTTGCATTGTACAGCATCCTGAATGTAGCACTGCTCGCAGTGGCGGTCACTACCACGGGAATGGCGGCGGTATATGCGCTCGTAGGTGTGCAGTTCTTTATGTCAATTATGTTCCCTACAATATTTGCATTAAGCATCCGCGGACTGGGTGAGAAGACCAAAATCGGCTCTTCACTCGTAATTATGTCCATTGTAGGAGGCGCTTTCTTTCCCGTTATTATGGGCCAGGTTTCTGATATTTCATCTATCCAAACCGCGTACGTTGTGCCTGCGGTATGCTTTCTGGTCGTTCTTTATTTTGCGATTAAAAATAATTCCATCAAAAAAGTCACACTTGGGACTTCACATTGATTTTCTTAAAACATTAACCTGAATTGTTAAACAATATGGATTTACAGCTTCAAAATAAAGTAGTTATCGTTACCGGCGGCGCAAAGGGAATCGGCGAAGGGATCGTGCAGGTTTTAGCAAACGAAGGTGCTATTCCGGTGATCGTTGGCCGCAATGCAGATGATAACCAGAAAATCGTGGATGATCTCGCTTCCAAGGGTTTCGCCTCGTTTCAGGTTGCTGCCGAACTTACACAGCCGGAAGAATCTGAAAAAGCGGTTAAAGCTGTTTTGGAAAAATATGGACGGATTGATGGTCTGGTCAACAATGCAGGTGTAAACGACGGCGTGGGTCTTGAAAATGGCGACTATACCAGCTTCATTGCCTCTTTGCATAAAAACGTTGTCCACTATTATCTTATGGCGCATTACGCATTGCCTGCATTGAAGGAATCAAAGGGCGCGATCGTCAATATTACCTCGAAAACTGCGGAGACAGGCCAGGGAGGAACCTCAGCTTACGCCGCTGCCAACGGAGGAAGAAATGCATTGACGCGTGAATGGGCGGTTGAACTTCTGAAGTATGGAATCCGGGTGAATGCAGTGGTAGTAGCTGAATGCTGGACGCCGCTCTACGAACGCTGGATCGAAACCTTGCCCAATCCTGCTGAAAAGCTCGCCTCCATTACTGCCAATATTCCGTTGGAAAACCGGATGACCACTTCTGAGGAGATTGCAAATACGACCGTATTCCTGCTTTCGCAGCGTTCCAGCCACACAACCGGCCAATTGATTTATGTCGATGGCGGCTATGTACACCTGGACCGTGCGCTCGCTAATTCTTAATCTGTTTCAATTTCACATACTCAGCGACGCCACACCGAGATGAAAACACTTGTCTGCACTACCCCAGGCCACTTTGAATACCAGGATACTTTACAACCTGAAATACAGCCCGGTACCTCGCTGATCCGCATCAGAAGAATAGGGATATGCGGAACCGATCTGCACGCATTTGAAGGAACACAACCATTTTTCAATTATCCCCGGATTTTGGGCCACGAACTGGCGGGAGAAATTGTAAATACAGATCGTACCGATTTTTCGGTGGGCGAAGCTGTCACTTTCATACCTTATTTCAATTGTCAAAAATGCGTTGCGTGCCGGAATGGTAAGCCAAATTGCTGCACCACTTTGAAAGTGTCCGGTGTTCATATTGACGGCGGAATGGTAGAGTACCTTTCGGTTCCCTCCTACTCCCTGGTGCATGGTGACGGCCTCAGCTTCGACGAACTTGCGTTGGTGGAACCTCTGGCGATCGGTGCACATGGCGTGCGGCGCGCACGGGTCCGGGAAGGTGAAAATGTACTTGTAGTGGGCGCGGGACCAATTGGTTTAGGTACAATGGAATTTGCAAGAATAGCCGGCGGCAATGTAATTGCATTGGATATCAATGATGCACGACTTGCTTTTTGTCGTGACAAAATTGGCGTGCAACATACTGTAAATGCATTGACCGAGCCTGTTTTGGAACGGTTAGCCGAGATCACAAATGGCGAAATGCCGACTGTGATCATCGACGCGACCGGAAGTCTGCGCGCCATCAACACAGCATTTACGTACCTCGCACACGGAGGCAGTTATGTGCTTGTGGGTTTGCAAAAAGGCGATATTACATTCAGTCACCCTGAGTTTCATAAACGCGAAGCTACATTGATGAGCAGTCGCAATGCAACGCGGGAAGATTTCGAACATGTAATTAAAAACATGAAAAACGGGCAGGTGGATCCTAAAACGTATATCACGCATCGCGTCACTTTCGGCGAGGTTAAGGATACTTTTGAAAGCTGGCTTGATCCTGCGAACGGAGTGATCAAGGCGATGGTGTCGCTGGACTAAGTCAATTTTCCTGAAAAACACTTTGCCGCGGTAATACTTTCAAGTTACCTGAGAAAAGCAGTTGAAATATTAAATCCCCTCGTAATTTTGTGTTTGCTTTGAACCGAGTTTGTACCGCAAAGCATTTGAATAGTAACCATTTTCATGAAGAAAATCCGTAATTTTTGCATTATTGCCCATATCGACCACGGCAAAAGTACACTGGCCGACCGTCTGCTTGAATTTACCAAAACAGTAACGCAGCGGGAAATGCAGGCGCAGCTCCTGGACAATATGGATCTGGAACGCGAACGAGGCATCACGATCAAGAGCCACGCGATCCAGATGAACTACATCTATAAAGGTGAAGAGTACATTCTCAATCTGATCGATACACCCGGCCACGTAGACTTTTCTTATGAAGTATCCCGCTCTATTGCGGCCTGCGAAGGTGCATTGCTGCTTGTAGATGCATCACAAGGCACTGAGGCACAGACAATCTCTAACTTATACCTTGCAATCAACCACGATCTGGTGATCATTCCGGTCCTCAACAAGATCGACCTTCCGGGTGCGATGCCTGAGGAAATTAAGGACGAAATGGTGGACCTGCTTGATTGCAAACGCGAAGATATCATCCCTGCCAGCGGTAAAGAAGGTATTGGGATCGAAGATATCCTGAATGCGATTGTAGAGCGTATTCCAGCGCCCGTGGGCGACCCTGAGGCGCCTTTGCAAGCTTTGATTTTCGACTCGGTTTTTAATTCTTACCGCGGTATTGAAGTTATTTTCCGGGTTAAAAACGGAAGTATCAAAAAAGGAGACCGCGTGAAGTTTATGGCGACCGGCAAGGAATATATTGCCGACGAAATTGGCACACTCGGCTTGCAGCAAATCCCTAAACAGGTAGTAGAATGCGGTGACGTAGGTTACCTGATCTCCGGTATCAAAGTCGCGAAAGAGGTAAAAGTGGGCGATACTTTTACACATATCGATCGTCCCGCAAAAGAAGCTATCGTCGGTTTTTCAGAAGTAAAGCCGATGGTTTTTGCCGGTATATACCCGGTTGACACCAGCGAGTTTGAAGAGCTGCGTGAAGCAATGGAAAAGTTGCAGTTGAACGACGCAGCTCTTGTGTGGGAACCAGAAACGTCTGCGGCACTTGGTTTCGGATTCCGTTGCGGGTTTCTGGGCATGCTCCACATGGAAATTGTACAGGAAAGGCTGGAAAGGGAATTTGATATGACGGTTATCACAACTGTTCCTTCCGTACAGTTCCGGGTAATCAATACAAAAGACCAGCTCCTCAACATCAGCGCACCTTCCGAGATGCCTGATCCGAACCATATCAAGGTTATTGAAGAACCCTATATCAATGCACAGATTATCACGAAGTCAGACTACATTGGTCCGATTCTTAACTTGTGTATGGACAAGAGAGGAATCCTGAAAAACCAGGTATACCTTACTTCGGAGCGCGTGGAATTGCAATTCCTGATCCCGCTGGCAGAGGTAGTATTTGACTTTTTCGATAAACTCAAAACCATTTCCCGAGGCTACGCGTCTCTCGACTACGAACTGGCAGGTTACCAGGAATCGGATATGGTGAAATTGGACGTGATGCTCAATGGTGAGGCGGTGGATGCATTGTCGGCTATTGTTCACAGGTCCAAATCTTACGAATGGGGCAAAAAGCTTTGCGAAAAATTGCGTGAGCTGATCCCACGGCAGATGTTTGAAATTGCAATCCAGGCAGCTATCGGACAAAAAATCATTGCGCGGGAAACTGTGAAAGCGATGCGTAAAGACGTATTGGCCAAGTGTTACGGCGGTGATATTTCCCGGAAACGCAAGCTTCTTGAAAAACAGAAAAAGGGTAAGAAAAGAATGCGTCAGGTTGGTAGTGTAGAGATCCCGCAGGAGGCATTTATGGCTGTATTGAAGATCAATTAATGCGTTCCAGGTTTTAGAATTATCTCAAAACTGGGTGCAGAATTGGCCTTTTATTGTAATTTTGACCAGAATCTAATTTAAGAGCGAAGAAACTAAAATACCTTAACAAGCGATATGGCAGAAGTAATTCGTATGCCCAAAATGAGCGACACCATGGAAGAGGGTGTTATCGCGGAATGGCACAAAAAAGTAGGTGATAAAATAAAATCCGGCGATATCCTGGCTGAGGTAGAAACCGATAAGGCTACGATGGAGATGGAATCTTACTATGACGGTACGCTTCTCTACATCGGCGTTAATAAAGGTGATTCTGTGCCGGTTGACGGAGTTATGGCGGTAGTGGGTAACGATGGTGAAGACTATAAATCGCTACTGGAAGGTGGCAGCAACGGAGCTTCGAGCAACGGAAGTGCCGCACCAAAAGAGGAATCAAAACCAGCGCCTGAGGCAGCTGCTGTTGAAACTGTAACTCCTGAACAGGAAGCTAAACAACCAGCTCCCGCTCCTGCAAGTGCTACTGCCGAGAAAATTAATGCCGCTGTGGTCCGTATGCCCAAAATGAGCGATACGATGGAAGAGGGAACTTTGGTTTCCTGGCAGAAAAAAGTAGGTGATAAAGTAAAATCCGGTGATATCCTGGCCGAAGTCGAGACTGATAAGGCTACTATGGAGCTGGAAGCATATGAAGACGGAACTTTGCTTTTCGTCGGAATTAAAGAAGGTGAATCTGTGCCTGTGGACGGGATTATCGCGGTAATCGGTGAAGAGGGAGCTAATGTAGATGCATTGATCGCACGTGAAAACGGGGAAGCGCCTGCTGAAACTGGCAGCGCGCCAGCAGCCGAACAAGCATCGGCGCCCGCCGCTTCAAACGAAACTGAAAAAGCAACTTCCTTGGCCGACTCCGGCGACAGGATCAAGGCTTCTCCGCTTGCCAAAAGAATGGCAGACGAAAAAGGAATCAGCCTAAGCCAGATCGAAGGAAGCGGTGACAATGGAAGAATCGTAAAACGGGATGTGGACGAGTTCAAGCCTGCTGCTAAACAAGCTGCACCGGAAACTGCCTCAGCTGCTCCTGCTGATAAACCAAAACAGGCAGAATCAGCTGCACCAGCCGCAGCAAGCGCCCCTGCATCCGGCGATTTCACCGATACGCCAGTATCGCAAATGCGTAAAACCATTGCGCGCCGCCTAAGCGAAAGCTTGTTTACTGCGCCGCATTTCTATGTGACCATGGAAATCACAATGGACAAAGCAATGGAGCTTCGTCCGCAGCTGAACGAGGTAAGCCCTGCGAAGATCTCCTTCAACGATATGGTGATCAAAGCTTGTGCAGTTGCATTGAAACAACATCCCGCTGTGAACTCGGCCTGGCTGGGTGACAAGATCAGAAGATACAATTATGTCAATGTAGGTGTTGCGGTTGCGGTAGACGAAGGTTTGCTTGTTCCCGTGGTACGTGACGCTGACAAAAAGACGCTTTCTGCGATTTCAACCGAAGTGAAAGATCTGGCTGGAAAAGCGAAGGATAAAAAATTGCAGCCGAAAGAATGGGAAGGAAATACATTCTCTGTATCCAACCTGGGTATGTTCGGCGTAGATGAATTTACTGCGATCATCAACCCGCCGGATTCTTGTATACTGGCCGTGGGTGGTATCAAGAAGGTTGCTGCTTTCAAAGAAGACGGAACGGTTTACCCGACCAACATCATGAAAGTAACGCTCTCTGCAGATCACCGCGTGGTAGACGGAGCTACTGCTGCTCAATTCCTGCAAACGGTTAAGAAATTGCTGGAAGAGCCGATGAGCATGCTGGTTTAATGACAAAATCAGTTTTCTAAATAGCATTCAATGCACAAAGTGTCAGGCTTCCCGGTCTGGCACTTTTGTTTTGAAGCCACTAACAACAATTGAAACACAGATAGCCAATATTCATGGAGAAAATACACGCAACAACCGTATTGGGAGTTTTACACAATGGAACAGTTTCGCTCGGCGCTGACGGACAGGCAACAATGGGCAATACGGTAGCCAAAGGAAATGTGAAGAAGATCAGGGTATTAATGGGTGGCAAAATCCTCGCCGGCTTCGCGGGCTCCACCGCTGACGCTTTTACATTGATCGAAAGATTTGAAGAAAAATTGAATGCATATGGCGGAAATATGAAGCGTGCCGCCATTGAACTTGCCAAAGACTGGCGCACAGACCGCTATCTGAGAAAGCTGGAAGCCATGATGATCACCGCCAGCAAAGATGAAATCCTCGTTATTTCCGGCACAGGCGACGTTTTGGAACCTGAAAATGGCATTGCCTCCATTGGTTCCGGTGGAAACTTTGCATTATCCGCAGCACAAGCCTTGAAAAAGCACGCGCCTCATTTATCAGCAGGAGAAATGGTACGGGAAGGTTTGACAGTTGCAGCTGATCTCTGCATTTATACCAATCACAACTTTGTAATTGAGGAAGTGAAGTGACGGCATTTGTCTGTTTTTTCATGCTGAGCGCATCAGGCGCCCAGCATGAAAAAGACTTTTGTAACAAAAACACCTGCTACCCGGCCACCATCCTGTAAACTTTCTTAGCGCGATGGATCCAGAGTGCCTGAAATTTGCCCATCTTTCCTTTGGCCACTCTTAACTTCGATAGCGCCTTGTATCTGCCGTCGAGTGCGGCATCTGTTGCAAAGTTGGCTTTGAGGTATTCCAATGCATTCCGCTCGCTTAGGTTATAGTTGTCTGCCTTGGCATAAGCTTGTATCCCCTGACCTACCGGATTAAACTGAGAGTGCTTCGCATAGTCCTCCAAAACAAAGTGCTGAAAACGAAAACCCTGGTTGACCATCTGGTGAAACCAACCAGTACCTAAATCGGCAGTAAAGCCCCAGTTTGCCCCAAAACATACATTATTGCCTTTTGGCAACGTATTTTTCCTATATAAATCCAGGTTGATAAGGCAGGCATATTCGTTCAAGCGGCACTCGGGCATCGGGTGAACGCGCCCGGTTTTCAGTACTTCTATATCTTTTTCCTTTCGCGGGGTATTATATTTTTCGTGTAATGCGATTGCCTCTTCCTGAGTAGGAACGTATTGTTCAAACCTGGATCCGTGGCAGAGCCCTGCGGAAAAGCCCGGACAAGACCAGCATTGCCCGATCGAACCAGTTCCGGCCACATTCGGGTCAGTGAATGTGGGTAGCATATCACCGATCATATCCCGATGAAAAACCATATCATTATGCATGATAAAGAGGTAATCACTTGCCGCATTTTCCAGGGCGTACTGATATGGGATCTGGTAACGATATGCGCTGTCGTGCCGGGTTCGCTCATAGTCAAGACAATCGAGCTGGTAGAAGTATTCAGGGTAAAACAGGTCGATTTCAACAAGCGGGCTGATCGTTTTGATCACATGGTAAACATCTCCGAATTTGTCATAAGGCTGTGACTTTTCTACGGTAATGTAAAACTTGTTAATATGCTGGCTGCTGACTTTCAGGAGCGAGAGTATGGAGATAATCGTTTGGTACGGTTTACCATAGTAGATAACACATACATCAATTTTATTCATTTGTAACTGGTAGTTGAACTATCCTGCAAAACTAGCAAGACTTCTCACAACTGCGCCATCAAAACCATCAGCTTCACAAGCTCTTCGGAAACAATGCGCTGGCTTCCAGGCATATATTTGTTTGCAATAATCGCAAAACTCATCAATGCGCCGGATTTTGTGGTGAAATAGCCGGCGTAAGCTCGTGTACCTTCTATAGAGCCGCTTTTAGCGCGCACATTTCCCGCTGCCTTTGTACCTTTTGCCAGGTTTCTGATTGTACCATTTTGTCCTAAAACTGCGATGCTTTTGTAAAAATCATTGAAGCTAGATTCTTTGTTTGCAAGGTTCAGAATCTCAGTCAGGCTGCCTGCGGTAATGGAGCCGGAAGGCGAAAGCCCGCTCCCATCTTTAATATAAAATCCTCTCAGATCCGCCCCTTTTGCAGACCAGTAACCAGTTACAGCGAGTGCCGCATTGTCGAAGTCCGATTTACCGGAAAGTCTCTTGCCCGCTTGCTTTAAGAATGCATCTGCATAAAGGTTGATACTCCAGTAATTTGTCTGCTGGCAAAGCTCGCGCAATGCAGGCGATTTATATTCATCCAAAACCTTTCTCGGATTCCCTGCGACTACACCTGAAAAAGGTGGATTCTGTTCATAAATGCGTATTGCTGTATTAGCGAGCGCTGTTTTCAATGCGAATGCGGCATATTCGGCTGCATTGGGAATGGAACCCTTTACGGTGAAGCTGGCCGAACCTGCGGGAACTGTACCCGTGAGCACCACCTGATTTCCGAGCGGACTGGAATAAAGAATCGTTTTGTCGCCACTCCCCTTTTCACCGGTAGTTACCCGGTTCGTGAATGTGAGATAAGGAATAGCAGGCTCTATGCCCAAAAAAGTTGCCGGATCGCCCGGCTCTACGCCAGGCTTGAACTTTGCCCGATAGAGGTTTTCATTAAAGTTAAGGCCCTGCACGCCAGCGCCGTAATAATTTCCCATATCTCCCCAAATCCATGTACTGGCCACGGTAGCACTGTCAAAAAAGGACGCGTCGGCAAGCACTTTTCCTTTAATGTGCTTTATTCCTGCATTTTTTACTGCTACCGACCAGCGACTGATCAGTTCCGAAGATTTGAGAAAACCCGGAAACCGGTCGCTGCCCAGCGAGGGATCACCCGTTCCGCGGATGTACAGGTTGCCCAGCAAGGTATCTCCTTTAATTTGTCCGTCGTGTTCAAGAAAAGTCTGAAACTTATAGTCGCCTTCAAAAACCGCCAGTACCGTCGCTGTGGAAACCAGTTTCAACGTCGATGCCGAAGGAAGGGACATCTCCTGGTGCAGGCCGAAAACAGGTAACTTCTCTTTTACCGACTTGATGCTGATCGCCAGTGTCCCGCTTCGCATCATTTCACTGTTTTGAAATTCCAGCGCCGCGTCGCGCAGGTTATTCAATGCGGTACTATCTACCTTTTGACCAAAAACAGTGGGACAGAAAAGGATAGCACACAGGAAAATACGCAAATTCATAGAGATGTTGTCGAGCTGAAAACCGGGGTAAAACTTTGGCCTGGGAATCTAAACTAATAAGTTAAGCCCAAATCTCAGCCTGATTTTTGGTACTTTTGTCAGATGCATGAAACCAATTTAGGTTTTCACCCCATTTTTATATGAAATTGACATTTTGGGGAGCTGCACAACAAGTGACCGGAAGCATGTTCCTGCTGGAATCTGACGACTACCGGATTTTGATTGACTGCGGCTCGGATTTTGACCTGGATGAGATTGGCAGGAAAAACAGATATGAAGAGCAAAAAGGTGTCTTTCCGTTTGAACCAAGCCTCATTAATACAGTATTATTAACACACGCTCACATTGATCACTCAGGTAACATTCCTAATTTATATAAGGAGGGTTTCGAAGGCAGGGTTGTGTGTACGGAGCCTACAATGGCGCTCACGTCGCTATTGCTGAAAGATGCTGCCAACCTGCACCAGAAGCGGCTTAATGCGCGACAGGGTTCTGCTAAAAAGCGTGGCAAAAAGAAGGAGGTACCGAAAGACTACTATGTTGAAAAACATGTAATCGAGGCGATGGACAATTTTGTACCCGTTGCCTTTGGTAACCGCTACCGCATCGCTGATAATGTTACTGTGACTTTCTACCCCGCCGGCCATTTACTCGGAGCCGCGCACATTGTGCTTGAAGTTTACGAAAACGGCGAAAAGAAGCGGCTTTGTTTCTCAGGAGATATCGGGCGTAAAAATTACCCGCTCCTTACTGATCCCCAGGAAGTTCCGCAGGTGGATTATCTGGTGTGCGAGTCAACTTACGGTAACAGGCTGCACGAGAATACTGGTACACCGGTGGATGCGCTGGCAGATGTGATCAAACGGACCTGCATTGATATACCGGGCAGGCTCATTATTCCTTCTTTCAGTGTCGGCCGCACGCAAGCATTGCTGTACACGCTCAACCAGCTGTACCTGGACAAGTCTTTCCCGTTCATTAAGGTATTTTCCGACAGTCCGCTCGCGCACAGCAGTACGAAAGTGTACCAGAAACACGTAAGAATGCTGAACAGGGAGGCACGCGATTTTCAGGAAGATAATGATATGCTTTTCGACTTCGAGAATCTGATTTACCTGGAAAGTGCGGATGCAAGCAGAGCTGTGTCCAACTACAACGAACCCTGCATTATTATTTCCTCATCAGGAATGGTGCAAGGCGGGCGCGTGGAGCAGCACGTGGAGGCTAATATCGGCAATCCATACGCTACCATCCTGATGATCGGCTACGCTTCCGAAGGCACGCTGGGCTGGCGCCTGCTCAATGGACAGGATACGATCTCGATCCGCGGAAAGCAGTTGCCTGTCTTGGCTAATATTGAAAAAATTGACGTATTTAGCGGCCACGGAGATCAGAATGATCTGCTGAGATTTGTTAAAATGCAGGATCCGGAAAAGCTCAAACGCGTGTTCCTGGTCCATGGAGAACAGCAAAGTATGGCTGAATTCCAAAGCAAGATTCAAGAAAATGGCTTTAAATCGGTAGAAATACCTGTGAGGGGAACCACTTACGAACTCTGAAAACGCTTTTCCCCGACCAACCAGAACCTAAAAGATGAGAACATACCTGGATTTTGAAAAACCTATGGCCGAGCTCGAACGTAAGCTCGAAGAAATGAAGACATTGGCGCAGGAAAACAATGTGGATTTTTCAGCCGCCATTTCCTTATTGGAAAACAATATCACAAATCTTCGAAAAGAGATCTTTGAAAACCTGACGCGCTGGCAGCGTGTTCAGCTTTCACGTCACCCGGACCGTCCCTACACGCTCGACTACATCGAGCTGATTTGCGACGAGTTTATTGAACTGCACGGCGATCGCCAGGTACGTGATGATCCGGCTATTATCGGCGGACTCGCGAATGTGGGCGGTCAGTCTTTTATGCTGATTGGTCAGCAGAAAGGTCGTAACACAAAGCAACGTCAGCACCGGAATTTTGGAATGCCCAACCCGGAAGGCTATCGTAAGGCATTGCGCCTGATGAAGCTGGCTGAAAAATTCAACAAACCAATTGTCACGCTGATCGACACGCCGGGTGCATTTCCCGGAATGGAAGCTGAAGAGCGTGGACAAGGCGAAGCTATCGCGCGGAACCTGAAAGAAATGTTCATGCTGAAAGTACCGGTGATTTGTATCGTGATCGGTGAAGGTGCTTCTGGCGGTGCATTGGGTATTGCGATCGGCGATCGTGTTTTAATGCTGGAAAACACCTGGTACTCTGTAATCTCTCCTGAAAACTGCTCTGCGATTTTGTGGAGAAGCTGGGATTTCAAAGAACAGGCAGCGGAAGCGATGAAGATCACGGCAAAGGATATGAAGAAAAATGGCCTGATCGACGGGATTATTCCCGAACCACTCGGCGGCGCCCACCTGGACCACAACTGGATGGCCGAAAAGCTGAAAGAAGTGATTCTTGAAAACATATCAGACCTTACAAACATTACTGAACAAGACCGCATCGACCAGCGTATTGAAAAATTCTGCGCAATGGGAGTTGTTGTTGAGTAGGCTGTTAGCTATTAGCTCTTAGCTGTTAGCTTGGCTGCAACTGAAAAATAAGAGAATAGACTGAACTGAAAATAAAAGGGCTAAAAGCTAACGGCTAACAGCTAAAAGCATTTCAAAAAATGGTAAACCCGCAGATCAAGAACATCATTTTCGACTTAGGCGACGTCATTTTGAACATTGATGTTCCTGTTGCATCCAAATCGTTTGCAGAACTGAGCGGCCGGGAGCAGCGTGAGATACTTGAAATTTTCCGGGACAATGACATTTTCCGGCATTTTGAGACAGGCTCGCTCGACGAAGCTGGTTTCCGTGATTTTATCAGAAAAATCCTGGATTTCTCTGATCTGTCCGACGAAGCAATTGACACAGCGTGGAACAGCCTGCTGCTTGATCTTCCTCCCGAGCGCGTGGAGCTGCTTCAAAAGCTGGCGACCAAATACCGGATTTTCCTGCTCAGCAATACCAGCTCCATTCACATTACCCAGGTTAACAAGATCCTGAAAGCCTCAACAGGTATCGACAGGCTGGAAGATCTTTTTGAAACCGTCTTCCTCTCGTATGAGATGGGCCTGATGAAACCCGACACGCGCATTTATCAGAAAGTGCTCGATCAGGCAGGCATTAAAGCAGAGGAAACGCTGTTCCTGGATGATAATTACGACAACATTCAGGGCGCAGCGCAGCTTGGCATTGCTACTATTCACGTTCAAAAGCCGACCACCATTCTGGAATATCTAAAAGAATATGCAGTCTAGCACACGCACCTATCTGATTCAGGCGACACTTTTTATTGTGACTGTAATCACAACCACTTTGGCAGGTGCTGAATGGATTTACGGAAATATCTTTTCATTCGTTTACGACTTTTTCGCATATCTTGGCGGGGTTGATGCCGCGAAATCTACCGAGGCAGAATCCCGGTTAATGGGTTGGGAGCAATTTAAAGAAGGCTTCCATTTCTCCATTCCATTCCTCGCTATTCTGACTATTCATGAATTCGGCCACTATTTTGTAGGAAGAGCTCATCAGGTAAAAGTGACCTTGCCTTACTACATTCCGATGTGGTTTGGCTTCTCCCAAAGTATCGGCACGCTGGGTGCATTCATACGCATTACCTCTGTTGTAAAATCCCGTCTTAAATTCTTCGATATCGGTATCGCCGGTCCATTAGCAGGTTTTATCGCAGCGCTTGCGGTACTCTGGTACGGATTTACGCATTTGCCACCCGTTGATTATATCTTCACGATTCACCCGGAATACGCGCGATTCGGATCCAGCTACCCGCAGTTTGTTTATGAAAATGCCTCAGGTAACCTGGTTTTAGGTGATAACATCCTTTTCTGGTTGTTTAAAACTTACGTTGCAAACCCGGAGAGACTGCCTCACCCCTATGAAATGCAGCATTATCCCTATCTGCTGGCAGGCTACCTCGCATTATTTTTCACTTCATTGAACCTGATCCCGATCGGCCAGCTCGACGGCGGCCACATTCTTTATGGTTTGATTGGTAAAAAGAAGTTTGATGTGGTAGCGCCCATTCTGTTCGGACTTTTTGCATTCTATGCAGGCCTTGGCCTCTTTCGTGCAGAGTCTTTTGCTACCGGCAGCGACGCAATCTTCTACGAACAGCTGCTTTACCTTTTCATTTACATTTACCTGCTTTATATCTGTTTCAAAAGGGTTTTCGACAATCTGAGCACCGCATTGATGTGCAGCCTGATCATAGTCGTACTCCAGTTTGCATTGTCCTACCTGCGCCCCGATTTACAGGGTTCAACCGGCTTTTTACCTTTTGTATTTATCCTCGGACGTTTTCTGGGAATCAAACATCCTGAAACTGAACAGAACGAACCACTCGATACCCCACGGATTATTCTGGGGATCTGCGCATTGATCATATTTGTAATCTCATTCAGCCCGACTCCATTTATCATTGTAGACTAATGGGGCGAAGCAGCAGCAACTATTCGCGCAGGGGATTTATCAAAAGTTCGGCAGCGGCGGTGCTCTTCTGTAACGTACCCAATTTTTCAGAAACTTATATCAATACAGTTCAAGGCAGGATCAAACCTTCCGGTCTTGGCAAAACGCTTATTCACGAGCACGTACTTGTTGACTTCATCGGCGCAGATAAGATTTCATCCGATAGGTGGGAACACGAGCAGGTGATCCGGAAAGTACTTCCTTACCTGATCGAGATCAAAAAGCGCGGCTTTCAAAGTATTGTTGAATGCACCCCTGCATTCTTAGGGCGGGATGTAAGGTTACTTCAAAAACTATCGGAAAGATCCGGCCTGCAAATACTGACAAATACGGGCTACTACGGCGCATCAGATAATAAATACCTTCCCAAATGGGCATTCACGGAAACTGCTGAGCAACTTTCAGCGAGGTGGATTAGTGAATTTGAAGGTGGTATTGAGGGAACAAACGTGAAACCCGGATTTATCAAAACCGGCGTAAACAGTGGCGCATTGTCTGAGCTTCACCAAAAACTGATAAAAGCAGCCGCATTGACGCATTTGAAAACGGGACTTACTATTTGCTCACACACAGGCCCCGCTCTTCTCGCAACTCAGGAAATTTCGATCCTGCAAAAAATCGGAGTAAGTCCCGCTGCTTTCGTCTGGGTACATGCAAATGGCAGCTATGAGGATATGGAAAGGATTGGAAAAACAGGTTGTTGGATCAGTTTAGACGGAATAAGTAACGAGAACATTGATCCAATGGCTGATTTAATCCATCACCTGAAAACAAAGCGACTGTTAAAACAGGTACTAATCTCACACGACGCCGGCTGGTACCAGCCTGGCGAACCCCATGGAGGAAAGTTCAGAGGGTACACCACCATTTCCGACAAGCTCATTCCCGCCTTGGAGAAAAAAGGATTTACTGAAAACGATATAAGTCAGCTGCTTATCGTAAATCCGGCAAATGCATTCGCTATAATGGTGCGGAGAAGCTAATAGCTTTTTACCCTTCCATTTCAATCCGGAAAACAGTCCAGCCGTCTTCTTCTGTTTTCAACGAGAAGCTAAAATTGTGGTTTACCAGGATTTCCCTTGTCAGCGTTAAGCCAATCCCCTGACCATCTTTTTTGGTGCTGAAAAACGGGTTAAACAAACTTGCATTCACCTGCTGCTCAATGGGCGCACCATTGTTTCTGATCAGCAACAGCGACTGTGTCAGATGCACTTCAATTACATTTCCAGACACACAAGCTTCAATAGCATTCTTGATCACATTCACCAGAACATGCTCCATCTGGCCAGTATCCACACTTTGAACAACAGGTACCTCGAGCAAAAATAAGTGAATGGAAACCTGCCGCTCAGATGCCGCAGCCTGCATAAATGTACTTACATCCCGCACCAGCAGGGAGAAGTCTGCGGGAGTGCGGTTAGGTGTCGGTAGCCTGACCACATCGGCAAAATTCCGCATAAACCGGGTAAGTCGCCTGTTTCGTTCTGATGCAATACCCAGTGCATCTTTGAGCTCCGTAAAATCGGGATCAGTAAGGATATTGCGGGTAGTTTGTAGAATAGAATCCGTAGCGCCAAGGGTATTGTTCACTTCATGCGCCATCATCCTGATCACTTTTCCATACGCATTCTTTTCAGATTCCAGCAACTCGTTCGTCAGCTCTTCAATCATCAGAAAAGACCTTTTGAAACCCTTATCCATAAAATGCGAACGTTGCACCTTGAATGTTACAACGCCATTGGTCTTCACTACGCGCGAGTCTTCATCCTGCATATCCGCAAGCTCTTGTAACAGCGGCAGGTTAGTTTCATTCAGTGCTTTTCCTCGCAAATGTGCCGCCTCCTGGCCAAATTGTTCCTGCGCCTTGTGATTCAGCGAGTCAATTCTTTCATCGTAGTCGAGAATGACAATGGAGATTGGCGAAGCTTCAATGAGCTTTTCGAGAAAGAAATGCTGCTCGTGCAGGCGCGTACGCTCTTCCCGCAGCTGATCGATCATCAGGTTATAAACTTCGATCAAAGTATCAATTTCACCCTTGCCGGTAGGAACAAACTTGATCGAAAAATCCTTGTCCTTGATCGCTTCGATCCCGGATTTCACAAATTGGATAGGTTGCATAAAGTTACGATACAGCTGAATGGATGCGGCGGCAGATAACAACAGGAATACCTCGGAAGCAATGAATGCGGGCTTGTTTTTAGAAAGCAGATTGGCAACCAGGATAATTAACACCAAATGCAATACCGCAATGTAGCTGATGTATTTGGCGCGGGTAGATAGCCTCATTGTTCGTCAGGATCGAAAGATATACCATACTTTTCAAGTCTGCGGTAAAGGGCGAACCGCGTAATACCCAGCGAACGCGCCACTTTGCTGATCTTGTTCTGATGAAACTGCATTGCCTTACTGATCATCTGATATTCCATTTCTTCCAACGTGATGCTACCCACCTCCGGCAGGTTTTTCGCAGCAGCGGGTTGACCGCCCGCAGAAAGGTTTTTCTGGAAATCGGCAATATCCAGAGTGTCTTTGGGAGACAGCAAAACGGTCCTTTCTACCAGGTTTTTCAGTTGCCGGATGTTGCCTTGTAGTTGCAGCGTTCTCAGCCACTTCAATGCCGGCTGACTGAGTTGCAGATCGGGGCGCTGGTAAATGGTTTTGAGGTTGTTTACAAAAAACTCGGAGAGCAATGGAATGTCGTCGGGCCGCTCTCTGAGTGCGGGTAGCTTTACCGTGATCAGGTTGATTCGATAGTATAAGTCTTCCCGGAAAGTCCCGAGCGCGACCATTTCTTCCAGGTTCCTGTTGGTAGCGCAAATCACGCGCACATCCACCGTCCGGCTCTTGCTGCTTCCCAGCGGCTCGAATGTCCTTTCCTGCAAAACACGCAGTAATTTCACCTGACTAGGCAAATCCAGCTCCCCTATTTCATCCAGAAAAATAGACCCTTTATTGGCCATTTCAAATCTTCCGGTCCGGTCGGACTTCGCATCTGTAAATGCACCTCTGACGTGCCCGAAAAGTTCACTTTCAAACAATGTGGATGAGATACCACCGAGGTTGACCTTTACGAAGGGGCGCGATTTGCGCTTGCTGTTGGAATGAATTGCCTCTGCAATCAGCTCCTTTCCCGTTCCGCTTTCACCGGTAATCAACACCGGCGCATCAGTAGCAGCGACCCGTCCTACCGTAGAAAGGATTTCGAGCAGCTTGGGATCCTGCCCAACGATATTTTCGAGATGGTACTTCTGTTCCAGCTTCCGCCGGGTTTCCGACTTTTGCTCCTGCTGCGCGAGATTCAGTATCGTACGCACGGATTGCAGCAGGTGTTCATTTTGCCAGGGTTTTGTAATAAAATCAATAGCACCCTCCCGCATTCCCCGCACAGCCAGATCGATAGTACCCCAGCCTGTAATCAAAATTACCGGAACGGCGGGATAACCTTTTTTGATCCGCTGCAACAGCTGCATTCCTTCTTTCCCGGAAGTTTCAATTGAAAAGTTGAGGTCAAGTAAAATCAAATCCGGCGTCACTGCCTTCAAAACCTCAAAAACCTCCTC
>NZ_JBHYGF010000279.1:24178-26418 GCF_051859145.1 Dyadobacter sp.
CCCTTCACATCAAACCCCTCGTTTCTGAGAAGTAAGGTCAAGGAAGTCCTGATCGCAATATCGTCGTCTACTATTAGGAGCATTTTACTGGTTTCTTGCCCTAAATCCCTGAAGGGACTTTGGTGTTTTTACTTGGTTGCGCAGAGATCTTGCACACTCTTAATCTCTATTCAGTCATTTACTTATTCAGTCATTGCGAAGAAGCAAAGTCAAAGAAGTCCGGATTGAAATATCTTCGTCTACTATTAGGGGCATTTTACTGGTTTTTTGCCCTAAATCCCTGAAGGGACTTTGGTGTTCTTACTTGGTTGCACAGAGATCTTTGCACACTCTCAATTTCTATTCAGTCATTCACTCATTCAGTCATTCAGTCATTAACCCGGTCATTCACTCCTTAAATCACTCCTCATGCAATGCCACCGCTGGGTGAATGCTGGCGGCTTGTTTGCTGGGGAACCAGGCGCAGAGGGTTACAATGATATAAATAACTACGATTGCCGCCAAGATCGCGACGAGATATACTTCATTGTCGAGATCAAAAACATGCATAAGCGGAAATTGAACTGCGAAAATGAGGCCCAGGAGGAGACTAAAACTTGCCAGTACCCATATTTCACCCAGGAACTGGATAGCGACTTTCCCCTCGGTGGCGCCCATTGCCCGCCTCAATCCGATCTCATTTCTTCTTTTTCCGATGTTGAGGTTCAAAATACCGAACAGTCCGAGTGCGACATTGGTAAGCAAAAACCCGCTTACGATCAGGAAAATGATAACCGGAACAAGTGTCAGGTTATGCCTGTTTTTGAGTGATTCTTTCAAATAATTAACCTCTATACCCCACCCCGGAGCCATCATAGCGATATCCTTTACAAGCCTTGCTTCAAAATGCGCGTCAGTTCCGGGTTTTGTTTTGATCAGTACATTGGAGTTCCAGGAATCGTCTTTCCTGATCAGCTGGAACATTGCGGGGTTGTCAGACATAAACTCGCCTTTCGCCTTAAATCGCTCAACAACTCCCACTACTTTAAAAGAAACTTTATCCGGCCCGCCCAGAACCTTACCCACGGCAACTTCGTCCTGGAAAAGCTTCTCTTCTAGTGCCTCGTTGATCACCACGGGTACAAATTTCGAGACCAGATCGGCATCGCGGTACCACCTTCCCCTAATGACGGGCAGGTCAATGGTTTTGGACAATTCTGCATCGGTATAATAGAAGTCGCTGCCAATGCTTACCTTCTTGTAGCTCACCGAATTGCTCATTTGATTGGCCGAAAACGGCGTGTTACTGCTCATCCTCGAAGCAGATTCTACCTCAGGGTAAGTCCTGATCCGTTCCATGATCCTGTTCAGCTTGCCCGCTACATTCACCGTATCCTGGTTACTTGCCAGGTCTACAACCCAGACTTTGTCATACTCAAAACCAATCGGTTTCAAGTAATTACGCACATTATACACAATCAGCGAAAGCACGCCGAAAAGAACCAGAAAAGAAGCCCATATTTCCACGATAAGCAGCGAATGAGCCCGCTTTTTGTTCCAGATGAGTTTGAAGAGATGTGAGAACATTTTTAATGTTGAATGACCGGCTCGCCGGTGCGATGAATGATTGAATGACTGAATTTTTGGGGAGGATGGAGGAAGGAGGAAGGAGGATGGAAAATTCTGAATTTATGACCTGATATGCCTTGCCTTTTTTTCCTCCCTATCCTCCTTCCTCCATCTTCCCTTTCCTCCTTCCTCCCTTTCCTCCCTTTCCTCCTTCCTCCCTTTCTCACCCTTTCAAAGCTTCCACAATCCTGAGCTTTGACATTCTGAATGCCGGGAGTACGCCGGAAAGGAGGCCGAAGATGAGGCAGACTGCAATGCTGATTGCGAAGACCGGCAGGTTGATGGTTAGGTCCGCGTATGCGATCCAGCCGCTCGCATTGATCATCTTGATGATTGCAAAAGACAGGATAAGTGCGAAGGCGCCGCCGATGAATGTGATGAAAACATTCTCAATGATAAACTGCCAGAGTAATGCTTTTGCCGGCGCACCGAAAGCTTTTCTGACGCCGATTTCAGAGGCTCTTTCGAGTATTCTGCTCACATTTACATTCACCAGATTGATAGCAGGCAAACCCATGAACATGACCAGCACAAGCGTCACAATTGCATAGAAGATCAGCTTTTGCGAGTCAGAGCGGGCAAAGGTGTTCAGGAAATGGTCAAAGTACTTGTCGGCTTTCACAATCAGTACC
>NZ_JBHYGF010000279.1:26428-27254 GCF_051859145.1 Dyadobacter sp.
GTCCGTCTTCAATCTCTGCAAAAGGAATGCGCGAGATATTACTGTCAAATTCTGATTGGATTGCTGGAAGGTCGGCGCGATCTTTCGCAAGTACAATCGCGATGAACCGGCCGCGCATTCCCTTGTTTTCGTAGTTGCTTTTAGGCGCAGTGTAAGGGAAGTAGATATCCGAATAGGTGTACACACGAGTCGGCGGCCCGCCTTTTACAACGCCTATTACCTTGTAAATAACATTCTCAATCTCAATATTCCGCCCTACCGCAGATCCTGATCCCGGCTCGAAATACTGGTCACGTAATGCGTCGGTAATCACAGCAACACGATCTCCATTCGCAATATTCGTCTCATTGTACGGCTTGCCTTCCAGGAACTCGAAGCCCGTCACATACCAGAAATCCGCATCGGTATATTTGGTATTCAGCTTGATCCGCTTTCCATTTACATAAGTGTTGGAAAAGTTGAAATTGGAGGCGAGGGTGACACGCTCCGCAGATTTCAGGGATTTAGCATGTTTTACCAAAAACCCAAAGCTCGCCGGCCCCGACGACATGCTGTTCATGGTGGAATCTGTTTGCATAACAGTTCCAATATAAAGCGACCTGTCCCGCCGCACTTCCGGGTAATGGGTACCAAAAAGATGATCCAGAAAGGAAGTCAGCACCATGAGCACAGTCAGCGTCAGACTAATGCCGAACAGTGTTATAAAAGTATAGAAAGGATGCCGGAGCAAAACCTTCCAGGCGATTTTGATATAGTTAGCTAGCATTGTGCTTTGTTGTTAAATCTGTTTATTGGGAGGAATGGGAGGATGGAGGAAGGGAGGATG
>NZ_JBHYGF010000280.1:0-5706 GCF_051859145.1 Dyadobacter sp.
ATTTGTAGCATCGCCAGAATTAAGCCATCAGGTAAGTGATTTTATCAATGATCGTATGCAGGATGTTGTCAGGATCGGCTGACTGGCTGAGTGAAAAATATTCGGCGCCAGATTTGAAATGGCCGTTAACATAGTTCTTGGCTTCGCGCAGTGAAGCGAAGTGCCGTTCACCGTTTGCAACTGCTTCATGCACACTGCGAGTGCCAAGCCGCTGCTCTATAAAAGCCACATCCTGGCTGGCGACTTGATCAGTAATGCAGCAGTCATAGACAGCATAATAGGTGCTGCTTGTTTTGTTGTCAACATTTTCAAATCTGTTGCTGCTGACCGGGAGTGAGATATTTGCCATAGATAATCAAAAAAGACACAGGACTGTTAACTGGGATCTTTAAGAGTCGGCTAAAAGAATTATTGGAAGGTGTCAGAATTAGCACAAAGTTAACAAAGCGGAGCAGATCTTAATATTAAAAATATGGAGTGCTCTTATCTCAGGCAGAATATGTCCATTGCCGGCAACACATTATCTTATCGTTAACAACCTTTTTTGATGCCTTTTGCCATTAATTTTGCACTGTAAAGAATTTAAGGCAGAAGAATGACACACGAAAAAACTTTGACCCTACACACTGGAAGGTGCGTGAAAGTGATCACGCAATTGGGAAATCCAATGACTCCCGACGAGATCAAAATCGATATTTTGATCAAAGACCCCTCCGACGCGCATTACCACCTTCCTATCGGCCTGTCGCATCCCAAGTATTGGAAGCTCAAAAGGATTGGCGAGGAAAAATCCAAGCAGATGCAAATCCAGTACAGTGGCCTGACAGAAAAGCAGCTGCGCAGCGTGGTCAAGGAATTCAAGCAAATGCAGAATTAAAATGCGGCTTTCAATTCTTGCAGCTAAATACTGATCTTTTATTCCCCTTTCAGGAATGGAATACGGGTTTGTGTTTCGCAAAATGCAATAAACTTTCTTTGGACGCTCACATCGTCACCCTGCCTCAGGTAACGGCTCTGTCGTTTATGGTGGAAATACTGCCCACTTACCTTCGATTGCTCATCGCTACCGCCAGCCAGCCACACCTGGGTTTCAAAACCTTTTGCCAGATTATCAGGCGCTCCTGGCCCACCCATTTTTGTAGGCACCCATCCCGGGTCTACTGCATTTGCATAGACATTTGGCCATTGACGTGCAGCTGCCATGGCCAGGAGCAAATTGTGGAATTTCGAGTCGGAATAAGTCACACTTGGCTTGTCTTGCCTCAGGCCAGTGAGGCCAGGGTCTGCTTGTTTATGCATGCCCGAACTTAGATAGACCAGCCTCTTAGGCTTATTGATCAAACAAGTAAGGATGTAAGGCGCAAGGCTGTTGACGGCCAGTAATAGTGGAAGGCCGTCACGGGTAAGCTCTTTTTCGGAAACTTGATAGATGCCAGCGTTATGGATAACTGCATCAAAATCACCTAGTTTGTTGACCTTTGATGCCAGGTCTCTGGTTTCTTCCATACTAGACAAATCCGCTGTCAGCACCGCTTCGGCGCCAGGGACTTTTGCCAAGCCATACTTTGCGCGCTCTGGGTTACGCGCGTGCAACACCACATTATGCCCCTGCTTCACGAGCGCACTCGCAGCCAACTGCCCGAGCCCATCAACTGAGCCCGTAATAAATATCCTTGCCATACGCGTTATGTAGTTTCCTTTGAGCTTTATTGATGTAGGTTACAATTTTAGTGCCTGTCATTAAACAAAAAGGCGGCCTATTACAGGCCGCCACACAATCTGCAACAAAGAAGTGAGCACATTTTCCAATGGGTACTTCCAGGTGGTTTATAAAAAACCAATTTGTGGCAGGCCTGGCCTGCCATTGCTTTTCAATCAGGCTTTGTTGATAGGTAACAGCAAATATTTTTTTGCTACGGAAAGGCTCCGCATCCGGAAGACCGGACCCCGCAAAGGCACTGAATGAGATTGCAGCCCCAAGGTAAGTCTAGAGGGCGCACGCCCGGCAAAGTTAAGAAATGGTAATATGCCGGTTCACAGCCCCATAATCAGGCGCTTACTTCAACATTGCATCAGTTACCCTCAGAGTATAATCCACTTGCTGACAGCCAAAGTCGGGATCGTTGGGGTTTTGTTTGCGTTTGAACCAAAGCGAGTTTTGCACCGGGTCTTGCTTGTAAACCAAGGTCTTTTTACCACCCGACAGCTTGTAGAGCTCGAAGCTCGCAAATGTTTCGGTTGGAGGCGGAATTGACCCAAAACTCGCATCTTGTCCGACCAATTTCCTTTGCCCGGAATTTATCACCGTTGCCGTATCGATTTGTTGGTTAAGCCCAGGATCCCCAAAATCTACCAGCAGGTTGGCTGTACTCTGATTGTCTAAATAATAAAAACTGGCCCCAACACATTCGCTTATCAAATAATCGTCTGTTTTTTCTTTACAGCCCAGAATCGTAAAGGCGAGAAAAATTATGGCAACGGAGTAATTTTTCATAAAAAGATCATGAATGTTTACGCGTTGACCCAATTTAAATAACCATGGTTGTAATTGATGCGCGCGTACGGCTAGCAAAATATCTCGCAGCAAGGCGTAATTGAAAGCCATTTTAATAGCCCTACTGGTTGCGCCAGCATGGTCTTAAATTACCAAGGCCTCAGCAAATCTTCTGAGCTCTTGGCTGAGCAATTCAGGCTGTTCCATCGCAGCAAAGTGCCCTCCTTTTGACAGCTTGTTCCAATATATGATGTCGAAAAAACGCTCGACAAGTTCTTGGGGCGGCTGGCCGATATCTTTTGGAAAAAGGAACTTGCCAATTCGCTGCTACACTTAGCAGAAGTAGAAGGTTTGCAGTCGGCCAGAGTCCGAGACGAAATTAACATTGTAGATACAGTATTAGATACAATTACTTATTTTGGGGAGAAGCGACCAGAGCAGCAAATTGATTTGGTTTTAACTGATACCTTCACCCAGCAAAGTTCTAATTTTAGGATTTTCGGAAATGCTACCCTGCTGCGAACAGTGCTTACTAATATCTTAGACAATGCAAGCAAATATTCCTTTCATGAGCCTGTCGAGCTTAAAGTTGATCTGGAACCTTCATGGGTTACCATAACAATCACTGATCTGGGTATCGGCATCCCGGGTGCTGAGCTGAATGATGTGTTTTACCTATGATGCGGGCTGGAAATGTTGGAAACGTGCCTGGCTTTGGTTTGGGACTTACGATTGCAAAAAAGATTGTTAACATACACAAAGGGCAACTAAGTGTAAAATCCATTAAGGATCATGGAACTGCCGTCTCAATCGGGCTCCCTACCCTGCCACTGACGAATTAACGCCAATTTTAACAAGTATTCCAGTGCCGAACTGCGTCAACAACCATGATGCCGATACCGCCCACCCAGTTAAAAATACTTGATACTTTACTATCTTACGAAGTACGATTTAACCTATACCATTAATACTTAATCGTACAATATTGACAGTTATGGTGACAGTAGCTCGTAAAATCGAAAAATGCCCATAGTTCGTTTTAACCACCGAATTTTTAAACGCTAGTATTGGTTACAAAATAGCTTGAAAGATGGTTATACCTACGGGAGCAATCCTATTTATGGAGACACATATAGGTTTGCCTGACAAACACTTTCTGATGGAAGGTAGGTTTTGTTTTTTGCCTTGAAATGTCCGTGGCATTCCGACCAATAGAATTCCCTCAATCCAATTGTCTGGGAGGGGTTAGCTTGACAGTCCGGCAATGAGAGCTCTTTGCAACAGGAATAATGTTCTCTTGTAAAATAATCACTATACCGGTCACTAAAATAAAAGCGGCGACAGCCAGAGCCTGCGGCATACCGCTGATGTAGGTATCCGATAAAGAACTTATCCCCTGTACAAGGAGAAAAAATTCATTTAAGATGATTCCTGAAACGAAAATGATAATTCCAAATGCTGTTACGCGGGTTGTTTTCAAGGCTTTGTTCATGTAAAGCCAGCAGATTAAAAAAAGACTGATAATGCCTAATAAAACCAAATGAAGATAGGCGATCACAACGGGCCGCAAACCGAACGCAAAGTGGGCGACAGTCGGCAGAGATGATGCTGTTTGAAGTCCGAATTTTATAACACTAGCTATTGCAACCGCTAACAAAACCCATCGCATAACAGGCGAAAGGCCCCCTGCTATATTATCCTTTCGTTTCCATAAAGCGCTTAAAAAAATGCCGAATACAATAAGCTGCATCAAGGCTGTCAGAATAGTCAGCACATGCAAGGCCGCAGGAAATGACATCCAGTTAATTGAAAGAAGGTAGGTTGGCACACACGAAATTGCAAACAGGCGGAATTGGATTAAAGCATTAGGCAGGCTGATCTTTTGCAGATAAAGCCATTGATGAAACAAACCCATGATGCCAAAAAAGAACCAACCGTTGTATTGAAAATGAAGGTAAAAATATACAGATGCTAACCTTAGAATCGTATCTCCTGGCTGGGTAGCCATGGTCCAGGCAAGCAAGAAGGTTCCCAAGTTGGATATCATATTGAAAATAAGTGCTGCATGGATATACCTGTACCAAACCTGCTTTTGCCCGTAAACGCTAATGTCTGTTTGACAGAGTCTGTAGAAAATAAAACCGACCAGTATAGATAAGGTTGAAAAAGTAATTGAAACAGCGGCATATCCCTGAATCAGGAAACTGACCAGCATACCGTAGGAACAAAAAAGATTGAATGCCAGCAAACGGTTATACCGAATAGGAAGTACTCCATCAAAATTGCGGCCCAATATCAGCACCGCAATAGATAGCATTAGTACATGGGATATCCATCCGGAAAAGGCGAAATGAGAATGCGCATGCAACGTGAATCGCTGGTCAAGCCAGGGTAATAATGGCAATAATATCTTCAGTCGCATCAAAAGTCCCAGGCACGCCACTATGAACAAATTGAACAAAGCGATACGGGTCCATCCTCGAATTGTCATCTGCTTCACAAACTTGAATAACAGTGTCCGTGAATAGTTTCGGTTTCAATACGTGCAGGTAGAAATATCTTGCCTCTGACTATCTTTAACTTACCCTTATTCTCGAGAATTTTCGTGGCTCTTATGACAGTCTCTACCCGCATACCCGTCAGATTGGCAACCTGCTGTCTTGTCAACATCAACTTGTTGCATTCGCCGCATACGTTATTGGTATGAAGGTGAAGGTACTTAAATACCTCATCGACAATCCGCTCGGGCGAGTGGCAGGCAAGTTGATGTGCCAGAAATAACTTGAAGCGCAACTTTTGAGCAAACATTCGGTTGAGTGTCTGCCTTACCTCGGAATGCTCGGATAATAACCTGTTGAAGTCAGGCAGCGCAAGTCTGATAATCAGACATTCGGTCAGAGCGGTAGCCGTACACGCGTACGGCTGCTGATCGAACAGTGGCAGTTCACCGAAACATTCAGCCGGCCAGACAACTCCCTGAAGGATCTCGCTTCCATCTTCATTGAAGTTGGACCAGCCCACCTTTCCTTCTACCAGTTGATGATAAAAAAGGCAATTTTCTCCTTCCCTGAAAATGACCTCGTTCTCATAGACTTTCTTGTAAACAGCTCCGCAAATAAGTAACAGGTCGGTCTCAATCATAATTACGGGATAATGAATATGCCAAACTTACCGTCATTTGTTGGCCCAAGACATGACCATCACCATGAATA
>NZ_JBHYGF010000281.1:0-5699 GCF_051859145.1 Dyadobacter sp.
TAGGGTGAATTATGCGCCCAGGATTGTACAGCTACAAGTTGTTCCGAGCGCTCTTTAAACCCGTCTTTCATTTTCCCGACAGTAGACTTGCCTTCTTTCATCATCCCCTCCATCTTCTTCTGATGCGCCAGCCTGCTGAGGTTCAAAGTCATTGAATATAAATGGAGCGCAATGATCCGGACTGTATCCTCACCTATCCTGATATCCGCTTGTATCATTCCATTTTGTGCCTGAAAAATCGTATCACGCTGGTTGATGATGGGATATTTTGAAAATAACGCCAGACCCAGGTACTGGCTTTTGTCCCGCTTTCTGATCTTCTCAAACTTAACAGAGTGGCGGTATCCGTGATTCCTGAAATATTCAGTGGTACGAAACAGCTTGATATCTTCATCGTAAAACTCGGGTATGCACAGGATGTCCGCATTTGTTGAAGCGATCCATTCTTTCATGCTTGCGATTTGCACCTTGGTCTCCGGATTACGGCGGTCCCCGTTGAGCATGAATGTGTGGGCATTGTAGCCGAGTACTTTAAAGGTTTTATGCTTGGTATCCTCGGGAGCTTCCTGGTTACCAAATGCAAAGGTTCGCGGCAGAAAAATACAGCCGACCGCAACTGCAAAAATTGGCAGAAGTGCTTTTTGCTTATCCATTAAAAACCAGATAGGTACAGAAGCAATATGCACGATCATCAAGACCGGAAATGACATCATCATGAAGCCGGAAAGCCAGCCGTCAAATGGAGTCCACAAAATCAATCCATAAACAAGGAAGGTGTAGAAGACAAAACACTTATATAGAAACCACAGAAACTTGGACAACCCTCTCATTACAAAATGGAATTTTCACAAAAATAGGCACTGTATATCAATTTTGAAGAGTTGCTGTCAGTTGTAGTTGTGATAAAATAGTTATATATTTGCAGGCAATTCTATTTTGATCGATTGATTGAGGGGGACATTAATCCCCTTTTTTATTTGCATTAAGGTCTTTCATGACAATAAAGGAACATTTAGAAGTCTTACTGGCTCCTCTGCTGGAAAAAGGTGATTGTTATTTGGTTGACATCATCAACAAACCTTCCAAGCTTAGCCAAAAAATAACGATACTTGTTGACAGTGACCAGGGCATTACTATCCAGCAATGCACCTCTATCAGCCGTCAGCTGGCCAAGCAGCTGGAAGAACTGGATCTCATTACGGAGGCCTACACACTCGAAGTTTCTTCGCCTGGCCTGGATCATCCATTGATCCTGCCTCGTCAATACACCAAAAATATTGGCAGAAACCTGAAAGTCACTTTAAAAACAGGTGAGGTGATAACCGGTAAGCTGACTGAGGTAACCGAGCAGGACATCACAATTGAGCTGCCGCTGCCAAAGAAAAAGGCAAAGGTTCCTGTTGAACCCGGCGAGATGGTCCGGAACATCGTCCTGAGCGATATTTCGAAGGCACTGGTTGAAATTTCATTTAAATAGAATTACAGGCCCGAATGCCGGAGCTGGCTTGTAATCAATGACATAATATGTATAACTTAGTATCAGCAAATATTCTTTAAATAAGCAATGGATAGCGGAATATTAATTGAATCATTCGCGGAGTTTGCAAACTCTAAAAACATCGATCGCCCGACGATGATCAGTGTTTTAGAAGAGGTTTTTCGTACGATGATTCGTAAAAAATATGGTACAGACGATAATTTCGATGTGATTATCAACCCGGAAAGCGGTGACCTTGAAATGTGGCGTACCCGCGAGATCGTTGACGATAATTCAGAGGATATCTGGGATTACAATAAAATACCACTTGCTGAAGCACGCAGGATACAAAGTGACTTTGAAGTGGGTGAAGAAGTTGCAGAGGAAGTTAAGCTGGTAGAATTCGGCCGCAGGCTCGTTCAAACCGCCCGCCAGACTTTGATCCAGAAAATCAAGGACATGGAAAAAGAAATCATGTTCGAGAAATATAAGGATCAGGTTGGTGAAATGATTACCGGGGAAGTGTATCAGACATTACGCCACGAGGTCATTATCATGGACTCGGAAGGAAATGAGCTTTCACTGCCCCGCAATGAGCAGATTTCAAAAGACAGGTTCCGCAAGGGAGAGTCTGTAAAAGCGGTGATTCACAAGGTGGAGATGAACAACGGTTCTCCTAAAATTACCTTGTCAAGAACTTCACCAGTATTCCTGGAAAGGCTTTTTGAAGTAGAGATACCTGAAATATATGACGGTATTATCTCCGTGAGAAGAGTAGTTCGTGAACCAGGTGAGCGCGCGAAAGTGGCGGTAGAATCTTACGACGACAGAATCGATCCGGTAGGTGCGTGCGTAGGTATGAAAGGATCGAGGATCCATTCGATTGTACGTGAACTTGGAAACGAGAACATAGATGTAATCAACTATACGGATAATCTTGAATTGTTGATCAGCAGAGCATTGAGCCCCGCGAAAGTGAGCTCGATGCAGATTGACAGAGATGCGAAACGCGTTTCGGTGTTCCTGAAACCTGATCAGGTTTCGCTTGCGATCGGTAAAGGTGGTCAGAACATCAAGCTGGCTGGTAAGCTGGTTGGAATGGAAATTGACGTGTTCCGGGATGTTGAAGAACAAAACGACGAAGACGTTGACTTGACTGAATTCTCTGATGAGATCGATGAATGGATCATCAGCGAGTTGCACAAGATCGGTTTGGATACTGCTAAAAGCGTACTTGCCCTGAGCAGAGAAGAACTTGTAAGAAGAACTGATCTCGAAGAAGCGACAGTGGAAGAAGTACTGGAAATCCTTCGTAAAGAATTTGAATAATAATAATTGGCGGCATCAATCGCTGTGATTGAAACTGCCACAATGCAAAACTTTTTTTCTATTAATTGCTAATATGGCAGAAGATAAAATGATGCGCCTTAGCCAAGTGGCACGGATCCTGAACGTGGGAATAACTACGATCGTGGATCATCTGTCTGCCAAAGGGTATAAGGTGGAAACAAACCCGAATACCAAAATTAATTCCGATCAAATCGAGTTTCTGGCGAAAGATTTCAAATCCGATGACCTGCGTTCGTCATTGTCTCAGAAACCTGCTGCGCCGCAAGAGGCTCCTGTTGAAATAAAAGAGGATAAAGTTAAAAGCGATGTTGACGGAATCTTGTATTTCCGCAATGCGCAGAAGGCAGAGGAAAAGCCGGTTGAAGAGCCACAAGCTCCTGCCGCCGCTCAGCCTGCTTTTGAAAACCGCCTGCCGGGAATTAAGGTAGTGGGTAAAATTGATCTTGACCAGAAACGGCAGGCACCTGCTCAGGCAGCGCCAGCACCTGTTCAAGAACAAAAACCTGCTGCTGAACCGGCACCGGCACCTGTTGCAAAAGAAACTCAGCCCACTCCTGCCCCTGTGAAGGAGCCGGAAGCTGCGCCCGCTCCTGTGGCAGCGCAACCAAAGGAAGAAGCTGCTCCTGTGGCACCAGTAACAGAGAAAAAAGAAGAGCCGCAACAGCCTAAACAAGAAAAAGCACCGGAACCAGCCGAGCCTGTGAAAGCAGCTACGCCGGAGAAGGAACCTACTGCTGCCGTTGAACCTGCACCAAGCACTGAACCTGTTGAAGCTTCTAAACCAGCACCTGCCGCTCCGGTTGCAGCTGCTGAAAGTGAACCAGCCGGATCTGAGCTGATTGAGGCACGCGGAGAACAGCTACGCGGATTGCGTGTGGTTGGAAAGATTGAGCTTCCTTCTGATAAAGCTAAAAAGAAAGATCCCGTTGCATCCAGCAGCGACACTGCTGCCGATAAAAAGCGCCGCAGAAAGAGAAAGCGGATCCGCGACGGAGCTGCCTTGCCAGGCGACAACAAACCGGCAACACCTGCTGCGAATGATGCTACCACCGGCAGACCACGTGAAGGAAGTGCATCCAATACAGCACGTCCGGGCACACCTGCTACCGGTACAACAGCACCGGGAACAGGCCAGGCAAATGCAAGACCAAATAATAATTCAAACACCAACAACAGAAGTGGTGCCGGCAATAACCGAAGAGGTGGCAGGCGCGAAGAAGTTTCTGACAAGGAGGTTTCAGATAATATCAAAGCCACAATGGCGCGTATGGGCGGTGGAAACACCAGAAATATGGCGCGTGGTGGAAAAGGTGGCCGTCGCCGTGACAGAGCAGATCAGAACGATGCAAATGGCTTCGGTGATGAGGAAACAAAAGTATTGCGCGTAACAGAATTCGTTTCCGCAAACGATTTGGCTTCATTGATGGACGTAACAGTTCAGGAAGTTATTTCAGTTTGTATGAGCATGGGTATGTTCGTGTCGATCAACCAGCGTCTTGATGCGGAAGCAATTACTTTTATCGCCGATGAATTTGGCTTTGAAGTTGCATTCATCTCTGCGGAAGAAGAAGTTCAGAACGATGTTCAGGAAGAGGTTGATGAGGAAGAAAGCTTAGTTGAAAGAGCACCGATTGTGACCATTATGGGTCACGTTGACCATGGTAAAACGTCGCTGCTCGACTATATCCGTCAGGAAAACGTAGCGAGCGGTGAAGCGGGAGGTATTACCCAGCACATTGGAGCATACAGTGTAAAAACCAGAACCGGCAAGCAGGTTACCTTCCTGGATACACCAGGTCACGAAGCATTTACAGCAATGCGTGCCCGTGGTGCGAACGTGACTGACGTTGTTATCATTGTAATCGCAGCGGATGACAGCGTTATGCCTCAAACACGTGAAGCGATCAACCACGCGCAGGTTGCAGGAGCGCCAATCGTATTTGCATTCAGTAAAGTAGATAAGCCAGGTGCCAATACCGAGAAAATTCGGGAGGAGCTTGCTAATATGAACTTGCTTGTTGAAGAATGGGGCGGTAAATACCAGACGCAGGAAATTTCATCCAAATCTGGTCTGGGTATCGACGAGCTGCTTGAAAAAGTATTGCTGGAAGCAGAACTTCTGGAACTGAAAGCAAACCCGAACCGCAGAGCTGTGGGAGCGGTAGTAGAAGCCTCGCTCGACAAAGGACGTGGTTATGTGACGACTATCCTGGTACAGACAGGTACATTGAAAGTGGGTGATGTGGTTCTCGCAGGCTCGCATTATGGTAAAGTGAAGGCGATGACCGACTACCTAGGTAAGCGGTTGAAAACAGCCGGACCTTCCACACCAGTGCAGTTGCTAGGACTTAACGGAGCACCGCAAGCTGGTGACAGGTTCAATGTTTTTGAAAATGAGCGTGATGCCCGTGATATTGCTACAAAACGTGAGCAAATCCAGCGCGAGCAATCTATCAGGACGCGCAAGCACATTACACTTGAAGAAATTGGTCGTCGTAAGGCAATCGGTAGCTTCCGTGAATTGAACCTGATCGTGAAAGGTGACGTGGATGGTTCTGTTGAAGCACTTTCCGATTCACTGCTGCAACTTTCTACTTCGGAAGTTCAGGTTAACATTATCCACAAAGCAGTAGGTCAGATTTCCGAATCGGATGTAAACCTTGCGATTGCTTCGGATGCGATTATCGTTGGATTCCAGGTGAGACCTTCTTCAAATGCGAAGAAAATGGCCGAGCAGGATCAGATCGAAATTCGTCACTATTCTGTGATTTACCAAGCTATCGATGAGATCAAGGATGCGATGACAGGTATGCTTGCTCCGACCATTGAAGAGATTATTACCGGTAACATTGAAATCCGTGAGGTGTTCAAG
>NZ_JBHYGF010000282.1:0-5687 GCF_051859145.1 Dyadobacter sp.
TCAGCAGGAAAGATCTGGGGAGCTGGTCGATTCCAAAAGGGGAATACGAAAATGATGAAGATGCGCTCGATGCTGCGCGGCGCGAGTTCCAGGAAGAAACAGGCTACGAAGTAAAAGGCGACGCAAAAGCATTGACCCCGATTAAACAGAAAGGTGGAAAGGAAGTAAAAGCCTGGGCAGTTGAAGGGAATATTGACCCGGAGAATATAGTGAGCAATACTTTCGAAATAGAATGGCCGCCACGCTCAGGTAAAAGGCAGACTTTTCCCGAGATCGACAAAGCCGAATGGTTTACGATTGAGAAGGCGCGAGAAAAAATCAATGAGAAACAAGCTGCATTCCTGGACGAACTGAAATCCATATTGGAATAAATAACTGCGGGAGGATCGGTATTATAAAAAATGAAATACTAAAATGTTGAAGCAATCGCTATTTACAATTACACAAAACCCAAACCTTCATTTTGCGCAGACATTTATTTGCCGGTATGTTAAATGAGCTATTTTCAGGTTGTTACGGGAAAATAATTTAACTATCGGTCGCATTGCAGGAGAACATTCAGCTTGTTTTTAATGCAAATCAAAGTTTCAAATCAGACCGGAATTCTAATTTTAATATAATTGGGTTTATTTGTTTGCCATCCTTAATTATTCCTGTTTGGGTTAATTAATAGCAAAGATTTTAATAAGAACATTTCATTCTTATTTTTGCAGGTAACAATCACAATAACCCAGAGAAATATTTGTATGAAAGCAAACACTATCAAGTTCTTTTCTCCGGAAGAGAATGCGCCAGTAACTAAGAAAGCGAAGGCTCAAACCAAACCTACCGGTTACATTTCGGGAACAGGTAAGTTGGTATTACCTCCTAAAACGCTTGAAGAATTAGGCGTTGAACCTTTGTCAACCCGTTTCAAAATTGGTGCTCCGGATGGTAAAAGAACTTTGAAATATCTTTACCTGATACCGAGCTCAGACGCAGAAGGTACTTTTGCAATGACAAAAAGCGGTCGTGGATTTTCTATTCCATTGGACGTTATTTTGAAAAAAGGCGGAGTGGATTTTGAAAAAACAAAATATACATTCGACATCACAATCTTCAATTATGAAGAGGGAGTAGTGGGTTATGAACTCGCATTGGGAACTGCGGAGCCAAAACCCGAGTATACCGGAAAGCCACGCGGCCGCAAGCCTAAAAAAGATGTTGCAGCTGAGTAAACACGGCAACTCTGAATCAAGAAGTTTTATTGATACTAACGGGATCCATTTTCAGTTTTGAAGATGGATTTCTTTTTTAAGAAGCACGCAGTTACTTGGCATAATTGTTATAGTCTGGATTGATGTTTATCAATGCTATATCACCATGTTAACTGAAATCGTAGAAAAGCCAGGTTTGACCGGAAATAGACAGGTCAGCTTGAAAGTGAACGGCAGTCCGGTGCAATTAAACCTGCTTCCCTGGGTCAGTTTACTGGATGCAATAAGGGACTACGCGGGGCTTACGGGCACAAAGAAAGGGTGCGACCACGGGCAATGCGGTGCTTGTACCATCATCTGCGACGGAAAGCGGATCGTCAGCTGTCTCACACTTGCGGTCATGAAAGATGGTTCGGAGATCACCACGATCGAAGGCGTAGCGCCCGAGGGCGACCTGCACCCATTGCAAAAAGCATTTATTGAACACGATGCATTTCAATGCGGGTATTGCACGCCAGGGCAGATATGCAGCGCGATCGGAATGATGAAGGAGGGAAAAGCGAAGTCGCGTGAAGAAGTGAAAGAGCTCATGAGCGGAAACCTTTGCCGATGCGGTGCCAATACCAACATCATCGACGCGATCATGGACGTTCAAAACCAGGGCGCACATGAATAACTTCGATTATCTCAAAGCCGGTAACATCCAGGATGCGATCGGCAAGTCGGAAAGCGGCAGAAAGTCTTCGTACATCGCAGGCGGCACAAACCTGCTGGATTTGATGAAGTATGATCTCGCACACCCTACCACACTCATTGATATCAACCACGCAGGAACGCAGGACGCAGTTACTGAAACGGAAAATGGCGGATTGCGCCTCAGCGCATTTGCTACCAATGCAGACACGGCCTGGCACCCGCTGATCGAGGAAAGATATCCATTGCTTTCAAAAGCGATGCTGGCCGGCGCTTCCGCGCAGATCAGGAATATGGCGACCAATGGAGGCAACCTGCTGCAACGTACGCGCTGTTATTATTTTTACGATGCCAATGTTCCCTGCAACAAACGTGAGCCTGGCTCCGGCTGCTCGGCCATTCAGGGTTATAATCGCATTATGGCCATATTGGGCACCAGCGAACATTGCATCGCGGTATTTCCTTCCGATATGTGCATTGCGCTGGCTGCATTGGAAGCTACGGTCAATGTGGAAGGGCCAAATGGTCCGAGGAGTATTGCATTCGCTGACTTCCACCGCCTTCCTGGTGACACGCCCGAGCTGGACAATAACCTTTTGCCAGGGGAGATCATCACAAGCATCGACCTGCCTCCGCAGGGCTTTTCAGACCATTATTCCTATCTCAAACTGAAAGATCGCAACTCCTACGCATTTGCATTGGTGTCCGTTGCGACTGGACTGGAAATGGAAGGCGATATCATCAGTAATGCCAGAATCGCACTTGGCGGAGTGGCACACAGGCCCTGGCGCGTGCCCGAAGCTGAGGAATTTCTGGTTGGTAAAACTGCTTCGGAGGCAAATTTTGCGCAGGCAGCGGATATCATCCTGCGCGGCGCGAAAGGTTACCAATACAATGACTTTAAAATTGAGCTGGCGAAAAGGGCCATTATCCGGAATGGACTAATGGCGCTGAATCCTGAAACACAGGTTCCGGGCGCGTTGCCTTCTGCTTAACCTTATACATCAACAAATGGAAGCATTTCAAAAACAAGTTGGCCAGCCGCTAAGCCGGCTGGAAGGACAACTTAAGGTAACCGGCACAGCCAAATACTCAGGCGATTATCAGGTGCCAGGCCTGCTGTACGGATATGTGATCAACAGTACCATTACCAAAGGAAAAATCACGCGGTTTGATACAAGCCGGGCCAAAGCGGTGCCGGGTATCGTGCAGGTATTTACCTACGAAAACCGTCCCTCACTAGCCTGGTTTGATCTGCAATATGCCGATATGGATGCGCCCCCGGGTTCCCCGTTCCGGCCTTTGCAGGATGAAGATATCTTGTATAATGGACAGCCGATCGGACTGGTTGTGGCAGAAACTTTTGAACTGGCAAGGTACGGGGCTACGCTGGTGGACGTAGAGTATGAGGAAGAAGCATTTGAAACAGACCTCAGAAAGGAAACACCAAAAGCACGTTCTCCGAAGATCGGAATGGCGACTATGCTGAAACCGCTGCCGCCTAAACCAAAAGGCAAATTTGAGAAAGCATACCAGGAATCGCCCGCACAGGTTTCGGCGGAATATTACCACGGTACCGAGCACCACAATCCTTTGGAACTGTTTGCTACCACCACTATTTACGAAGGCGATGGTAAACTGACCATTTACGATAAAACGCAGGGTACCGTCAACAGTCAGCTGTATGTAGCCAATATTTTTGGGTTGAAATACAAAGACGTGCGCGTTATTTCCCCTTATGTGGGCGGTGCATTTGGTTCTGCATTGCGGCCGCAGTACCAGCTTTTCCTGTCTGTAATGGCCGCATTGGAATTGAAGCAGTCGGTACTGGTGACACTGGACAGGCAGCAGATGTTTACTTTCGGTCACCGGCCACCTACCATTCAGCAAACGCGTTTCAGTGCGGATATGGACGGAAAGGTTACTGCCATGAACCACCTGGCGATAGGAGAAACGTCGCGGTTTGAGGATTATACCGAGGTAGTGGTAAACTGGGCGCATATGCTATACCCGGCTGCCAATACCTTAATGCAATACAAACTTGTGGAGCTGGATGTATACAGTCCGCTCGATATGCGCTCGCCGGGCGGGAGTACCGGCATGCACGCCATAGAAAGTACAATGGACGAGTTGGCATATAAGACCAAAATAGATCCGCTGCAACTTCGGCTGATCAACTATTCGGAAGATGATGTGAGCCTGAACCGGCCTTACAGCAGCAAAGAGCTGCGCCAATGCTATTTGCAGGGTGCAGAAAAATTTGGCTGGGATAAGCGGAGTCCAGAGCCGCGCAGTATGCGGCGTGGCAATAAGCTTGTAGGTTACGGAATGGCGACGGGGATCTGGGAAGCCAATCAGCTCCCGGCAAAGGCTGAGGCGATCCTTACTACCGATGGAAAATTGCGGGTAAACAGCGCGGTAACGGATATTGGAACGGGTACCCTGACCGTCACGACGCAAATCGCTGCCGACGAGCTGGGGATGAAAATAGAGGATGTGGAATTTTTATATGGAGACAGTAAAAAGCCTTTTGCGCCCATTCAGGGAGGCTCTTTCACGGTATCTACTGTTGGATCGGCAGTGAAGGTGGCGGGCGTCGCTTTGAAGAAAAAGCTGTTTTCTATCGCTAAAAAAATGAAGGATTCGGTTGTTAGCAAAGCAGATCTGAAAGAGGTTGTTTTTGAAGATAGCCGGATATTCCTGCGGAGCGACCGGAGTAAGTCAATCTCATTCCTGGAAATCATAGAAGCGAATGGCGGTAAGCCGATCAAAGTTTCGAAATTTTCGGTACCCTCGCTTTTGAAGCAAAAGAAATATTCACGCGCTACCCACAGTGCTGCATTCGTGGAAGTAGAAGTCGACGAGCAGCTCGGTATCGTGAATGTAACCCGGGCGATTACGGCAGTAGCTGCCGGTAAAATCATCAATCCGAAAACAGCCCGCAGCCAGATCCTGGGTGGAATGATCTGGGGAATCAGCAAGGCATTGAGGGAGGAAACGATTCAGGATTTCAATCTGGGTAAATACATGAACCAGAACCTGGCCGAGTATCACATACCTGTACACGCGGACATTCATGATCTCGATGTAATTTTTGTAGAGGAAAATGATGAAATCGTAAATGCATTGGGGGTCAAAGGGGTAGGAGAGATAGGGCTTGTGGCAATGCCGCCTGCTATTGCCAACGCCATTTATCATGCAACTGGGAAACGTATTAACCAGCTGCCCATTCATTTTGATTCATTGCTCTGACGAGTAAAATCATTCTTATCTGTTACCTGAAAACAAAGCAAGCCGGCGTCAACCGGCTTGCTTTGTTTTGGATCAAATCTCTGCATCATTCTTGGAGTCAATTTCGTAATCCGCGATATCACTTTTGTTCTCCGACCATTTGTATACTACCTTCTTAAATCTCAGATCGTATACAATGTCACGTATGTTTTTCATAAAATCTTTTTGTGTTTTCTTCGGTTCAAATATTTCGCCTGTGAAAGTCAGTACTTCGTTTTTATCACCCGAAAGTGAAATAGCAATGTGCTCCTGACCTAGTACTTCTTTCTTCGAATCGACATACGCATTTCTTAATTCCGGAAATTCTTTGGTCTGGATTTTCACGATCTTTTGTTTCAATTCCTCACGTTCTGCATGGATCGTTTTATCCTTTGCATCTTTTACTTCATTATAAAGCGCAGTGTTGGATTTGTGCCAGGAAAGTCTTGTCGCAATATCCGTTTCGTCCTCGCCTTTGCTTAGTTTTTGGTCAATATCGATGATCTTGTTTTTAATAAACAATTCCAT
>NZ_JBHYGF010000283.1:0-5680 GCF_051859145.1 Dyadobacter sp.
GCGAAGGTTACAACCGGCTGGACATCAATGTACCCGAGCTCCTGGAATCACTTGCCTGGCCAGGATTCAGGAAGGTAGCAACCAAATACTGGAAAACGGGAATGGGAGAATATTACCGGTCGTTTTCGAAAGCTGCTTTTACCAAAGCATTGCAGGGATTGATCCCGGCAGTACGGATCGAGGATCTGGTTCCCGGCGGCTCCGGCGTCCGCGCACAGGCTTGTGACTACGACGGCGGCCTGCTGGATGATTTTTCAATTATCGAAAACAAAAATGCAATTAACGTTTGTAATGCACCCTCACCCGCAGCCACGTCATCGCTCTCAATCGGGCAGACGGTTTCGGAAAGAGTGTTGGCCCGGCTTTAAGCTCCCTTGCTGTCGACTTTAGTCGACGGCAAGGGATTGATTATAAAAAGTAAATTATTCTTTCTAATTTTATCTCTGCTGGCAAGCTCCTGAAAATGAGTAGCCGCCATTTACTACGTTCAAGAAAAGTGAAAATCGAAACTAAGAAAACCATGAACAAAACGGCAAACGCACCAGTGGCAGAAGCTGCTGATGGTGCAAAGAAAAGCGATCGATTGACTCGGTTAATTGAAAAAGTAATGGCGGACAAAGAATCCGTTAATCTGTACTACGACGGAAAAATTACCAGGGATGAGTTACATGCCAGAGGAGTTAGGTTCATTAAAGCCTTATAAGTACACAGTTGAATATCGTGATGGCGATGTAGAATACTATTTCAAAACTGGATCTGATGTTTTCTATTCGTGCTACTTTACAAGTGCATCAGGTATTTCGATGCTTACCCATTGATAAAAGACGACATCGTAACCTTTGGATTCAGACCAACTACCTTCTCCAGAGGCTTTTTTATGAAGAAATATGACGCGCGAATTAAGCAAACAATCTTCCAGATCTTAATGGACGTTGCTCGAAAACACCCAGAATGGTCGATTCTTGTTATGTATGACACCCAGGATGGTAGACAGCGGAATAGGAAAATTGCTTTCAATCGCTGGTACAATGAATACTGCAATCTGGTGAGTAGTCGTGTTACCAGGATTAGTATCCTTGCACAAGGTTTTGACGGAAGCAGTTTCAATTTGATGATGCTAGTGCCTAACACGTGCTCGAAGCTAGAACTCATTAAAAGTACCTGCATTGAAATCAAGGATGAATTAATATCCAAAGGATACCCGCCGTCTATTGAATGCAGAATAGAATGTAAGTAAAAAGCATTCAGCCAAAAACAAGAAGCCGTGGCTGCTTCTGCTGAAACGACCACGGCCTGAAATATAAATATCGAAAAAAGCCGATAGCTAACGGCCGAAAGCTGACAGCCTCCTACTCGTGACCTATCTTACTATTCTTCTTACCATATCCAAAATAAACCGCTAAGCCAATCGCCAGCCAAATGGCCAGACGGTACCAGCTTTCTACCGGCAGAGAGTACATAAGGTATACACAAACTACAATTCCCATGATTGGTACAAATGGGACCAGTGGCGTACGGAATGCACGGTGCAATTCAGGTCTTTTTACGCGGAGCATCCAAACACCCACACATACCAGGCAGAATGCGAACAAAGTACCGATACTTACCATGTGACCAAGATCACTCACCGGAACCAGTCCTGCGAAAATGCTTACAAAAGCCATAAAGAACAGGTTTGTCTTCCATGGCGTAGAAAATTTGGGATGCACTGCACTGAAAAATCTAGGCAGCAATCCGTCTTTACTCATCGAGTAAAACACGCGGCTCTGGCCCAAAAGCATCACGAGCATTACCGAAGTATATCCAGCTAAAATCGCGATGATCAATGCTGTTTGCAGCGAATCGTAGCCAGTTTTTGCGAATGCAGTTGCAGCTGGTTTTGCGTCGTTCAGGAAATCGGTGTATTTCACCAGACCAGTCATTACGTGCGCAAAAAGCACGTACAAAATCGTACAAACTACGAGCGAGCCCAGGATACCAATCGGCATTCCCTTTTGCGGGTTCTTCGCTTCTTGTGCGGCAGTGGACACTGCGTCGAATCCGATGAATGCAAAGAAGACGACAGCAGCCCCGGTGGCAATACCCGACCAGCCAAAGTTCTCGTAAGCGCCTGTGTTTTCAGGAATGTAAGGAACGTAGTTGTCAGGATTGATGTGGCTCCATCCCAATGCAATAAATATCAGTACTACAGCTACTTTCAGGACTACCAGAAAGTTGTTCAGAAATGCAGAACCTTCGGTACCACGGATCAGCAATAATGATAGCATGCACACGATGAAAATGGCGGGCAGGTTTACAATCCCGTTATCGATTACTGTTCCGTTACTAAGTGTTACCACTTCAAAAGGGGAACAAACCAGTTGAGTGGGAAGGTGTATGTCAAATTTGCTGAGCAATTCAAGCAGGTACCGCGACCAGCTCACCGAGACCGTTGCAGCACCGAGCGCATATTCAAGAACCAGATCCCAGCCGATGATCCAGGCCACGAACTCGCCCATTGTAGCATAAGAATAAGTATAGGCACTTCCGGCAATAGGTATCATGGAAGCAAATTCGGCGTAGCAAAGACCGGCAAAGCCGCAGCCTACCGCGGCAAGTATAAATGAGATCGTAACCGCAGGTCCTGAATGTTCCGCGGCGGCAATACCTGTTAGAGAGAAGAGTCCCGCACCAATGATGGCACCAATTCCTAGTGCTACCAGACTCGCGGACCCTAATGATCTTTTGAGCTGGTTAGCTTCGCCTGTTGATTCACTTAATAATTTCTCAATGGGCTTTTTAACCCATAATTGATTTGCCATAAGCTGTTTGTTGTAGTTATATGAACATCTTATAAAACTAAAAAGAAAATTTGCCAAAAAAGTAAAGACACAAAACAAAAAGAGGGATAGCATAACACTAACCCTCTTTTCTTCAACTTTATTAAGCTTTTACTTTCTTTGGCGCTGCTGGTGCAGTATCCGCTGTTGCGAGTGCAGGCGTTTTATTCTGGTCGCGCTGCAGAAGGTCAACCACGATTGGTGCCGCCACAAAAAGCGAAGAATAAGTACCTACGATTACACCAAGCAACATACAGAATGTAAATCCGCGGATTACTGCGCCTCCGAAAATCATCAATACGATCAGTACCAGGATTACCGAGATACCAGTTACCGCGGTACGGCTCAATGTACTGTTTAGTGCATTATTGATAACTGTTGGAAGGCTCTGGCCACGTGACTTATCATCGGCCAGGTAGTCACGGATACGGTCATAAATTACGACTGTATCGTTCATAGAATAACCGATCATAGTTAGGATTGCACCGATAAACGCCTGGTCGATATCGAGTGACCATGGTAACCAGCCATTGAACAGCGAGAATATCGCAAGGATAATCACCACGTCGTGTGCAAGTGACATAACCGCACCGTAGCTGAATGCAACTCTTTTAAACCGGATCAAAATATATACAAAGTTGGCAGCCAATGCAAGTAGTACCGCGTAAACAGCTGACCAAAGTGTATCCTGCGCCATAGTTGGCCCTACTTTGTTCGAGCTCACGATTTTCGCCGGGTTACCTCCGATTTTCTTCACACCTTCCATGATCTTCGCTTCCGCTTTCTGATCTGCATCCGCTGTTGTTTCTTCAATCAGGTAAGCAGTTGTGATTTTAACCTGATCCTGACCACCGAAAGTTTTTACCTCAGTTGCAGATCCAAGTGTTTCGTCCATTTTATTCCGAAGATCATCGGCATCTACATTATTCTCAAAACGAACCACATAAGAGCGGCCACCTTTGAAATCGATACCTAAACCAAATCCCTTGAAAATGAATGAACCGATCCCGATTGCGATAATTACTCCGGAGATCAGATAGAAACGCTTACGTTGTGACACGAAGTCGAAATCGTTGTCTTTAAACCAGTTCTTGGTGAGCCCCGTGTAGAAGTTGAATACTTTGCCTCTTTTGATCTGATATTCAAGTAACAGACGTGTAATGAAAATCGCGCTGAACAATGAAGTAAGCAGACCCAAAACCAGCGTAGTCGCGAAACCAAGTACCAATCCTGTACCGAATGTATAAAGGATAATACCTGTTAAAAGCGTAGTTACGTTCGAGTCAATAATCGCGCTCAATGAATGCTTGAAACCGTCACGTATTGCCTGTCCGAATGCCTTGCCTTCTTCCAGTTCGGTTTTAATACCTTCATAAATCAGTACGTTCGCATCTACCGCCATACCAATCGAAAGTACAATACCTGCGATACCTGAAAGTGTCAATACTGCACCCAGTGACGCCATTACACCCAAAAGGAAGAACAAGTTGATCAGCAATGCGATATCTGCGATCCAGCCTGCTTTGTTGTAATAAGCGACCATGAAAACCAATACGATCAGCAAACCAACCGCAGATGAAAGCAAACCGTCGTTAATCGCCTCAGCACCCAGTGATGAACCTACAACTGCTTCTTCTACAATGTGCGTCGGAGCAGGCAGTTTACCCGCTTTCAGCACGTTTGACATATCCTTTGTCTCTTCCACAGTGAAGTTCCCGGTAATGCTTGAGTTACCATTTGGAATTTCACCTTGCACAGTTGGTGCGGTGTAAACCAGGTTATCGATAATAATCGCTACCGGGCGACCAACACTACGGGCAGTGAGTGAGCGCCATTTACGGGCACCTTCTCCATTCATGCGCATGGTAACTTCCGGCCGGCCTCTTTCGTCGTAATCGTGTGTTGCATCCACAATCACGTCACCTTCCATTGCAGCTTCGCCGTTTGCCTTTTTGATAAAATACAAAGGCAGGATCAATTGGTTGTCACCGGCAGCTGTTCCTTTTCTGTCCCACATGAAAACAAGGTCAGCAGGGAACATTGAGCGTACTTCGGGGCGGCGCAGGATTTCTCCGGCACGTGCAGTGTCTTTCAGATAAACACCCAATCCTTGTGGCATTGGAACAAACAGGCTTGTCAATGCAGCAGTTTGTGCAGCTACCGCAGCTGAATCGTTTGCAGTAGAGTCGCTTTTCTGCGCCAGCTGTTCAGCCAGACCGCCAGTTGATGTTTTCTTGGTAGTATCAGCTGTTGCAATTGTTGCAGCAGCAGGTTTTTTCGATTTTTCAATTTCAGCTTGCTGGGTTAGGTACCGGCCCAATCCTTCCAGACCTGCGCCCAGTTCCTGAGTCAGGTATACTTCTGCAAATTCCAGTTTTGCAGCGCCTGAAAGCAAACGACGAACACGCTCAGGGTTATCAACACCAGGTAACTCAACCAGAATCCGGTTTTGACCAGGCAAGCGCTGGATGTTTGGGTTAGTTACCCCAAACTTGTCAATACGTGCAGAAGTGATCTGGAATGCGCGGTCAATGGAATTGTTTACCTCGGTGTTCAACATTTTAACTACATCTCCATCAGATGAATTGCTGCTGATCTTGCCGCGGTTGGCGCTGGTTGCAAACAGGGAAGCAAGGCTGCTATTAGGCGCTGCTTCTTTGTATGCTGCCGCAAAACGGTTAATGAATGTGCTGTTGCTGGCCGCTTTGTCTTCGCCAGCTTTTTTCAATGCAGTCTGGAAAGCGGCGCTGCGTGCATTTCCGCCTGCCATTCCTTTCAAAATGTCAGCAGGTGCTACTTCAAGTACCACGTGCATTCCACCTTGCAGGTCAAGACCCAGGTTCAATTCACGTTCGGTAACT
>NZ_JBHYGF010000284.1:0-5641 GCF_051859145.1 Dyadobacter sp.
TTTAATGCACCGGCAAGTGTGTTGGCAGAAGCATAACCTACCAGCAAAATCGTTGCATTACTATCTCCTATATTATTTTTAATATGGTGCTTGATCCGCCCAGCTTCTGCCATTCCTGATGCGCTGATGATAATGCAGGGTTCTTTTTTATCATTCAATGCAATGGAATCTTCCACATCGGAAATGTAATGCAGATATGGAAACGCAAATGCATCTCCGTCTTTCTCAATATAAGCAAGTATTTCAGGGTTAAAACATTCATCGTGTTCCTTCATAATCGCAGTGGCACGAATTGCCAGCGGACTATCAATATACACGGGAATATGCGGCAGCTGGCCGGAACTATATAGTTGGTCCAAAGCATAGATCAATTCCTGAGTGCGGTCAATGGCAAAGGCAGGTATGATCAGTTTCCCATTCCTGTCCACACAGGTTTCTTTAACAATGCGCAGCAAATGCGACTTCATATCGACTTCCTTTTCGTGAAGCCTGTCGCCGTAAGTTGACTCGCAAATGATGAAATCTGCCTGCGGAAATACGTCTGGCTTCTTTAAAATTCGGTCTTCGGGTCTGCCGATATCTCCGGTAAATGTCAATTGTTTTGAAGTACCTCCATCCGGAATGGTCAGGTGAACAGCCGCGCTTCCCAGCAAATGCGCTGCATCGGTAAGCAAGACGGCAACTTCCTTATCTTCGCCTACATAGAAGGTCTGTCCGTACTTCACTGTTTTAAACAAACTCAATGCATGTGCTGCATCCTCTGCATTGTACAACTCTTCGAGCAGCGGCCTGCCCTGGTGCTGTCGGCGTTTATTAATCCTTTCAAGGTCTTTTTCCTGAATGTAGGCGCTGTCCATCAGCATCACGCGGCAAAGATCCGCCGTAGCCGGTGTACAATAAATCTCTCCTTTGAAACCCTTTCTGACCAGTCTTGGAATCAACCCTGAATGGTCAATGTGGGCGTGAGACAATAACAGATAGTCTACCTCTCCGGGTTTGAACCCAAAACTCTCATTGAACTCGTCGGTTTGTATTCCTTGAAAAAGACCGCAGTCGAGCAGAATTTTTGTTCCTTTTTCGGTAGTGATCAGGTGCTTGCTTCCGGTTACGGTTTGTGCTGCCCCAAAGAACTGAATGAGCATAAAAAGAATGGTGGTTAGTTGAGTAGTGTGTACCGCATTTAAGCCAAAACATACAGGCAATCCAGGTTCCGCCCTATTCCGTCATAGTCCAAACCGTAGCCGACTACAAACTTGTTCTCGATTTCAAAACCTGTATATCGCATAGAAACCGGGGTTTTCAATGCATCCGGCTTATGAAGCAAAGTGGCAATTTCGACGGATTTGGGCGAAAGCGCGTGTACCTTTTTTACAAGTGCTGACATCGTCAGTCCCGTATCAATAATATCTTCAATAATGATAACATCCCGGTCTGTGAGATCCTGGTCCAAACCCATAATCTCTTTCACTTCGCCCGTTGACTCAGTTTTTGAATAGGAGGAGAAGCGGATAAATGTAATTTCGCACGATAAACCCACTCTTTTAACCAGCTCACTTGCGAATAAAAAAGCACCATTTAAAACGACCAGGAAAACAGGACAATGGTCTTCATAATCCTTGGTGATCAGCGCGGCCAGTTCGGAAATGCGGCCTTCGATCGTCGCGTTGGGAATGAATGGGACAAAAGTTTTATCGTGGATGTTAATCATTTTCTAAGGTGTCATTTTAGCAAAAGCTCTGAGGATCAATATTAACTCTTTTTTCAAAAACCGGGCCGCTGACAAACGTAAAATATAAATCGCTCGTTAATAGGAACAAGTTTACCCCTGCTATGAAAAGTATCATTAACACCATCATATTCTGCTGCTTAGCTTTAATTATCTCCTCCAAAGCTTCTGCTCAATTGTATTCTTCGGCCGAGTTGGACAAGAATTACGATATGATCCTGAAAAACCCGAGCGTGCAGATCGAGTCTACGGAAGCGATCAATATGCTTTACAATTATCAGTTTCATGAAGCGGATGCAGAGTTCAGGTGGTTGAAATACAGGTATCCGAAACACCCGATGCCGCACTTTTTGATGGGCCTGGCAGAGTGGTGGAAAATCGTGCCTAATACCGAAAATGAAGCTTACGACAAAACCTTTCTGGCACAAATGGACTCGACCATCAACCTGGCTGAGGAACTTTACGATAAGGAAAAGAACAAAGTAGAGCCTGCATTTTTCCTGGCTGCTGCATACGCATTCAAAGGCCGGTTGTATGCCGAAAGAGAGAGCTGGACGAAAGCTGCATTTGCCGGAAAAAAGTCACTGAAATATTTTGAACAATGCAAAGGAAATGGCGATCTGACTCCGGAACTGCTCTTTGGCGACGGACTTTATAATTATTATGCAGAATGGGTACCCAAAGAATATCCCATTCTTAAACCCATCCTGGCGCTTTTTCCAAAAGGAAATAAGAAGCTTGGCGAGCAGCAGCTTGAAAAAGTAGGTAACAATGCATTTTATACGCGGGTAGAAGCCAGGTACTTCCTGTTGCAGATTTACAGCATGGAAAATGAGCACAACAAGGCTTATGAAATGGCGAAGTACATGTGGCAGACTTACCCTAACAATCCATATTTCGAAAGATATTTCTGCCGGACTGCATTTGTCACCGGTAAAATGGGCGAAGCTGAAAGGGCAGCACAGAATATCATCGATAAGATCAGCAAGGGAATGCCGGGTTATGAAGGAGTAAGCGGCCGGAATGCGGCTTACGTACTGGCTTATTACAACATGAACTATCACCGCAACTACGACCTGGCAGGCCAATATTACCAGAAAGCGATTGACTATTCAACGCAGACTAAATCGATGAATGCGGGATACTATGTCTCTTCGCTGATTGGTTTGGGTAAAATTGCAGAGCTGAAAAAAGACTATGAAACCGCTTTGAAATACTACAAACTGGCCGACGACCGCGCTGATAAAAAAACCAGCCAGGATAAAGAAGCCAAGGCAGCGATTTTGAATTTGAAGAAAATGAAGCGGGAACAGCGGCGGAAAAGATAAGGTTGTGCCCGCCCTTCGAAGGGCAGGCACAACGCTACATTACTTCTTCAACTCCGCATAATGCTTGAAAAACAACGGGATCGTTTCTATTCCTTTATAATAATTGAACAGCCCGTAGCTTTCATTCGGCGAATGTAGTGCGTCAATATCAAGACCGAAGCCCATTAGAATGCTTTTGCAGCCGAGTTCCTGCTCAAACAGCGCTACAATCGGGATACTTCCTCCTCCTCTTGTTGGAATTGGTTTTTTGCCAAAAGACTCTTCCATCGCCAGCTCGGCAGCTTTGTATTCGACAGAATCAGTAGGTGTTACATAAGGCAGGCCGCCGTGGTGCGGGGTTACTTTCACTTTTACCGAAGCCGGCGCGATTGATTCGAAGTGTTTTGTAAACAACTCTAAAATCACGTCGTCTGTCTGGTGGGGAACGAGCCGCATAGAGATTTTTGCATTGGCTTTGGAGGGTAAAACCGTTTTTGCGCCCTCGCCGATATAACCTCCCCAGATTCCATTTACATCCAGTGTCGGCCGGACAGATGTTCGTTCAATAGTTGTGTAACCTTCTTCTCCCTGGATATCGTTAATATCCAAGTCTCTTTTATACTCGCTCAGATCAAACGGCGCTGCATTCAGTGCGTCACGCTGCTCCTGTGAGAGGTCCTCTACTTTGTCGTAAAAACCCGGGATTGTAATGTGTCCGTTTTCATCTTTGAGCGACGCGATCATCTCGCAAAGTACGTTAATAGGGTTCGCCACGCCGCCGCCGTATACTCCGGAATGCAGGTCGCGGTTTGCGCCCACTACTTCCACTTCCACATAAGTCAATCCGCGGAGACCGGTTTCAATGGAAGGTACATCATTGGCAATAATGCTGGTGTCCGAGATCAGGATGGTATCACATTTGAGCATATCGCGATGTTCCCGGACGAAAGTACCAAGGTTGGAAGAACCGATTTCCTCCTCGCCTTCAATCATTACTTTCACATTGCAGGTAAGCGTATTGGTAGCCAGCATTGTTTCCAATGCTTTGATATGCATATAAAACTGACCTTTGTCGTCGCAGGCGCCACGTGCATAAATGCGCTCGTTTTTGATCACGGGTTCAAATGGAGGCGAGTTCCAGAGTTCGTAGGGATCTGCCGGCTGCACATCATAGTGACCATAGATAAGTACTGTTGGCAATGCAGGATCAATGATTTTCTCTCCATAAACAACAGGATGCCCGGCTGTTTCGTAAATCTCCGCTTTGTCTGCGCCCGCTTTTTGAATGCTGTCGCGCACAAATTCCGCTGCTTTGAGCATATCTCCTTTAAACTTGGAATCGGCACTTACTGAGGGAATGCGGAGCAAATCCAGGAGTTCATTCAAAAATCTATCGCGGTTTTCTTCAATATATGTCTGCATTGTTGTGGATTAAAATGACGAGCCAAGATAAAAAAATAACCCCTAAGGTTTCCCCAGGGGTTTGGATTTCTTAAATACCAGTGTCTTTTACTGCGCGCTGCCGGATTTGCGTCCGAAGATTTTGACGCGGTTTTCATTTCCATTCAAAAGCCTTACGATGTTCTTCTGATGCGTAAAAACTACGAGAACAAACATCACAAAACCAAAAACGATCAGCAGCGGCTCCGGGTGGCCGAATGCACCAGTCCACGAAAGTACCGGGAATGCAAGCGTAGCTAGGATGGAGCTGAGCGAAACGTATTGAGATGCTATTAGTGTCAGAATAAAGATTGTGATGCAAACGGAAGCAAGCTCGGGGTGAATTGCCAGTACCATACCCAATAAGGTCGCGATACCTTTACCTCCTTTGAAGTTGACGAAAACAGGGAAAATATGACCGATAATGGCGATGATCCCGAAAAGGATCTTGTAAACCAGCAGCTCCGTCTCGCCGATTTCATTCATATAAAAGAGCATGGAAGCGAGGCAAGTTGCAGTCCAGCCTTTCAGTACGTCAATCAACATTACGATTGTTCCGGCACGTTTTCCCAGAACCCTGAAAGTATTGGTAGCCCCTGCATTGCCGCTACCCTGCTTGCGAACATCAATTCCAAAATATCCTATTCCGTACCACACTGAACTTGGAATAGACCCCAGCAAATAAGCGGCAACAATTGATACTATTAATAAAGCAACACTCATTTTGTACTATTCAATGATAATATTAAATTAGAATCAGATTTCTTCAAAAATACAACAGTTGTGTCATTTTACAACAAAATTGTACCTAAAAACCATGATTATGTATGCAGAATTTCATTTTCTAGCATAAAGTACTGCATTTATTAAAATTTGCTTAGAATCCTTCGGTTGGTTCTTCCTTTTTCTTCTTTTGTTCTGCCGGCGCACTTACCGGTTTTTTCTTTGCAGTTGTTTTTACAAGCTTCGCTTTCTTGACAGCAGGCTGATAAAAATCATCAAACCGGTTTACAAACATATCCTTCTCTTCAGACCCGATCGACACCAGCGTCATATCTTTGGATTTCACATTTTTGGACTTTGCTGTGATCTGATCATTGAAGTCGACCATGGAAGAGACAACGCCCAGTTCGCCCAGTTTGTAATCCATATAATACCAGATATCGGG
>NZ_JBHYGF010000285.1:0-5623 GCF_051859145.1 Dyadobacter sp.
CCCAAACAGTCAAAAAGGCAAGTTAAATTACCATAAAACGGTCATTGACCCTTGAAATCAACTGAAATCATCATGAATGCACCCACAGCCACATTGTTATGAACAAAATTTAGCCATAATAACTTTGTCAAAATTCAAAGAAAATTTTGTACGTTACTCCTGTATAATCCACATCAAAAACCTGAAATCAATGGGATCAATTTTTACAAAAATTCACGTTCTGATCTTGGTTCTTTTGCTCCCTGCTGTTGCATTTTGCCAGACCAGCCTCAAAGGCAAAGTGACAGAATCAGCCTCGCGCGAGCCGCTGGCAGGTATCAGCATTCAGATCAAAGGAAAAGTGGCGGGTACTATCACCGACAATAAAGGAGAATTCAGCCTGAATACCAGCTCTGTCCCGCCTTTCACGCTCGTAATTTCATCGGTTGGCTTTCAGACACAGGAAGTTGCCGTTACGTCGGGCCAATCCAATCTTGACATCCAACTGGTTGAGCAGATTACCCTGGGCGAAGAATCGGTGATGAAATCCCCGGTAGCAATCGAAAAAATGAACCTGCGCGATATGCGCGACACACCTTCCGCCAGCTTTTACGACGCCCTGAATAATCTCAAAGGCATTGATATGACGACACAGGGTTTTCTGTTCAAGTCGGTTAATATGCGCGGATTTGGCAGCACAGGTAACCCGCGGACTGTTCAGATGATCGACGGAATGGATAACCAGGAGCCTGGCCTGAACTTCCCGCTTGATAACATCATCGGTATTCCAGAACTGGACGTAGAAAGCGTAGAGGTACTGCCCGGCGCTGCCTCTGCATTGTACGGACCGAATGCAGTGAATGGACTAATCCTGATGAACAGTAAAAGTCCTTTCCTATACCAGGGACTGAGTGCCAGTGTAAAGGGCGGGATCATGCATGAATCGCGCAGAAATAAACCCACGACACCGTTCGTAGATGCAACAATCCGGTATGCAAAAGCCTTTAACAACAAGATCGCATTCAAGGCTAATATTTCACTGATCCGCGCGACTGATTGGGAAGCAACTAATTACACCAATTTGAATGTTGGCGGAAATGCAGATCCGGGACGTGGCGCAGGTACTGCACTGGACTACGATGGTGTCAATGTTTATGGGGATGAAATTCAGACCAACATCAATGCAGTTGCGCAGTCGCTGGCCAATGCGGGACAGATTCCGCAGGCGGCAGTCGGATTGGTACCCAGTACATTTGTAAGTCGCACAGGCTTTCTTGAAAAAGATCTCGTGGATTATAATACCAAGAGCTTCAAAGCCAATGCAGCTTTACATTACCGGATCAATGAAAAAGTAGAAGCCGTGGCGCAGGTTAACTATGGGTACGGAACAACCGTTTATACCGGCACCGGTCGCTATGCATTGCGGAACTTCAATCTGACACAGGCAAAACTCGAACTGCGCGGCGATAATTTCACAGTGCGCGCGTACACCACGCAGGAAAGATCTGGTAAATCATATCTGTCGGGACTGGCGGCGGTTTCCATGCTGAACGATTTCAAACCGAACAATATCTGGTTTGGCCAGTATACCGGCACATTCGCCGCAGCGCGCGCGGCGGGGAGCGACGAGACACAGGCGCATTTGCTAGCCCGGCAAACTGCTGACGCTAATATGCCCATGCCAGGAACGCCAGCCTTTACCCAGCTTTTGGACAAGTACCGGAACATGCCCATTGTAGAAGGCGGCGGCGGTTTTGCTGATAAAACCAATCTTTATCACGTGGAAGGTTTTTATAATTTCAAAAACCAAATCAAAGTAGTGGAAGTACTTGCCGGGGCCAATTTCAGGCAATATCAGTTACGCTCGGCAGGTACTTTATTTGCCGATACTAAAGAAGGCAGGTCCGGAACAATCCCGATCAATGAATTCGGCGCATTTTTGCAGGCAGGGAAATCGCTCCTGTCCGACCACTTGAAACTTACCGGGTCGATCAGGTATGATAAGAATGAGAATTTCAAAGGCCAGTTTACACCCAGAATATCGGCAGTAACCACTTTCGGTGAACACAATATCCGCCTCTCCTATCAAACCGGTTTTCGCATTCCCACAACTCAAAACCAATATATCGACCTGAAAACCCCGGCTGGCACACTGATCGGCGGCTTACCTGAATTTGACGCGAGGTACAATCTGGCAAATGGGATATTGCGCCAGAATCTTTCGACGGAAGCAATCACAAAAGTGATCAATAGTGACCCGGGCATTGTTGCGAGTGCCACCACCTATGCCAAAGCAGTGGTAACCCAGCAGGCGACGGCCGCCATTACCCAGGCAGTTACAACGCAGGTTACCGCGGCAGTAAACCAGGCAGTAGCAGCCGGTCAAATCCCGAATGATGCCGCTGTTATTCAAAGCGCGATTACCAATGGAGTGAACCAGGCCCTGCCAGGCGCACTTTCTTCACAACTTCCCGGTATTCTGGCCGCACAGGTTCCTGGCCTGGTACCTACTCTGGCGCAGGCTTACGCGCTGGCAAAACTTCCCAAGTACAATGCCAGGCGTTTACAACCCGAGCGGATTGCTTCTTACGAGATTGGTTACAAAGGAGTTATTGCGAAAAAGCTCTTTATCGATGCTTATTATTATGTGAGTCAATACAGGAATCTGATCGGCGGAGGGGTTATTGTGGTTCCTACCGCACCAGCGGCACCAGGACTCCCGATAGAATCCGGCATTGGCGTGGGTAGTTTCAATGGATTTTCACGGGTTGTAAATACATCGGAAACAATTACAACGACCGGCTTTGCAATCGGACTTAACTATGCCTTGCCGCGCGGCTTTAATGCAGGTGGAAATGTGGCGAACAATGAGCTTCGCAATTTTACCCCGTCGCCGGAAGTCCAGTATTCCTCTTTCAATACGCCGAAGTACCGGTACAATGTCAATTTTGGCAAGAGGATCACCAGCAGTAACTCGCTGGGCTTTAATGTGGTATATCGGTATCAGCAGGCTTATTTGTGGGAGTCAAGCTTCGTGGTTCCGACGAGCACGGGTATTCCTGTTTTTTCAAATACAAAAGTGCCGGCTATTCACAATCTGGATGCACAGGTGAGCCTGAAAGTGTCGCCGATCAAGTCCATTATAAAAGTGGGCGGCACCAACTTACTGGGTAAGTCGTACATTCAATCATACGCCAGCCCGAATGTAGGCTCTACCTATTATATAAGTATCACTTTCGATGAATTGCTGAACTAGGCTATTTCTCTCCGTAAGCAAGGTCGCCCGCGTCGCCCAGACCTGGAACAATGTAGTATTGTTCATTCAGTTTTTGGTCGACCGCGCCGAGCCAGAGCCTGCATTGCGGAATGCGCTGCTGTAAATATTCAACGCCTTCGGGACTGGCGATCACGGAGGCGATATGGGTTTGGGAAGGAATTCCAAAGCGCAGCAATGCGTGATACACTTTTTCCATGGACCGGCCGGTTGCCAGCATCGGGTCAATCAGCACGAGGATTTTGCCTGTCAGGTCCGGACTGGTGATATAGTCCATTTCGACTTCAAACTCATCCTCATCATGAATGTGGTGCCCGCGGTAAGCGCCGATGAATGCATTGTCTGCATGGTCGAAAATGTTCAGAAAACCCTGGTGAAGCGGAAGTCCAGCGCGTAAAATCGTGGCCAGGACAATCGGTTGCAGCAATGAACGGGAAGGCGCCTCCCCGAGCGGGGTCTCCACTTTGGAGGTCCGGAAGGTCAAAGTTTTTGAAAGTTCGTAAGCCAGCAGCTCCCCCAACCGCTCCATATTCCGACGAAATCTCATCCGGTCTCTTTGAAAATTTACATCACGCAACTCGGCCAGATAGTGATCCGCAATGGAAGGTTTTTGGGTTAGTAAAAACATATAATCGACAGTTTTTAAGCTACTCCATGCAAGATAATACAAATTCATTGACGTAATTTGGATGTATAATTCTAAAAATTCTTCGCAAAAGTTCGATTTGTGTGAACAGTAGATTTTGTTTGCCTATGGTTCCAGGAATAAGCCGGTATCTTAAAACCTTGTTGATCATACTGGTATCCCTGTCATACGGACACGCACAAAGTTCATTTATACCTTTCAACGACGACTACTACCATCTCATCGACCGTCTTGAAATCAAGCGGGGCAAATTCACGGAAGGTTTTCATTATAATACCAAACCATTTGAGAGAAAGGCGGTTGTTGCACTTACCGATTCCATTCTCAAGGAGGGAACTGTCAACTTTACCGAGCGCGACTGGGAGACGATTGATTACCTGCGGGAAGACAGCTGGGAATGGACGAACGGAATGGTCGCAACGGATTCACTGAAATACGACCAGCTTTCGCGACTGCATTGGTTTAAAGTACCGCCAAAAGGGCAGAAAAGACGGTTTTTTCATCACCCCGCCGACCTTTACAGCATTCACAACAAGGACTTCGACCTGCATTTTAACTTTACTACTACTAACTTCATTGGCCGGGATCACCTATCCGCCGGTGGTCTCACTACCGATTCTACCATGTGGTTTACAGCGAGGGGCGTCGAGATCCGGGGAATGATCAATGAAAAGCTTGGATTTTACACCTACGTCGCTGATAACCAGGGCCGGTTTCCTAATTATGTAAATACTGTCGGTGAGTTGGCGACCATCGCTAAAAGCTTCCCGGGAGAAGGGCTGGCGAAAACCACACGCAATGGAAAAGACTTTTTGAGTGCACGCGGGTATATCACATTCCGTCCATTGAAAAGCATAAACCTCCGCTTTGGCCACGATCATAATACGTTTGGTAGCGGCTACCGGTCACTGATTCTTTCGGATAACAGCAGTCCCTACCTCTTTTTGCGCCTGGACACACAGTTAGGCAAGTTCCATTATACCAATCTGTGGACGAGCATGATCAATGCATCCTCCAATGCTTTTACCGAAGAACTGAGGCACAAAAAGTTTGCCGCCATTCACCATTTAAGCTTCAATCTGACAGATAAGATCAATATTGGTGTGTTTGAAGCAGAAGTTTTCAACCGGGATACAGTAGGCGGCGGATACGATCTCAATTACCTCAACCCGATCATTTTTTACAGATATGTTGAATCGTATATAGGTAGTCAGGACAATGCATTGCTGGGTTTTGATTTCCGCTGGCTTGTGGCAAACAAGGCTTCTGTTTACGGGCAATTTGTTTTGGATGAATTTTTGACAAAATTCCTTTTCAATGGCAGCAAATCTTGGACTAACAAATACAGTCTTCAAGTTGGCGCCAAGTACGTAGATGCATTCGGTGTGCCGAATCTCGACTTACAGGCAGAATATAATTTGGTTCGCCCCTACACTTATTCTCATAAAGATGGCGGTAGAAATTACATGCATTACGGCCAGTCACTCGCTCATCCGCTCGGGGCTAATTTCAGAGAATACCTTGGTATAATCCGCTATAAGGTCACTCCCCGCCTGTCTGCTTATGGAACCCTGATGGTAGCCACACAGGGAAAAGACCCTTCCAATGATCCTATGATGAACTTTGGAGGTGATATTTCTAAAAGCTATGAAGGCAGAGGTATCAACCGCGAAGGCGATTTAAATCAGAAAATCGGCCAGGGAATCAAGGCAAGTACCACATTT
>NZ_JBHYGF010000286.1:0-1477 GCF_051859145.1 Dyadobacter sp.
AATGTTCTGGTAAGTAACTGCGGAATTAAGCAGGTATATCGCCGGGAAACGTGTGATCGGGTTGCTGCTGCCCGAAGTACCCGCCCCCGATTTCCGCACACTGATGTAATTGTTGGTAATGCTGATGCTCAGGTTTTTGACAGGCTCGTACACGGCACCAAGGTTGGCCGACCAGGGCGCTACATCGCTGATAGGGATCTTCTGCCCCTCCACTTTCAGGTCGCGCGGGTTGCTGTAAGTGAAATTCCCCCAGATGTTCAGACCTTTCACGTCATATCGCGCTTCCGATTGCAGACCGATAATGCGCTGCTTCCCCAAAGCCTGGAACTGGGTAGTTGTAGTTTGCGTGCCGGGGATAGTGGCAGTCGCCAGCCCGACTGCATTACTGTAATTGGCCACATAAGCAGCTATGTTCGCCGACAGCGCTTTGCTGAACCGCACAGCAATGCTGCCCTCGACGTTCTTCACGCGCTCAGGCTGCAAAGTTGGATTGTTGAGCAGCCTCTCGCGGGTCGTGGCATATTTTTGAAGATAGGAGGCGTCTTTAAAGGCTTCTGCATAAATCCCTTTAAACACAAACATGCCCCGCGAATAAATGAGGCTCAACCGCGGATTGAAAACAAAACCGTAACCGCCATTGGAGCGGATCTGGTTGTAGTCGACGCGGGTGGCGAGTACCATTTTCAGGTGGTCAGACCAGTTGTAAGTACCCTGGCTGAATATGCCCATGTCAAAAACCCGGAAGTTGTCGCCACCGGCAAGGGTGGAATCAGGCCGACCGAATTCGTCTGCTCCCTCGACGGGCGAGGTAATGTAGTTGGCCTGGATAATGCTGTTTCGTATTTCTATCCCGCTGTTAATGTCCATTTTAGGAAGCGGGGTCCAGAGTACGCGGAACTCATTTCTGAGCTGATTGGAAACGCGGTACCAGTATGGCGTTGCGTAAGTAGGTTTTCTTTCGTTCAAAAGGTCGATGATACCGTAACTACCATTGAAATACCCCCGGTAAGTAGGCAGGTTCGTCGCTCCGTTCAGTTCATGGAGCCGGTAGGAAGTCAGGTTCAGGATCTGGACTTTGTCCGACAGGTATTTATTATAGGTCAATGAAAATGCCTTGTTGTTGGCTACCCAACGCGACAGGTCTTTGGTGACGATGCGGGACCGATTGGTGTACCAGGGAGTAGCGCCTTCATCTGTTTTCCACGTCAAAAGCGATAGCATAAAATCTTTGAACTCGATCTTCGCCCGCAGGTAGAAGTTACGGGAATCATCATTGAACTCAACCGGATTCCCATTTACATTGGCTTGAAAAAGATACTGGTTGTCCAGCGCCGCAGCCTTCGCCTTACCTGCCGGCGTCAGGCTCAATGCATTCACCGCGCCGGTGGCATCGGTACCTACCTGGTACAAATCACTGTTTGGAAAAAGGGTAGATAGCTTGTTATTGTTATAATAGGTCTGAGCGGCCGCGCCCGAC
>NZ_JBHYGF010000286.1:1487-5232 GCF_051859145.1 Dyadobacter sp.
GTGCGCATCGTCACCACACCATCCACCAGCTTCGTGTTCAAAGATCCGTATCGCACCTGACCGGTTGCAGAAACGTCCACTTTCCTGCCTTCCGGCATTTCTTTGTCCAGGAATCGTTTCGTGATCAGGTTGATCACTCCCATAAATGCGTTGGCACCGTACATGGTTGAAGCCGGTCCGTAAATCACTTCAACCCGCTCGATATCCGACAATGCATACTGACGTGAAATGGGAATATTGTCTGAATTCAGGTCGTTTTCTTCTACGCCGTCAACCAGCAGAATCGTGCGGTCGTTGGAAGTGGAGCGATACCCGCGCTGGTAAAATGTGACGTAGGAAGGTCCATTGCCCCTGATCACATCAAAACCCGGAATGTCGCTCAGCATCTGGGTCAGGTCCTTGTATCCTCTTTTGATAATGTCAGACTGCGTCAAAACAGTTACGGTAGCAGGTACCTGCAACAGGTTTTCGGCTTTTTTGGAAACCGACGTAATCTGGATAATGCGGTCCATCAGATCCTTTTGCTGCGCCACCAGGTCTTTGAACTGCGGCAGTGCGGAGAACTCAGGCTCATAGTTTTGGTTCGCGATCAAAAGGTTGCGCACCGCCTGCGCGGCTTGCGGGAGCGAGTCCAGCGCGAGGTAAGTCAATGCGATGATCTTGTAACCCTGTACTTGCGCGTTAGGTGAGAATTTTGTTTTAAGACAAGGGTTTAATATCTGAAATACCTCATCGAAATTACCGGTCCTGTACTTTCTGTCTGCTTCCGGAACAATCACCGACGCGTCGCAATCTCCTTGCGCGAATGCACTTTGGGTAAGTGTGAGAATGCCGGTAAAAACGAGTAGTAAAATTTGCTTCATCGCGTGCCTATCTGATATTTCGGGATAGCTTTTCGTAAGGAATATCCTTGCCGATATATTGGTCCCATTCTTCTTCTGTCAAATCCCTTTTCACTTTTTTAGAAACCTCGGCGAACAGGTCGGCGGAATTGATATCCCATACACGCACCGTTTTGTCGGCACCAGTCGCCAGTAACTTATTGCCGTCGCCGGTAAAGCGGATATCCATTACCCAGTAGTCGAAATCGTTCAGTACCACAGGCTGTTGTTTCGAAAGATCTTCTCTCGTGCTCCAAATCCGGATTTTCCAGTCGTAGCAGGCTGTTGCAATGCGGCTTCCGTCAGGGGTGAATGCAATTTTGGTAATCCCGGAAGTATGCGTTCCCTGCGTGCCAGAAATGGAATTCGGTACAGGTTCGTCTCCCTGCATTCTTGCATTGTAAAGCATTCCCGTACTTGTCCCGAAATACAGGTGCTTGCCGTCGGGCGACAGCGCCATGGAAATCAGCCTGCCGCGCATATTGCCGGTGCTATACTCAGTAGGTTTTGCATCCGCTTTGTCAATATCCAACCGCATGATCTTGCCCGTCCCTGTACCAAAAAACAGGTACGGGCTGCCGGGCAATGCAGCGACGCAGGAAATCTCCGCACCGAGGCTGATGTTTTTGATGATATCCAGCTTCTTTTCACTGATATCCCATATTCTCACCTGTCCCGAAGAGCTGGTAGAAACCAGGCGCGGCTTGCTGTTTACTTCCCTGTTTAGCAATGAAAGAATGATCCCGTCGTGCGCTACCAGCGTTTTGGTAGGTGCGCTGCCGGGTGCAAAATTGTCCCAGCGTACAAGCTGCCCATTTGATGAACCTGTAAATGCAGCTTTGCCGTCGGGAGTGAGATAAAGAGAGCGGATACTCTTGAAAGTCTGCCGCGGGTTCCGGAATGTGACAGGCCTGGTGGCAGGTACAAGGTAGTTCCACAAGTTAACAACTCCATCGTCGCCCGCACTGGCAAAAGTCGGGTTACCAGGCCGCGACTCGGCCACTACCCGTACGATATCATTGTGCCCGATCAGCGTGGCTTTGGCTCCCGCCGCTTTGGACAATGCATTAAAAATGTCTGGATTTTCACGCTCTCCGCCATTTTTAAGGTTAAAATCATAAGCTTTCAACGCCAGCAATGCAGCCAGATCGTCGCCTGCCGGCATTTGGAAAGATTGAATGGCGATAAAACGCGCCACTGCTTTTGAGCGCTGTTTCAATGCATCATTACGCGACGATTCCGCTTCCTTTTGCGCCCGCTGTGCGAGTACTTTCTGCTGTTCCGAATCCTTTTGCGCACTTACTGCATATTCCTTTTGTACTTCTGTTTCTTTTTGTGACTGAACAGCCGCCCGCCGTGCATCATCAGCTTGTACCTTTTGTTCCTCAGCCACTTGCCGCGCTGCTTTGGCTGCTATACTTTCCTTTACTGCCTTCTCCTGCTCTCTTACTGCAATTGCCTTTTGCTCTTCTGTCAATGCTTTCTGAAGTTCGGCAAACGTACCTTGCTGCTCGGCTATTTTCTTTTGGGAAATGGCTTCGCGCGTCTGGTCTTCGGCGCGTTTTCTTTCTTCCAATGCGAGACTTTCCTTTTCGAGAGCCGTTTTTTCGCTTTGCTGCGCCTGCGTCCGGAGTACCAATGCGATAATCAGGAAAAGCAGTGATACCAGCGAGCTGACGCCGAGCACAGATGCAAATACGCGTGCTTTACGTAATTCTTTTTTCTGGCGGTCTTCTTTGAGCCTGACTTCCAGCTCGTATTGCTTTTTACTGTAATCGAGAAAATTAATGGCGCGCTCAAAAAACGGATCATACCGCTGCGCCCATTCCAAAGTAGGCTCGCTTTCTTTCAGCCACTTCAATCCCATCGCCAGCTCCGGGTTCACCCATAAGCCAGTACGCCCTTCCTGGTAGAGAAGGGCTGAATAACTCAGTTGTTTGTATAGTTTGGCAGATTCCAGTTCCTCCTCAATCCACTTCCGGCACCTGTCCCAGAAGGTCAGGATTTTTTCAACCGAAACATCAATAATGGAATCGTGATCAATTTTGACGCCCGGCTTCGGGGTCAGGAACGATACCCCATTTTTCCTGAAAACCATGATCACATCAATGAGCAGGTAGTCGGGTATCCCGGTGATCTGGATGATTTCTTTTAATGCAGTGGGGTGCAGGGACGAAGTATCGCTCGGCCCGAGCACGATCAGCGATTTGAAAAGTTTTGCCGCTGCAATCCGTCGTTTTTCATCCAGCTGCTGGGTGAAAATTTCTTCCGCGTGCATGGTAATGGACTGCTGCATCGTCCCGATCGCCTCATAATCCGAGCGTGAAACGGGCACTGCATTTGCTTTGGTACTGCGCCAGCGCTCCCAGGTACGCATTAATGCATGTTGCAGAATGGGCAGGTAATCGGGATTTTCGGCAAGTTCCCGCAGCAGAGTCGCTACTAGTTCAGGCTCGATAGTTGCGCCGAAAGCATTTACCGGCCCCTCAATCACCTGCTGCAACTCGGCGGGGTTCATTTTGGGCAGCAGGTAATAGCCTCTGTTAATTACCTCTGTCAACCCGTTAAACTCCGTGCAGTGATCGAGATAGTCCGACCGCATGGTAATTACAGCATGAATGGGCAATTGCCGCTGGTTGATTAGCGCCAGCAGCAATTGGACAAATGCGGCAGTACTGCTTTTCCCGGTATTATCATCGGCAAGCTCGTACCTGAAAAGCTCCTCAAACTGGTCTATAACCAGCAAAACCCTGCGATCGCGAATGGTCGAAAGCAGGTGAAGTGCTGACTGCGGATTTCTGGAAAACTCCTTTTCAAGCTGCACAGCGTCACGTTCGTCCCACTCAGGATCTTCGGAGCGCATC
>NZ_JBHYGF010000286.1:5242-5567 GCF_051859145.1 Dyadobacter sp.
CAGAGTGAGCCACCCGCCTGACCTTCCAGGGAGGGAATAAGGCCCGCCTTGATCAGCGAAGACTTACCGCTCCCGGACGAGCCAATCAATGCAAGAAAGCGACCATCCAGTAATTTACCTGTCAGCTCACGGATATGCGAATCCCTTCCGAAGAACAGCGCGTGATCTTCATAATCGTAACTTCTTAAACCGGGAAATGGATTCGTGAGCGTAGACTTATCAACCATACTTACTGGGTTGCACCTATATTCATAACAAACTTGTTTCGGTTCTTACAATACACATATTAATAGGGTAATTCAACAAATCCAGTGATTTTGTGTAA
>NZ_JBHYGF010000287.1:0-5533 GCF_051859145.1 Dyadobacter sp.
CCGGTGATCACCTCCGACTTTCCACTGTACAAGTCCATTGTAGAACCTTCTCAATGCGGATTTTGTATTTCTCCTTACGACGACGCGGAGCTGTTGGACAAGCTGGTGTTACTGGCAGGGAATGAGCCGCAGCGAGTGCAGATGGGGAGGAATGGTAAGATTTGTGTTGAAAATTTTTATAATTGGAATCATGAAACACAAAAACTCCTCTCCTTTTACGTAGATATAGCAGACGCAGGAAAGGATCACCATTAAACCCGCTGATTATTATCATTTTATAAATTTACTATTGAATTGTTCAAATATTTAGTACTACGATTTCTATGAAATATTTAACTTTCGGAATCAAAAAGAATCGTAGTTTGCGGAGTCAACTTCTCAATCATGTATATTAATACAGTTAGTCATTATTTGCCAACCGAAGTTATTGGTAATGAATATTTTACAAATCTCAACAACCTGTCCAACGAATGGATTGTAGAACGGACCGGAATCTCAGAAAGACGTAAGGCATCAGCGGAAGAGAATACTTCCACCATGGCAATTAAAGCGGTTGAATCACTCCTTGAAAATATTCCTTACAGCAAGAACGAAATAGACCTGATTATCGGCGCTACTTATACGCCTTATGATACCATTGTAACGCTTGCCCACGCAGTACAGCACCAGCTGCAAATTCCGGATATTCCGGTGGTGAGCATTTCATCTGCCTGCTCTTCGCTGCTTAATGCAATCGAGATCGTAGAAGGTTACTTTGCATTGGGCAAAGCGTCCAAAGCATTGGTTGTCGTTTCAGACCACAATACTGCATATTACAATGAAATGGATACAGTTTCCGGTCATTTATGGGGCGATGGGGCGTCGGCGCTGCTGATCTCCAAGGAGCGTCAGACCGATTCGGATATGCATATCAAAAAGATCATCACAGGCGGAGCAGCTACCAGCGGAAAAGCGATTGAAGCAGTAGTACTCCGGCCAAATGACCGCGGCGTTATTATGCCATTTGGTCGCGATGTGTTCCAGAATGCGTGTATTTATATGCCAAAGGTAAGTCAGCAGGTACTGCATGCTTGCGGTCTTACGATTGACGATCTTGACTATCTGATCCCGCACCAGGCCAATCACCGTATCAGCCTCAATGTGATCAATACACTTGGAATTCCGGTCGACAAGCTGATTTCCAATATACAATACCTGGGAAATACCGGCTGCGCAGGTTGCGCGATTGCCTTGTCTGAAAACAAGGATAAGTTTAAAAAAGGAGATAATATCGTGTTAACCGTTTTCGGGGGAGGGTACTCCTACGGAGCAATGCTGGTTACCATTTAAATAGCAGCGCATTAAAAAAGCCTTCCGTCGGAACATATTGTTCAACCGGAAGGCTTTTTGTTTTTCCATACATTATCAGTTCACCTCTGGCTCAGCAAACATCTGTGGTTTCCAAACATTGTTGGACGGATTAACATCCGGCAATGCATGTTCAGGGTCAATCGTTACCGAGCGGATCGGCTGCTGGGTTGGTGCCTTGAAAGTCCAGGTACCGCCTCTTTGCCAGATTTCAACAGGCAGTTCAATGCGCGTTTTCTTGCCGCTTACTTCTTCAATGTCAATCTTAGCCGGCATGGCCCACTGATCCAGGTTTTCTATAGTGATAAACGAGCCGCGCTGCGGGTTTTGCTCTACGTAGCTGACACTTTTCACACTCTGATCCAGCTTGTAGTTCTCAAAGAACCAGCCTTTCCAGAACCAGCCCAGGTCTTCGCCTGCTGCATCTTCCATTGTACGGAAGAAGTCGTAGGGAGTTGGGTGTTTAAATGCCCAGCGTTGCACATATACTTTGAATGCATAGTCAAATCTTTCTTTACCCAAAACCTGCTCGCGCAGCATTTTAAGTCCCAGCCCAGGTTTCATATAAGCTTCCCAACCCAGGTTCTGAGCCTGAACTACATCAGGAACGGTCATGATAGGGTCCGCTTTGGGACGATAAATAAGCGGGGCCAGTTGGTGCAGATCGTTCATCTGCGTCGTTTTGTATTCACCGTTATTGAAATTGTCGCCGGACAGGAAGTTGATGAATGTGTTGAAACCTTCATCCATCCACGCGTATTTCCGCTCATTGCTGCCCACGATCATCGGGAACCAGTTGTGCCCGAATTCGTGATCTGTTACTCCCCACAGATCATCCTTGCGGCTTTTGCTGCTGCAAAATACGATACCAGGGTATTCCATTCCGCCAACAATACCGCCTACATTGGTAGCAACCGGGTAAGTATATTCATGAATATATTTTGAATAAAACTCGATACAGCCTTTTACGTATTCGGTAGAGCGGCCCCAGCCATCCAGCCCGCCGTCCTCAGCAGGGTATACCGATTGCGCCAATGCTGTTTTTCCATTTGGCAAATTCATTCTCGCTGCGTCCCACACAAATGCTTTTGAAGTGGCCCATGCAATATCACGCGCCTGCAAACAACGGAACCGCCACGTAAGCGTGCCCGATTTTTTCGGTCTGGTAGCAGGATTTGAAACTTCTTCCGCCGACCGGATCATCACAGTCTGGTCACTTTTAGCGGCATTTGCCAGCCTTGTTCTTTGCTCTGAGGTAAGTACTTCACCCGGATTCAGCAGCTCACCCGAACCCACCACGATATGGTCCCAGGGCACAGTTACATTGTATTCAAAATCCCCGTATTCCAGGTAAAATTCACCAGCTCCCAGGTAAGGCAGCACATTCCATCCTTCTATATCGTCAAAAACAGCTACCCGGGGATACCATTGTGCCATTTCATACACGATGCCGTTTTTTGTTTCCAACGTTCCCATGCGGTCTGAACCGTACTCGGGAATTTTGAAAGAGTAAGCAACTCTGATTTTGATCACGTCCCCATTTGCTTTCACCGGATTTTTCAGGCGGATCTGCATGCGGGTATCCGTGATTTTGTAATCAGCTTCAACAAACTTGTCTTTGCCCTGCTGGATAGTAACTGTTGTAATGGAATCACCTCCATTGAAGCCGGTGTTACCAAACCGCCCGCCTGTTACCGGCGTGGTTTTTCCACCTCTGGACTTGTCGCTGAATGCATTCTGATCCAGTTGCAGCCAGATAAATTCAAGATTTTCGGGACTGTTATTTTTGTAAGTCAGCTCCACATCCCCGCTCACTGTTCCTTTCGCCTCATCGAGCGCAACGTTGATTTTATAGTCGGCTTTGTTCTGCCAGTATTTAGGTCCCGGCGCGCCGCTGCCCGTGCGGTATTCGTTGCCAGGCTGAAAGTTGAACAGCGGGTGAAACAATACGTGTGCGTCATAAGCCCCTTTTCCAGCCTCCTGTGCACTTGCGCTAAAAAAGCCCAGACTGCTTACCAAAAGCAAACCCAGACGAACCATCGAAATTTTCATTCTGATCAATATAATTGGAAAATATAGAATTGAAAACGACCAAGATACGCCTTTTCGCCTTTTCTCATATAAAAAGTTTAATTTTCGGCGACGAACAACATACTGTCTGCAAGGCAGTATTTTAATCAAAAACTATGCGGGAGCGCCTTTCTTCAGAAGCTTACGTCAACGGTATCCTCGCCGGCGACCGCATCCTCCTGAGTCGCGCCATTACTGTCATCGAAAGCCGGCTGCAAGTGGACCGCGAACTGGCGCATTCCATTCTTCAAAACGTTTTGCCGCATTCAGGAAATGCATTGCGCGTGGGGATCACGGGGGTACCCGGCGTAGGAAAAAGTACATTCATTGAGGCACTCGGCGCGCACCTTACCTCGCTTGGAAAACGCGTGGCGGTGCTCACAATAGATCCCACAAGCTCCAAAACCGGGGGAAGTATACTCGGTGATAAGACCAGAATGGAAGAGCTGGTCCGAAACCCACTGGCATTTATCCGTCCGTCTGCCACGGGCTTGTCGCTCGGCGGCGTTGCGCGAAATACCCGGGAGGCGATGATGCTCTGTGAGGCGGCAGGTTACGATGTGATCCTGGTAGAAACTGTCGGCGTAGGACAATCGGAAACCCTGGTAAAAGGAATGACAGATTTTTTCCTGCTGCTTACTCTGCCCGGTGCAGGCGACGAGTTACAAGGGATTAAAAAGGGAATTATGGAAATGGTTGACGCCATTGTGGTCAACAAGGCAGATGCAAATCATACACAGCAAACGGAAACCGCCATTTCTGATTATCAGAATGCATTGCATTTAATGCCACTGCCAAGCTCCGGTGTTCCGGTGAAGGTAATGTCGTGCTCGGCAATAGCTAACATCGGCATTACAGAGATCTGGAATGTGATTGCTGAGTTTGAAAGTGCGACCCGGCGCAGCGGTTATTTTGAAAAAACACGCGCATTGCAACAAATAGACTGGATGCACGAACTGATCCGGCAAATGCTGGAAGATCGTTTTTATGAAAACAATAAGGTTAAAACTTCGTTACCAGACCTCGAAACAGCTGTCCGGGAAGGGAATTTGCTTCCTGCAGTCGCTGCAAAAGAGCTGATCGCATTATGGTTGAAGCCGTAATTTTTCCGCTTCACGGTTATAAAGTTTTTGTCAAAAGCATTTTTCAGGTAGGTTTGAACGTTAAACTTACCATTTCCCAACTGATCACATTAATTCAAAATCCATGAAAATCACTCATTACGCAACCAGGTCCCTCTATGCGATGCTGTTCGCGATGGCTTTGATAGTAAGTGCCTGTAAAGACGACAAAGAGCCCGAAGCTGAGCCGCTCGACAACAATCCGATTGTAGGTACCTGGCGGCTGACTGCAATTACACCCGAGCCGGGCGCTCCTCCTATTCAAAACATCGAGCAGATTAAGGCAGTAATTCCGTGTATTTTTGAGATGAAACTAACCTTCAATGCAAATAATACCATCGCAACAGCCGATTGCCCGGTGGCAGTAACTGCAATAGGCACGCTCGTTCCCGTGGGTACCAGTGCAAAATGGAAGGTGAATGGCGATAAACTTACATTGACTGAGGGAAATAACTCCGAAGAATTCAAGATTACGCAAACACAAACAGACCTGACTGTGGTCGTGAACACAAACACAGATACCACCAAGCCGCCTGTGAATGCATTGCTTATTTTCAAAAGAGTATAGGCGAAGCGATATTTAGCAGGAAAGCCGGGCATCAACCCGGCTTTCTTGTTTTCAGCCACTTGTATGATCGCAGATGATCAGCCATTTTCCTTTTATTTTCTTGAAAAGTAATGTGTAGTGTCCTTCCAGATCGCCTTTTTCAGGCCGGGTCAGATGGAATTTACCCACAACAAATGCGACACCGGGGCCTGGAAATGAGAAATTCAGGAATGTAAATTTCAGCTTGCCCATTGTTGCATTATCGGGATAGCTCTTCATGTAGCGCTCGTAAGTCGCTTTGTACCCGTAAGTAATACCTGCCTTTCCCACAAACATCAGCGAGTCAGAATTCCAGTATCCGTTCATGAAGGATTTGATATTTCCCTGATTCCAGTCCGCCTCCTGCTGCCGGAGTATCGCCAGCACTTCTTCCTTATCCTTGTCCGAT
>NZ_JBHYGF010000288.1:0-5477 GCF_051859145.1 Dyadobacter sp.
ACATTGCCGCTTGTGCTGTTTGCGACAACAGGCCCGGTGACTTTGTTAAGATTGATATTTGAATTATTTGTGCGGATTTCGAGATCTCCATCCATATTGGAAACCACCACATTCGAGCCGCCGGTCCAGTTGGTTTCCTGGAATAATACCGCAACCTGTTTGGGTAGACGAATGGTATACCTGACGTCTTTGCGGGTAACTTTCTCCACTTTCAAAGTATTCCCTTCCGTCACGACCGACAACCCGATGCCCGTGTTATCCACGCCGGAATGATACAGCGGCTTTAATCCTTTTGCACGATCGGGCGGGGCTTCGTAGCCTGACGAGGCGGCGATAAACACTTCGTCACTGTTGTGACCTTCGATTTTCACATCGGCTGCCGCCATTTCGATGACCACCTTCTTTTCTTTCGAATTGGCCAGCTTTGTTTTGAATTCAAGGTTCTGAGCATCTGCGCGGGAAAGGCAATACAGTAGACCCACACCTAATAAAAGTGCATTTTTCATGGTTTTAATAAAAATTATGGATTGAAATTCGATTATAAACTTGGTGTATTGACCTGGTTCAGCTCGCTCCACCCCTCTTCCGCTCTCAGGCGCACCACTTCCATTACTTCATGATTTTGCGCAATTTCCCTGAACTGGTCGCTGGCCCGCTTTTCCTTGATCGCTACGAGCGCTTCAATCAACGAGATCTGGATATTAGGATCAGTCTGAATAGCCAGGGATCGGATCAATGCTTCATTCACGTCCGGCTCGTTTTCAAAATGCACCAGTGCCTGACAGGCGGCAAGGCGCACATTGATATTCGGGTCAAAATTGAGGGTGTTGATCAGCAGCTGCGTGATATCCCGGTCAACATTTGTAAGCTCGTAGCTCTGGTTCACCGCCTGGATCCGCTCGCTTGCAGAAGTAACATTCATTTTCTCGAACGAAAGCACGTTCTTCATCGCTACTGCCGGCGCTTCGCCATTCTCCGCCATTTCCGCATTGCTACCCTTCATCTTGCCAGACTGAAAGAACCAGCCGCTCGCGAAACCAACAATGAGAAGCGCCACGCCCGCAGCGATCCGCACGAGCCAGCCTGCAAACCGCCGCACAGGTCCTTGTTTGGGCGGGTCCATTTCCAAAGCCAGCTTGCTGGTAAATGTAAGCGAGGGAAGCTCCTGGCTTGCTTCGGTAAAGTAGCCAAACTGGGCGGCGTGGCTCTTCAAATGCGGCGGTACCTGTTCATTGCGGAAAAACCGTTTAAGCTCCCGCTCCTCCTCCACACTGGTCTCTCCATCGTAATATTTTTCCAATAACCTTTCAATATCCACTTTCATAATTGCTTGCTTTAAGGTAGGTCTCCCGCAGCTTCTGCCGTGCCCGGGAAAGGATCACACGGATATTCGCATTGGTCAACCCTGTAACTTCTTCTATCTCTTCAAAGGAATACTCTTCCACATCCCGCAGGTGGAGCACCAGTCTGTATTGCTCCGGCAATTCGTCGATCAGCCTGTGTATCAATGCAGTACCGTCATTGCTTTCAAGTTGCCGGTAAGGCGACAGCTCCAATGTTTGCACCTCCGCCAGATCAGTTCCACGTTCTACTTTCTGGTTCTGGTGCGATTTGAGTTTGTCAAGACACAGATTTCTGGTCATTTGAACAGCCAGCGCCTCGATACTCTGGTAAGTTTCAAGCTGCTGCCGGTTCGTCCACAGCCTCATCAACACATCCTGAATGGCATCCTCCGCCTCCTCCCTGTTGCGCAGGAACATCTGCGCCAGTCGGAACAGGCGGCCCTGGACGGGCAGTATGCGTTGATTGAAAGCTTGTAAATCCATTTCAATGACAAAGACGACCAGCCTTGAAATTCGTTACAGACTATTTAAAAAAAAATTTTGACGATCTGTTCGGCTACGAACAAAACCAGTACGGTTTTGAACAGAATGAATTGGCGAAAATGTGGTTTGATGGCTGTAAAAAGCGGTTTACTACCTGTGGCAGGAATTTTTTGCCCAGCCTGAATAATCCACAACGAGCGCTGTGAAATTATACGGGGGAGCCCAGAAGAAACGGCGTTTGACTTTGTGGTCAGACTTTAATTTTGGGGAGCTGATTTTGTGTTGTAAGGAATTGCTTTGATCAGCCTTGTATGGTTAAACTCTTCGATTGTACGAACATTTTCAGGTGAGATGATTCCCCTGTTAATCCAGTTGACAACAGTTTCAACATTCCTTATATTGAACCTATTACAATATTCTTTGATCGTGACCCATTCAGCAAGGTCAACCAGCTCACCCTGACTGATCAGAAAAGACTGCGCTTCCCGGATCGATTCATCTGCGGCAGCGAGCAATTGCTCAATTTCATGTGCCAATTCTGTTTTTGTTTCCATGATTGTATGTTTTAAGAAGATCTCAGCGCTTTTCAAATTTTTCCACGAGTTCAATCGCGTCTTGCAAAGCCTCAATCTTCTGCCAAACTTTCAGTCTTTGATCTTCTGTCATTTCAGCAGACCGGTCTTTAAGAAGCTGCTTCAACGCAGCCAGGTTCATTCTCAGAGTAAATAGATACATAGTGTGCATTATTTGTTTAAAAATAAGGTTTGTTTGGTTAGCAAACAAACATGTACTCCCATTAATAGACGATGCGTTATATCATATTACTTCTGGCAAATCTGGCGACTACCGCATTTGGGCAAAGTCAACCTGATTGCGCTTCGGAATCTTACCGGGACAGCCTTTTTGCAGTGTATTCACAACGCGCAGATCTGCTTCCGATTGAGCACCCAGGCCGTGTCCAGACTTACGACTCCCTTATTTCCATTTGTCCGAACATCGCGGAAGCATACCAGGAAAAAGCACAGCATTATATGGTTGTCAAAGATTTTGAAAAGCTCTTTAAAAATATGGACAAGGCCGTTGAACTTGACACTAATCGCTGGCTGCCTTACCGCGGTTACCTGCATTGCATCCTGGCTGGCAATTATGAAAAAGCCATCGCAGACTTTCAGGAGGCTGAAAAGCGAATGCCCCACGCATTTACAATGGATCATTCTTTTTCATTTTACAAAGCAATTGCCTGGATGCAGCTGGGCGATTTTGAGAAAGCTGAAAGTAGCTTTTTAAGAGATATTGCGACACAAAGAAGAGGCGAAGGCAAAAACGATATTCATTATAATACCTTGCTGTACTTCGGGATCATGTACTATCTGTCGGGAGAGCTTGACAAGGCGCAGGAGCGGCTTAACGAATGCCTGCAATTGTACGAACAGCACCCTACTGCCAACTATTACATGGGGCTGACGCTCAAAATCATGGGTAACAACCACCATACTACGTATTTTCAGAAAGCCCGGCAGTATATGGAAGAAGGCTACCGCATCAATGAGCCCAACTCGCACTTTGCGCCTTATCCGCGGCAGGTAACCCTTGCCGATCTGGAAAACCAGTAGTTAAGAGAATTTCTCCTCAATCCAGAGCGCAGCAAAGCAGATCATCAGCCAAAGGTACCATGCCCATTCCGGTAATGCGCGCGTCGTGGCTCTGGAAGCCGATTGCGCTTTGCCCTCAATTCCATCCTGGTTTTCGTAGGCATTAACCCATGCGGACAAGCGAGCCAGCTGTGCTGCTTCTGAATCATTCTCAACGAAAATCTCCGCAGGCACTGAATCCTGCAATGTGACCCAGCCCGATTGCACGGGAATAAACGCTGCGCTGCCTGCGCTGGAATTAAAAGGTGATTTGGTAAGAAAAAGGGTATCGCTCCCAAATGGCAGATAGTGCGGCAATGCTGGAAAGTTATTCAGGTCCAACCGCGCTTTGGCCCCTTCGATAATTGGTGCTTCAATTTCCAGATTGTGACTTCCGGCAGGTTGTAAATGGGCCAGAATTGTGTCCCAAACTTGCTGGTATGTAGCAGAATCACCAGACAGTTGCAGAGGAAAAGTTTCATTTAGCAGACTAACACCCACATTACCGCGTCTTTTTTCGATCACCACGGGCATTCCTGTAACTTTGATCTGATTCGCAGCAGTAACAAATTGGTAAGGCAGCGCGTCCAGCTGTGGCAGCACTTTCAAGGCAGGTTCATTTGAGATTTTCCGCACCTGAAAACGGGCACCAACCACCTCATTAATGCGCCTGATCTCAGATTCAGGATCAGTAAGACCGATAAAAATAACACTTGCCCCACTTTCCAGCGCCTTCTTCACACCTCCGGAATTGGCATTTGCGGCATTGGTAATAATCAGGTCAGGTGCCTTGGCTGAATTGATTTTAACGCTTGATTTCAGATCCTTCGCAAATGACACATCATATACCACAGCATGACCGTTTTTACCCAGCCAAGCCGCCAGGGTCCGGTTCTCGAAATCAGGACTATCCAGGATAAAGCGTGCTGCGAGCGGAGTAGCAGGCCGGGCAAAAAAGCGGAGTGTATCCTGTTGCAGACCATCAATTCCCAACGTAACCATTGTCCTGCCTTCCGCGAATGCAGGAAATCGTAGTTTAAAGTGATTTTCACCCTTGTTCAGCATAGTACTATCCAGCGTGTTCCTGCCAAACGCAAGTTTAAGCACCTGCTTTCTGGTAGATACAAGCCGGCCAGACACTTCCTGCATTTCACCTTTGCGCAGGATTCCCTTCCATTGGATACGCACAAGCCGGTCAGGCTCATTAAACGGTATCCATTTAACAACAGGCAGCGCGGTAGACAATGGTAAGCTGGTAAACAGCCGTGACGGAAACCTTGTGCCTACAAGCAGCAATGTATCCACAGCTGAACGCTCGATTTCTTCAACCTTTACCAGCTCCGCCCGGTGCAGACTATCCTGTAAATGGCGCAGAAAAGCAGCCGGTACTTCACCACCCGCCAGAATTCCGGTAGTAACTCTCGCTTTCCAAGTAAGCTGTGGCTGCAATATAAATGCGATCACACTTAGCCATAAAACCACATTCAGCGCCAGCTTCAATGCAGTTCGGCTACCACTTATCGGGCGGTTTTTGAAAGCAAAAATCTTCCACACTAATGCAACCAAAGCCGCGACAATCGCCACTGCCAGCGTAATCAGGCTTATTGTGTCAGTCCAGTCGAAATCAAGTTGGATCATTCAAATTCAATTTGTCAGCTAACGAAGCTTCTTCCAGAATGCATCTTCGAGCTTTTTATCAGCCGCATACCCTTTGTAACCTTGAACCCCTCGGTTAGCATATTTGTATAGTCCGGTTTTCAGTTCTTCCTTTTCTGTTTTTGAAAGCATTTTACCGCTCACCAGCTTTTGCAACGCGGCGATCAGCGGCCAGTTCTGCAAGCCGCCATTAAACGGACCTGCCGAGATCAGCCTGTTACTCAGCTCACTTCCGGCCATCCGCAAGCGCGCCTTACTGTTTTTGTCAACTTTAACCTGGTCCACAAACTCGAGCACTTCGGCGGCTAGCTGCGCAGTTTGTTTCTCGTCATAGATTTTTTCAGAAGTAAAATCCGCCGCAATA
>NZ_JBHYGF010000289.1:0-5473 GCF_051859145.1 Dyadobacter sp.
GATCAAATTTCCTGATCTGGTGCACGCTGTAAAGCCTGAGCCGGACAATGAAATTCCGCAGGCAGCTTCGGCACACGATACTTTCTGGGATTTTATCTCTTTGATGCCGGAATCAGCGCACATGATCATGTGGACCATGAGCGACCGGGCCATTCCGCGCAGCTACCGGATGATGGAAGGTTTTGGTGTACATACATTCCGTTTTGTGAATGCAGAAGGTGTATCGCACTTTGTTAAATTCCATTGGAAACCTTTACTGGGTGTACACGCAGTAGCCTGGGACGAAGCCCAGAAAATTTCTGGTGTAGACCCGGACTACCACCGCCGCGACCTCTGGGAGGCGATCGAAAGCGGGAACTTCCCGGAGTGGGAATTGGGTGTGCAAATCGTTCCCGAAGAAGATGAATTCAAATTCGAGTTTGACCTGCTTGATCCTACCAAGATCATCCCGGAAGAGCTCGTACCTGTGCAGCGCATTGGTAAACTGACATTGAACCGCAACCCGGACAATTTCTTTGCTGAAACCGAGCAGGTCGCTTACCACATCGGCCACGTTGTACCGGGAATTAATTTCACAAACGATCCGCTATTGCAGGGTAGGCTATTTTCATACACAGATACCCAGCTGCTGCGTCTCGGCGGACCGAATTTCCACGAGATACCTATCAACAGACCGATCATTCCGGTGCACAATAACCAGCGCGACGGTTTTATGCGGCAGACGATCAACCGTGGGAAGTCGAGCTACGGACCGAATACGATCGGTAACAACTACCCTGCCCAGGCAAAGGCCTCGGAAGGCGGTTTTACCAGCTACCCGGAAAGGGTTGACGCCCGCAAGGTGCGCGCAAGAAGCAGGAGCTTCTTCGACCATTTCAGCCAGGCGCGGTTGTTCTTCAACAGCCAGTCGGAGCCTGAAAAAGACCATTTGATTGATGCGCTCAGCTTTGAGCTGGGTAAGGTAACATCACCGGAAATCCGTACACGGATGCTGGGTATCCTTTCGCTCATCGATAAGGCGCTGGCGGCGGAAGTAGCATTTGCACTTCGTTTGCCTGTACCGGAAGATCCCGAGCTGCCTGTCAACAGGAGCATTCCTGCCGACGCTGATCCTGCGGATTATGATTCCATTATGGCAGAAGGCAGCCTGAAATCATCCGCTGCTTTGAGCATGGTGAACACGGTAAAAGATACCATTGCCACACGCAAGATCGCATTCCTTGCGGCAGATGGTGTGGATGAGAAATCATTGATGACGGTGAAAAACGCATTGGAAGGTGCTGGTGCAGTGGTTGAAATTGTATCACCTCGCCACAGTTACCTGATCGCCGAAAATGATACCCAGATCCCTGTTGACCATACTTTCCTGACAGCTGCATCCGTATTGTTTGATGCGATTTATGTACCTGGCGGGACAAACAGTGTCGCGACTGTGGAAGCGGATGCCGACGCGGTACACTTCCTGAATGAAGCTTTCAGACATTGCAAGGCTATTGCCGCTGATGCTTCGGCGATTCAGGTGCTGGAAGCAACTTATTTCAGCAAAAAACTACCGGCAGATTTCTCCGATGCAACGGTGATCAAGGAGGGAGTTGTGGTACTGGACGATGCGGAAGCATTGGCAGACAAATTCATCCTGGCGATTTCGCAGCACCGTTTCTGGGAGCGCGAGAAGCCAAGACGCGTTCCTGCATAATCGTGCAGCAATTGTTGGTAAAAAAGAACACCCGGGCTTTGTAAGTCCCGGGTGTTCTTGCTTTAAAGCAGGTCAGGTTAACGAAAATCAGCGATCAGGCTTTTTCGAGTATGTCCAGTGCCTCCTGGTTATTCTGCTGGGCAGCCAGGTCGTAAACAGACAAGCCGCGCGCATCGAGGATACTGGTACTGGCGCCGCGGCTGAGCAATAGCTTGACCATGTCATTGCGCCCGAACATCGTCGCAAACATCAATGCAGTACCGCCATTTCCATGTTGCAGGTCGAGGTTGGCGCCTCTGTCGATCAGCAAATTAGCGACATCTGCGTAGCCTTTGAATGCGGCTCCCATCAATGCAGTGTTCCCTCCATAATCAGCACCGTTTACATCTGCGCCCGAGTCGATCAGAAACCTTGCTGCTTCCAGCTGGTTATTGTAACATGCCACGATCAGCGGCGTGTAGCCTTTTTCGTCCCGGCAATTTACATCTGTTTTCAGGTCCACGAGCTCTTGCAGAACTGGTACCTCACCTAGCCTGGCAGCATGGATGATCACTTGAGTGTAGTTTTCCATTATTTATGTAGCGTTAATATTTCCCGTTTTTACCAAATATTATACCATCGAAAATAGCCGACCGGACTTACCGGCAAAAACCAGGCTGGAAATGCTGGCGTGATAATTTAGAATCTTCTTTTTTTACATCACACGACTACATTAATGCATAAACCCGACTACCACCGCATTGAAGATTACGGCCTCATCGGCAACCTCAAAACAGTAGCACTTGTCTCCGTCGACGCTTCGATCGACTTCATGTGTTACCCCTCTTTTGACTCTCCTACTGTCTTTGCCAAATTACTCGATAACAAGAAAGGCGGAAGCTTTGGGGTATTTCCTCAGATGGAAAACTACAATACCAAGCAGCTTTACTTGCCCGCAACAGCTGTGCTGCTGACGCGCTTTTTTTCAGAAGACGGCATCGCGGAAGTGACCGACTATATGCCCATTAATGAAGAAGCCACAGACAATTCGACGGCCATTGTGCGGCAGATTAAGACGATTCGCGGCAATATTAAATTCCATGTAAGGTGCCAGCCGGCATTTGACTACGCACAAAGCACGCATTCCTGTGAGCTGCGGGATGATGCGGTGTATTTTAATCCTGATAATGCAGAGAACAATGTATTGCGGCTGATCGCAGATGTGCCGCTGGGAATGGAAGAACTCGCAGGTACTGCTGAATTTACGCTGAAACAAGGTGAAACTGCCTGGCTCGTGCTTGAATGCGGCAAAAGTAAGGTTGAGCATGAAAATCCCATTGAAGCCTATAAAGCTGATACTTACGCGCAAACCATTGAATTCTGGCGTAACTGGTCGAAAAAATCTACTTACAAAGGTCGCTGGAACGGTACTGTCAACCGCTCGGCGATTACATTGAAACTGCTTACTTCCCGCGAGCTCGGCTCGATGGTAGCGGCACCTACATTCAGCCTGCCCGAGACGATCGGTGGCTCGCGCAACTGGGACTACCGCTTTATGTGGATCCGCGATGCGGCATTTACCATGTACGCATTTCTCCGGCTGGGCTATCATGATGAGGCGACTGCATTTCTTCAATGGATCCACGACCGCAGCAGGGAAGACAAATTGTACCTGATGTACACGATTTCCGGCGCGCACGATCTGGCCGAACGTGAGCTTGAAAACCTCGAAGGCTACAAAGCCTCCAAGCCCGTGCGGATCGGCAATGCGGCGCAGGACCAGTATCAGCTGGATATTTACGGCGAGCTGATTGATACCATTTACATCTATAACAAACAACACGCACCCATTACTTTCGAGTTTTGGGAAACGATTGTGGAGCAGGTGAATGAGGTGATCAAAAGATGGAAAGACGCCGATCACGGGATCTGGGAGATACGCAATGCAGAAAAGGAATTCCTCCATAGCAGGTTAATGTGCTGGGTTGCGATGGACCGGGCGATCAAGATAGGTCAGCACCGTTCCTTCCCTTTTCCCGAAAATCAATGGAAGGAAGTGCGGGATGCAATTTACGCGGACATTTACCACAATTTCTGGAATGAAGAAGTGGGTGCCTGGGTTCAATTTAAGGGTTCCAAAAACGTGGATGCCAGTGTGCTTCTGATGTCGCTGATGCACTTTATCTCCCCATACGAACCGCGCTGGCTGTCGACCCTGAATGTGGTGGAAGAGCAGCTGGGCATTGATGTGCTGCTATACCGCTACAAAAACGGGGCAGACCAGTTTGACGGGCTAGAAGGAGACGAAGGCACTTTCAATATGTGTTCGTTCTGGTTTATCGAATCGCTCGCCAAAAGCGGGCAGGTATCGAAAGCGCTGGATAGTTTCGAGAAAATGGTGGGTTATGCCAATCACCTCGGCCTGTTCAGCGAGCAGATCGGCCACAAGGCGGAGCATTTGGGTAACTTCCCGCAAGCCTTTACGCACCTCGCACTGATCAGCGCTGCATTGGAACTGGACAAGCAGCTGGACAGGACCGGGTACTAAAACTCCTTTTCACCAAATTCACTGACCGGCAGCTTCGCTTTTTTCGCAAGTGAATTGAGGCTGTAAGTCAGGTTGATTGTAAACATATCCGTTTCTTGGATATAGTTGGTTGTCGTGTAAAAGTCTCTGCCGTAAGTGGTAATGCGCTGCTGGTTTGAGCCCAGCAAGCCCAGGTCGATCTGCTGCCATTGCAGCAATGCGGATAGTTTTCCTTTCAAAAATGTCTTTCTCAAAGCCAGCGCGGGGTTCACAAACCTTGAATCCTCACCCTGGGCTGTAACCCGCTGCGAGAGGTAATTGTAAGTCAGCTGCAAATTCCAGGTAGGAGCAAGCCGGAAGCTGGTATTTGCATTGACAGAAAACACAACACTGCGCTGGTTAACAGCCACATTATCATTAAATAATGCACCCTTGATCTTGTAGTCATAAACATTTCCCCCTGCATAAAACTGCCACCAGCTGGTCAGCTGCAAGCTGGTACCGGCCTCAATTCCCCAGGAAGTAGCGAGTCCTGCATTGGTGTAGATGCGGTTCAGGATTGTGTCATTATATACACTATTGACCCTGTTGACCACGTTTTTGATCCGCTGATTATAGACGGTGGCAAATACCGTGTTTTTACCAAAATCCTTGATGATACCAATTTCGGAAAGATCAATAAACTCGGGCAGGATGTTCGGATCGCCCGATTCCAGCGTTTCGGAATGCTCGCGCTCGGGGAATGGGTTCAGCTCCGCATTGGTAGACCGCTGTACCCTTTTGCTGTAACCTGCTTTCAGCCGCAGGTTTTTGCCCGCCTGGTATTGCAAGCTGGCTGTCGGGAAAAGATTGGACAAATTAAGGTGCCGCGTCGCATCCGTTCCGGCGGTGAATGCGCGGGTTGAATATTCGTACCGCAAACCTCCCGCATATTCCACCTTGCCCTGCTTGCCTGCATACTGCACGAAAGTGGCGTGGATCTGATTTGCTACCCGCGTGCGGCTGCTGAATTCAGGCACAAGTTCCAGCGTACCTTCTTCCATATTCTGGTTCAGATACTGAAATTCTCCTTTCTGAACCTGGTTGCGGTACTGGTAACCTGCTTCCAGCTTCCCTTTGCCAAGGTTAATTGCATAATCTGCACGGAAGCGGTACGCATTCAGCGGGTTCTCGCTCGGGTTGCGGGTGTACTGTAGTACTTTCAGGCGCGCGGGTTGGTCGGTATTCAGGTTGGTTGTCAATCCGTCCAGCTCGGCGCGCTCGTACAAACC
>NZ_JBHYGF010000290.1:0-611 GCF_051859145.1 Dyadobacter sp.
AAGAAATTGGCCAGGTACCCGCGCCATTCAAGGTTACCTTCCAGCAGAAATTCACCAGGCGATTCTATCGAAAGATTGTTTACCGTCAATCGCGGCGGAGAGGAGCCTGGACCGAGCCTCCTGGGAAGCCACGCGCGCAAGCTGTTGGAGCCACCTGCAAAAAAGTACTTTTCATACGGAGGTACCTTGCTGTCTCCATAGCTGTAAACTGCCCCGCTATTAATGCGCGCTACAAACGAAGAGCGCTTTCCAACCGGCCAGTATCGGCGGTAATCTGCATTCCACCGCAGGTATTTGTAAAACAGCAGATCGTCGCCGAAAACGTGCTTGATCAGCTGCTGTTGCTTGGGCAGGATATTCAGCGAAGTACCACCCGATTCCAGCGCAAGCCGGAAATAAGTCGCACGCTTAGGCGGGCCTATCAATGCATTGGTATTGTACACAAAACTCGCATTGATATCCGACACAAACGATTTCTGAAAACTGTTTGCCAGGTTGTTCCCCTGCTTGAACAGATCATCGAGCAGGCTCTGGAAGTCGGCGCGGATATTCTGGGTATTTAAAATGTTGAGATCGACAAGCGATACATTGAAAAGCGTTTTGTTCGTCGG
>NZ_JBHYGF010000290.1:669-27212 GCF_051859145.1 Dyadobacter sp.
CACTTTCACGTTCGTACGCGTGTATTCGGGCCTGTTTACGTAGTTATAACCCAAACCAACCTGTGTGCGCGGATTGTAATTAGCCGTTTTGCGTTGCAGGAAAGTCCCGGGTGCCAGCAGGCGCGGGAAGATCAATGAGGTATTTAGCCCGACTTCTTCACTCCGGTAAATATCCTGGTTACCAATAAATCCGGGCACCAGCTCAATGCCGCCGCGTAGGTTGGCCTCAAAGTTTTCCAGTCCATTGAACACATTCCTGATCTTGTAAGACAAATTGGCAAACGGGCCCGGCGCGCCTTGCAGCTGGATTACATTCAAACCAACATCGGTAGAAATCTGGTACTTCTTTAATGGGATAACCTTGAAATAGCTGTTGATTCCATACCCGGTAGAATCGAGGGTGTAGCTGTAATTGACAAAATCAAACTGGTCTGTCAGCGAAAGTTGCTGTTGCGTTCCCCTTTCTTTTGCCTGGCTGTAAAAGTCGCCAGGACGCACCTGAATTTTGCTGTCGAGGATCCGCTTTGAAAACCGTTTCTCGCTGAAAACATACTGAATGCCTTTGAAGCTGCTGGTATCTTTCCTGAAAAGTGAATCGGGAGTTCCGGCTGCGGGCAGTACTTCGAAGTGTACGGAGTTGATTTTGTACCTGACAGGATTGTTGTTTTTGCCCGGCATATCCACGCGCACAGCCACGTCCACGGATTTGAAAGTGCTGTCCGTTTTTGGATTGGTAATGGTATCATTTACAAGATAAGATACATTCTGGCGTGAAAAGCCCATGTAACCTTCGTTCCGCATTAAAGTTTCTATCCTGATACGCTCTTCTTCAAAACTATCGCCATCGTAACGTTTCTTGCTCGCCAGTGCCGCATTCTTGGAAGTTGCATTGATAATGCTGTCGGCGAGCAGGTTTTTAACCTGGTAATTAACATCCCTGATGATCGTCGGCTTGTTTTCGGTTACCAGATAATTGATCTTGACGCGGTTGAAGATTGTATCAGGTTTGAAATCAACCTTGGCTTCAAAAAAACCATTGTTATAAAGATACCGCTGCATTTTATCGGCATTCTGTGCAACCTCTTCCATTCTGAAATAAACAGGCGCTTCGCCCAGCACGCGCATCCAGAAGTTACCCTGCGCAGCACGTACCTGCGCTTTTTCGAGTTTTTTGGCGTAGCGCCGCTGTACCTTTTCGAGCTTTTTGGGAGAATTTTCGTGAATCCGGGATTCTTTCTGATAATTTTGCGTGACCTCGATTACCTTCCTTTGCTTTTCCTCCTTGTTGTAGAACAGCTCACCAAAGCGATAGAGTCCGACATACGGGAAAATAGGCAATCCCAGCAACCGGCGGTTTGGTTTTTGAGGGATCAATGCGTCGAGCTCGGCGTCACTAATGGCGCGGTTGCCTTTGATAGACGAGTTTCCGAGATAGTAATTATTGTTGGTTGGGGAAGAATTGGGTGTGCAGGAAAACAATCCTGTGAGTACAAGGAAGGCGACGAAGCTGTATGTAATCCTAGAATTGATATTCAATGCTGTCAAAAAATCGTATTAAGTATATTAACTCGCTCAAAATCAAAAAATACAGGCAGCTGCATCAGGCTTTTATAGTCGAAGGTGCCAAGAGTGTTCTGGAACTGTTTGATTCCGATTTCGAAATCGAGTTTGTATTAGCCACAACCGAATTTCAGCAAAAATACTCAACTATTCTGTCCCGGCATAGTGCATCCATAGAAACGGTCACCGTGCAGGAGCTGGAAGGATTAGGTTCTTTTCAGACGAACGATTCCTGCCTTGCTGTTGCTAAAACGAAGCAAAATACGTTTTTGTCTCAGGAAGGAAATGAATTTGTGCTGATTTTGGACGATATCCGCGATCCCGGCAATCTCGGTACGATCATCCGGGTGGCCGACTGGTACGGGATCAACAAAATCATTTGTTCAGAAGGTACCACCGATTTTTACAACCCCAAAGTAATCTCCGCTGCGAAAGGTTCTTTTACCCGGATCAAAACCTTTTACACAAACCTTGACACTTACTTAGCTGAAAACAAGCATAATAAGCCTGTTGTCGGCGCATTTCTGGGCGGTACTTCCCTTTATGAATTTGAGTTTTCCTCCAATGGCGGGTTTATCGTGATGGGCAATGAATCCAACGGGATCAGTGACGAAATCGGTGCATTCGTAAGCGACAGGGTTACCATTCCAAGAGTAGGGGAGGCCGAGTCACTGAATGTTGGCATTGCTACGGCGATTATGCTGGATAATATGCGGCGGCAGATCCCGGTACATTAATTTTCGTGCGCCGCGCGGTGCGAAAGTTCTTCCGCGTATTCTTTGCCGAGGTAATTGTCTATAAAGTAATGCGCAATGTAAATCACAGGAGTGAGCAGGATCGCAACTACTCCCTTGTATAAGTAGTTAATGGTACCTACTGAAAATATCTGGTTCAAGTCCCAGTTTCCAAATACATAGAATGCAATCGTGATCACCACGAAACTATCGACGAGTTGTGAAAACATCGTAGAGCCGGTTGCACGAAGCCAGATATACTTACTTCCCGTTTTCCTGCGAAGCCACGAAAAAACGAAAACGTCGAGGAGCTGACCGAGCAAAAACGCAGTGATCGACCCAATCATAATACCCAGCCCCTGGTTGAAGATCTTCGAGAATGCATCATTGATATTGAATACATTTCCATGCGAATCGGTATTGTTCAGGTCCAGCCAGAACTGTGCGGGAGGTAATTTGGTTGCGGCAAAAATCGTGATGAATGTATAAACAATCAGCGCCGAAGTTAGGTAAGAGATCCTTTTGACCCCTTTTCTCCCAAAGTATTCATTAATAATATCGGAAGTAATAAATACAACCGGCCAGTTAACAACCCCCGCCGTCATATTAAAGTCCAGCCGCTGTCCGCCGATCAGCAGGTTTGCTGGCGGAAGTCCAAGCAATGTTTCGACGGAAAATATTTTTCCGCCCGTAATCTCGGCAATTAATGCATTGGTAATAAAGATAGCGCAGAGCACTAAAAAGAGCTTTTGTCTCTTGGCTTCCTGGATCTTGGTTTCCGGTGTGGACATTTGTTTAAACAATCAGGTCCTCAACGGTGCGAGAAGAAAGTACCCGGCGGTTTTCCAGGAAAAATTCCAGCTTGTCCATGGCCTGATTAAGCTCGTCAACAGTAGGCAGAAAAACAATGCGGAAGTGATCGTCGGATATATAGTTGAAACCGGTTCCGGCAACAACCAGTACTTTCTGGTCGCTCAGCAGATCAAACACAAACTTTTCGTCATTTTTCAGGCCAAATTTTTTAAGGTCGACTTTTGGAAATACGTATAATGAACCTTTTGGTTTTACACAGGTAACACCGGGAATGGACACGAGCCTGTCGTACACCAGGTTCATTTGCTTGTAAAGTCTGCCGGAAGGTGCGACAAGTTCCTTGATACTCTGATAGCCGCCCAGTGCAGTTTGTATTGCATATTGGGTAGGTACATTGGCGCAAAGGCGCATGCTGGCCAGCAGGAGCAAACCTTCTGAGTACGATTTTGCTTTCTGCTTTGCGCCGCTTAAAATCATCCAGCCACCTCTGAAACCAGCCGAACGGTAGTTTTTAGACAAGCCTCCATAGCTCACGCACAGGGTATCTGTTACCAGCGAGCCCATCGGATAATGCACTGCGCCGTCGTATAAAATCTTGTCGTAAATCTCGTCGGAGAAAATGATCAGTCCGTGTTCTTCGGCGATTTTGGCAATGCGCATCAGCACATCTTTCTCGTAAACCGCGCCTGTCGGATTGTTAGGGTTAATGAGAACAATTCCCTTTGTTCGCGAAGTGATCTTCTTTTCAAGATCGTCAAGATCAGGGTTCCAGTCAGATTCCTCATCGCAAATGTAATGCACGGGAGTGCCGCCGCTGAGTGCAATGGAGGCAGTCCAGAGCGGGTAGTCCGGCGAGGGTACCAGGATTTCGTCGCCCGGATTAAGCAGCGCCTGCATGGAAAGCAGGATCAGCTCGCTTACGCCATTTCCGATGAAAATATCGTTGATCTCAACATCCTGAATGCCGATTGTCTGTGTATAATGCATAACGGCCTTACGGGCCGCAAATAATCCTCTGGAATCCGAATAGCCTTGCGCATTGCGCATGTTCATGATGATATCATGAACAATTTCATCGGGTGAATCGAAACCAAACGGAGCCGGATTGCCGATGTTGAGGTTATGTATTTTATAACCCTGGCTTTCAAGCTCTAATGCTTTCTGGTAAGTAGCGCCACGGATTTCGTATTTGAGATTGTTGAGGCGCTGGCTTTTGAGGAATTCCATTGTATTATCTTGAATCGGTTTTTTTCAAAGTTAAGCAAATATGCGAAAGAGACGATCCTGAGCGGGATTTGCTTACCGATTTTTAAGACTGTCTATGATCAATGACATCAACAAAAATCCGACCACGCCATAAAAGAACGGACTGATCTCCCAATTCTGGATCCGAAACACAACCAGTACAGCAATCATCCCTACAAGCAAGATGACCGACAAAATCCGAAAAGCAGTGAGATATGTTTTCATAATTGACTTAAATGGCTGAAAGTGGATAACAGAATAGGAGATGTAATATAGCAAAAGCCGACCATTCGGCCGGCTTTTGCTATATTAATTAAAGACGTTATATTGATTATAAAAGATCCAGGCTATTGTCTAACCAGAATCTCTTCCGTAACACGCCATCCGTTTCCGCCCATATAACCATATCTCAGATAGAAGGTTTTGGTTGCGGGATCGTACGTGTTATTAGCTTTCCCGGCATCGGCCCATTGAGGGGTATATGGACTTGGTAACGCTGTATCAAATTGCGTGTAAGGCGCACCGGCCGCTCCTGCTGCGGGAGTGATTGTTACCTTATTGGTTTTCGGATCAACCGTCACGTTTGCAAAGTAGCCTGAACCACCCAAGTCTCCGAGTTCTACTTTGACAGTATTTGGTGACACTGTTTCCATGTGCTTATCTGCGTGAACCGCGCGAGGAGCCGTCGGGTGATATACATATCCTGTTGACTCGTATGTCGCATCGTAAATGTTCTTCGCTTTCAGCGCAAGCAGAATTGTGCCAAAATTACCACTTACATTTGCAGAAGAAGCCGATTTAATCTGAATGGGGAGTACATAGTTCTTTGAGAAATCAAATTGCGATGGCTTCACCTTGATCATTACCTGAGCAGTCCGTTGTCCTTTTGGAATTACAACTGTTGCAGGAATGGTATACAGACTTGGATCAATTACGTCAAACGCTTCTTCCTGCTCCGCGTTATACTGCGATACTGCAGCAGTATCAACTCCTAGTGTCACAGTAATGTCCTGTGGCGCTACATGTGCACCAGAGTAACTCACTGTAACCGGGTAGTCTGCCTCAGGTGCCAGGTCAAAAGATTTTGAATACATCGAGTAAGTACTTCCCGAAGGCGAAACAAAGCTGGATGGATTCTTGAACTCAACGACATTGGTCGATGTGTCCGGATCCAGGTTCATGTCATCTTTCAGACAGGAGGTTACGGCTATACCAAAAAGGAACAAGCCTGCTATTTTTATTGAATAGTTCATATCAAATTTTTCAGTTAGGATCCCAGAAGATCAAATCAGTAAACGGGTTAATCACTCTGTAATTTCCAGCATTGTAAGATTGCTCGGAAGTAGGATAAAGAATTCTCGAAGGAAGCTTGTCTGCACGTGTTGAAGTCGACAACATAGAGGCAATATTACGATAACCATCACCATTTGGCTGGGTAACCGGGTAGCCCGTTCTTCTGAATTCGTTATAACCTTCTTCTGAGTTGATCATGTTGACAGCAATCCATTTTTGAGTAATGATCGCTTCCAGGCGCTGTGCAGGTGTTGTAGCTAGCTTGATATTCACCAGGTAACTGTCGTCATTGTCGGCTTTGTAAGCTGCAACGTCTGTGGCAACGTTCTTTCCTGCGGCCAATACGTTAGTAACATCTTTATACAGGTAAGTGTAAGATGCCGAAATACCAGCATCAAAAGTTGCCACATAGTCGCCTGTGAGAAAGCCTTTCAATTGCGCTTCTGCCTGCAGGAATTTGGCTTCAGCCAGTAGCATTAGTACTTGTCCCTGGCCAGGTCCTTTCAATACGCCCAATGCATTGCTGATGCTGGTAGAGCTGCTGAAGGTTCCAGTGTACCAGGTAGAGTAGTTGGTAATGATTGTTGGCGCATCTACTTCGTCTCCAAGCTGATTAACAGGTGTATTGGTTGCGAAATTTTTGTAGATCACCGAGCCTCTCCCATTGTCAGTCAGTTTTGGACCTTTGTAGAATCCGAATGCAAATTCTGTCGGGATACGTGACGAGTTGGCAAGCGCGCCGGTTGTTTGGTATCCCCAAGTGTTCCAAAGCGGGTTTGGCTTGTCTTTCACGTAGCCTGGATTTACAATCGCGTCATCAGCAATGAAGCCCAGTGTTTTGTCCATAGCAGCAAATTTCGTTGTCACAAAAGATGATAGTGCCGGCACACCAGAAACGCGGATCAAAATGCGCAGCTTGACGGTATTCGCAAATCGCTTCCATTTCGTCATATCCCCTCCAAACAATGGATCAGAAGACGAATTAAGTGAAGTTGGAAATTCTGCTGCATCAATAAGGGCGATTGCTTCGTCGAGCTTCGTTACCAGATCCTGGTAGATGGTTGCTGCATCATCATACTTAGGTGTCAGGTTTGCATTGTTCTGCAAGGCCTCTGTGTAGGGCACGTCACCGAATGCATCTACAAGCTTCTGGAAATTATATGCAACCATGATGTTGGCAGCGGCATTAGCATAAGCCAGCTTGTCGTCGCCTTTTGTCTGGTCTATAACATATTTGTAATCATTCAGGTTGTCGTAAGCATTTACCCACAAGCCATTGTAATTGTCCGGGATCAGCTGGTAGTTGAACAAATTGCCAAAACCAGAAAAACCACCTGCATTAGCAATATAACCGCCAAAATGGCCGCCATAACTATTAAATTGATTCGATACCGAAGCCGTCCCCGTGATAGCTGCCGGCAATACCAGCAATGGCTGCACACTTGTAGCCTGGTTCGGGTTGGTGTTGATATCGAGATAATCACTACAAGATGAAAGTACCGTGACTAACAGCGCCAGCATCCAACTGATGTTATATCTTTTCATTATTAGTTGAATTAGAATGTTAATGATAATGTGCCACCGAAGTAGCGTGCAGGCGGTGTTTGTCCAAGGCTGGTAAAACCTACCGCATTGCTGTCTGAACCCAGTGCGCTATACTCTGGATCGGTGTACAAGTTCGATTTTGGCGCCCATATAAAGAGGTTTCTTCCCTGAACGCTGATGCTTGCGCCTTTAATCACTTTTGTTTTATCGAGTAATCCGGCAGGCAGGTCGTAACCAATCGATGCTTCACGCAATTTCCAGAAGCCCGCAGAGTTTGTGAAATTCTGACCAATGTTGGTATTTCTCGTTCCATCAGTCCAAAAGTCAGCACCACCGCTTCTTACCGCAATGTTGGTGTTCTCAACATACTGGCCTTCTGAATTCATATAAGAAGAATTCGGAATCACAAAACGATCTCTGTTGTACCAGCCAGTACGAACGCCAGCACCAGAAAAATCATATCCTCCGGAAACTGAGTTGAAAATATAATGGCCATTGCGGTATTCGAACAGTAAGCTCAATCTCAATTTCTTGTAGCTTATTGTTCCATTTAAGCCAAGAATGTGCGGCGGGTTGGTAATACCAACATCCTTGAAAGTGCCATTTGTAGACGGATATCCTGTTTTCGAATCAACGATAATTCTTCCTTGATCATCGCGGTTGTAATCAGTTACCTGAAGAAGCGGGAAAGGAGAGCCTACTTTTGCGATAACTTTTGCAGCAGAACCCGACGAACCAACGCTCAGCTCATTGGATTGTGCAGACAGGGAAAGTACTTCATTTTGGTTGTAAGTGTAATTACCTCCCAGCTGAACTGTCAATCCTGTTGCGGTTTTGATAGGTGTAATGTTCAAAGACGCTTCAATCCCTTTGTTTTCTACCTCACCGATGTTAGTTCTTAAAGATCCGAAGCCGGTCGAGTTAGGAATCAAAACAGTGATGGTTTGATCAACTGTGTTGGTTTTGTAAAAAGTAATACCACCACCTATGCTCCATGGACGAAATTCGAAATCGATACCACCCTCAATACCTGTTGTGATCTCAGGTTTCAGGTTGGAAGATACAAGCGTATTGTCCAGCACAAAACCGGCACCGCTAGTGTAGGGATATCCGTAGCCTTGTGAGAAGGTGCTGCTCAGTGAGTATGCGCCGAGGTTATTTAATGGAATGGGGCCGAAATCCCGGTTGTTACCCAGGTTCACCTGACCAACCTGTGAGTAACCCGCGCGTAACTTCAAGCTTTGCAGGATGTCGGAATTGGTAAGTGCAGGGATCGCGTCGCTGGCAATGAAAGAAATGTCTGCAGACGGATAGAAGAATGAACGGTTTTCCTTCGCCAGAATTGAACGCCAGTCATTTCTTGCTGTTACGTGCAGATAAAGCAATTCTTTGAATCCAAGACGTGCTTCTCCATACACACCGATCTGGCGTGCTTTATAGTTTCCTTCGTTTGCAATTGGCGGGTTAAGGCTGTTGCCGATGTTGTAAAGTCCGTCAATGACGAGACCATTAGCTACAACACCCATTGCTTTTGTTGCATTCTCACGAACAGTCGTTCCCACGGCAACATTCAGGTTGAATGCAGGACTCAGATTTGTTTTAAATTCAGCTAAGAAGTCGTTCACAAACTGAGTGGTATAACCTGCATAATCTGACCAGCGATATCTGTCTTCGAACTTCCTGAGATGCTTTTGGTATAATCAGTATAAGTGAATTTACCTTGATGTACTTTACCAGACAAATTCCGTCCGCTCATACCTACCCGGTAAGTGAATGTTAATGGTTTCAATGGGTTCCACTTCAATTCCATGTTACCCTGCAGATAATCGTTACGCTGGTTCCAACGGTTGTTGGATAGTGTAAAATATGGGTTTTGGTAGTATTCGTTAAAATATCCGTTTGGGTTAGCAAATGGATTATTCTGCCAATCTTCATACTTCGTTACATCCACCTGGCTGGGTGACATCAAAAGGTTTTCATAAGCCGCACTCGTCGCGCTGCTGGTATTGGTACGGCCTGCTATGAAGTTGGTGTTGAATGAAGCCGTCAGGTTTTTGTAAATGTGACGCACCACATTTGCACGTACGCTGTAACGCTTGTACCCGTCATAAGGAACAGTTGATTTTTGGTCGAAATACTGTGCCGACAGGTAGAATGTACCTTTGTCGTCGCCAGATGTAACACTCAGGTCCGTCTGGTTTGCAACTCCGGTGTTCCAGAAATCTTCACGGAAATTTTGCGCAGAATAAGGTACAGTCTGAATGGAACCATCTTCAAGAGGTTTCCCAATATTCACCATAGAACCGTCGAAGGCGGGTCCGTACTGCTGGTTTTCGTAAGGTGTATAAGAAGGTACATCATCCGGTGTTGTTCCTGAACCGAAACCTTTCTGCAATTGAGGAAGAAAACTTACTTTCTCAAGAGTGGTTGTATTGGATACTTTGAACTGGGTTACACCTGACTTTCCTTTTTTGGTAGTTACGATAAGCGCTCCATTGGATGCATCAGATCCATATAGCGCCGCTGCACCTGCTCCATTCAGTACTTGAATATCCTCGATGTCCTCAGGGTTGAGGTTTCCAAGGATATCATTGGTAGAAATGATGTTGTCGATCACAACCAGCGCCTGGTTGTTACCGGTTAGCGAACGGTTACCGCGGAGTACTAAACGGTAGTTAGGATTCACCCCGCTGCTTACACCCATCACAAGCAAGCCCGGTACGCGGCCTGCCAAACTCGCCGCAACACTGATCGGTTTACCCTGTACAATGTCCTGCGCTTTCACGGTGGTTGACTGATTACCCAGCTCGCGGCGCTGTGCAGTTAAACCGCCGGCCGTGATCACAACCTCGTTCAATGCAAGTTCATCCAGTGTCAGAACTACGTCCAGATTACCTGAGGCTGGTGCTTTCTGCTCCTGGTTAAGGAAGCCGACAAAAGAGAAAATTAGTGTTTGACCCGGGCGCGCATTAATGCTGTATTCGCCTTTGTCATTGGTAAGTGTTCCGGTGTTGGTGCCGGCAACCCTGATAGATACGCCGGGAAGAGATGACCCGTCGTCTTTGGAGGTAACCGTCCCGGTCACCTCTCTGCTTTGGGCGTAGACCTGGCTGCAAAGCAGCAGCAAGCCCCCCAAGAAGGGTTATAGAAATTTTTTCATTAAGTTAGGTTTGTTATAAAATAATTGTCTGTAAAAATAATATTTGTCCTGACAATTACAACAGCATTTTCGCTAAACTCAAAAGAATATTTACTCCAAAAAGATTTATTTGGCCGAAATCGCATGTAAATGGCTTTTTCTTCAAAATTATCTGCACATTCTAAATGTGACCTATCGGTTACAGTTGATCTTGGCTAAGTTGTATTTTATCCTAAAACAAAAAAAGGCGGACACTGTCCGCCTTTTTTTGTTTTGTATGACTTTCGGGTTAGAACTTGTCCCACCACAATTTAGTAGTGACAACATCTCCGCCGATGGCCGTAGCAGCTGCTTCGCGGTTTGCTCCGTTTAGCGTTTGCTCGTTGATCGGGTAGATCATCCGGGTAGGGATTGCAAGTCCGGCAGGCGCATTACCACCTGTTGGAGGCAACAATTTTGGGAAATCTAATCTTCTCCATTCAACCCATGCTTCCCAACCTCTGTTGTAAAGTGCAAGCCATTTCTGGAAGCCGATTTTCTCTTTCCAGTTGGCAGCAGCAGTGGTATAAGCCACTTTTGGTTGTGCCAGGTAAGTATTGGTAGCAGCAGTGATTGCAGCAGCAGGCTGACCGATGTTGCTCATCCAGTATTCGATGGAAGCACCAACGCCTTTGTTGTAGTGGGCAGCCGCAGATCCTGCGATAAATCCTCTTTCAACTGCTTCCGCAAGCAAAAACTCAACTTCTGAATAATCAAGCAGCAATCCTTCCAGATCCGGCTCGATAATGTTGTCACCTACGTGAGAGAATGCAGAATAAGTATTAGAGAAACCGTAGTTACCTCCTACATATTTGCCATCAATATCCGTAAAGAAAGCAGCACGTCTTGGATCGTTCAGCTCATTCATCGGGTTAACGATTGTAGCCGATGCTACGAAATCCTGGCGGCTGGTATACAGCGGGTTCAGGTTTTGCGCAATTACGTTGTAGTTCGGCGGAGTACTGATGTAAGGGAATGCAGCATTGTCGTTATTCGAAGTGAAAACGTTCGGTGCAGCTTGTGCCACCAGTGTTTTAGCTTTTGCAGGATCGCTGTCTGCAATGATCATCGCGAGTTTCAGTTTCAAAGAATTTGAGAACTTAACCCATTGCGACAGATCTCCTTCGTAAAGCAAATCACCGTTTTCAAAGCCTACTCCATTTGTGCTGAACTTTGGAATTGCTACATCCAGACGTGCAAGTAAGTCGTTGTAAACAGTTTGTGCATCGTCGTATTTTGGAAGAACATTGTCCGGGTTCAAAGCTTCTGAGTAAGGGATATTACCAAAAGTATTTACCAGGGCAGCCCAAGCCATTACTTCAACCACTTCGATCTGCGCAAGCTGCACATCTCTGTTTGCAGGAACGATGAATTCATCTTCGTTCAACAGTCTGCGTGCTTCGTTCAGATCCGAAATCACACCTTTGTATATCCCCTGCCAGAAAGCCTGAGGAACCGTACGTGCTGTTACATTGTAACGTGGCTCATCCAGGTAAGTTGTTGTTGCCCAGTGTTGTACGTACAAACGGTAGTTGTTCACATTCACGTTAGGGCTGGTCAATGTATCAGCAAGCCCCTTCAAAGCATTGGAGAACAAAGTCACCGGAGGCACCTCCGACGGACGCTTTGCATCCACATTGTAATCATCCAGGCTGTCAACGCAAGCGGTCATCAGCAGGATTGGAAGAAAGAAAATGATTAATCTTTTCATATTTTATTAAAAACGCAGTTTAACATTGAATCCATAACTTCTAACTGCTGGATATGCACCACTCTGATATCCACCTGCACCGTTCAGCAAGCCTGAGCCCAAACCTTCCTCAGGGTCCTGAAACTCCATGTTTTTCTGAATAATCCAAAGGTTGCGTCCGATTACAGAAACGTCAACTCCTTTGAATGCACGCAGTTTGGAAATGAAGCTCTGTGGCAGTGAGTAAGTCAAGGCAACCTCTCTCAATTTGATATAGCTAGCATCGTAGATATACATAGCACGTGGCGGGTTACCTGGGTATCCGTATGCAGTGTTTCCATTACCGTCTGAGTTCTCGGCTCTTACATCGTTAGGAGTTCCGTCTGCCTTAACACCTGGGAACAACACACCACCTGGCTTGTCTGCTAGACCGATTTTGTTACCTTTTGCATCGTAGTTGTAAGCAGGATCTCTTTTTGGATTGCCCAGTTCGTTCAGGCCGGCAGTTACAGGGTAAAGACCAGTTCCTTCACCATACCATTGGTCAAGTGACCAGATATCTCCACCGTGACGGATATCAAGCAGGAAGCTAAGAGAAACATTCTTGAACCTCAGGTTGTTGCTCACACCACCAATCCAGTCCGGGTTAGGGTTACCGATAATCTCAGCAGAACTTGCAGTTGCAGCATACAAACCATTTGCTCTTACAACTTTCTGTCCATTGTCCTCGTGGTAAACGAAGTTGGTACCTCTGATGATACCGAAAGGTTGTCCCACAGCAGCATTCAGGGAAACACCACCTTGCAGAGAAGCAACAGGTACGTTTGCAACGCCTTCATACAGGCTGATTACCTTGTTTCTGTTACGCGCAAAGTTTGCATTGATTGTCCATGAGAAGTCAGCTGTTTTAACCGGAGTTACGTAAGCAGAGATCTCGATACCTTTATTCTGTACTTCACCTGAGTTGATATACTTGAATGCAAATCCAGTTGCAGCGGAAATTGAAACAGGCAGGATCTGATCAAGCGTTTGTGAGCGGTAGTAAGTGAAGTTGAAACCGATACGGTCATTCAGGAAAGCAGTTTCCAAACCGAATTCGTAGCTTTTAGTGCGCTCAGATCTTAGGTTAGGGTTGTTCTTCGTGTTACGCAATGTAAAGTAAGGGATAGAACCGATACCTGTTGGTTTGTCGTAAACATCAAGTGTGCTTCCCCAAGGTGCGTCATTACCTACTTCTGCATAGTTGGCGCTCAGCTTACCCATTGTCAGCCAGTCTAGTCCAAGACCCGGAATATTTGAGAAGTTGAAGTTGGCTCCAATTGCAGGATAGAAGTAAGTGTTGTTGTCTTTCGGAAGGGTAGACGATTTGTCTTGTCTTGCCGTAAGGTCAAGATTAACAAGGTCTTTGTATCCGAAAGAAGCTTGCGCATAAAGACCGTCAACACCGATACGCTGGTAAGTTTCAGAAGGGGCTTCGATCGGGTTGATCGAGTTCAGCAGGGAATAAAGTCCCGGCACAACCATTCCGCCGTTTGTTTTCGCTCTTATCGCATTCAATTTAGATCTGCGCATGCTTCCACCCGCCAAACCAGAGAAGTTAATGTCTTTGGTAATTGCTTTGCGGAAGTTGAAGATCACGTCAAGGTTGGTTTCATTGAAACCACGGTTGTAGCGGCTGTATTCAGCTGGATCTGCGCTGCCAAATGCAATTCTCTCTTCCTGGAAATCCTGGGTTCCATTGTAAGCGAAGCGACCCGTCAGGTCAACCCACGGCGCAATTTTGTAGATAGCCTGTGCGTAACCGAAGAAGTTGTCACGTGTATCGTTAGAGTAGTTCTGGTAACGCGAGAAATATGGGTTCTCCGAGTAGATCGGTCCGTTGTTCTCGAAACGTGCTGTCGGGCTTCCCCAGTTCCAGGTTACATTTTGCTCGTTTCTGAAATAAGCATCTTTTTGTTCAAGCAGGTCAACGTTGGTCTGGAACCACTGTCTGAACTGTTGGTTAGGGTTTTTACCATCGTAACCAGTTCCGTAACGGCCAAGTCCTTTGATCTGCGAGTAGTTTGCATTTGCCTGTACAGACAGCTTTTTCGTGATATCGAAAGTAGCCGAGAAGTTGAACAGGTTTTTGCCAAGCTTACTGTTTGGCAGCACGCCTTTTTCGTCGTTACGTGTGTAACCAACCTTGAAAGTTGTGTTTTCGCCACCACCTGTGATGCTGATGCTCTGGTTAGAGTTTACACCCGTTTCAAAGAATGCGTCGGGGCCGTTTTTAGCAGCAACCCATGGCGTCATTTTCTGGTAGTTAGGAGAGCTTGGGTCCAATGCATCCCATTGGTACACCATTACAGAAGGGTCGAATTTAGGACCGAAAGAAGCATCTGCGTCAAAAAGGGTAATGTTACCTTCGCCTGAACCCAGGTTACCGCGGTAGAAACGCGTTTTTGCGCGATCTCCATCGTAACCTGCGCCGTATTCATTCTGATACTTTACGTAAGTGGATTTGTCGATTTTACCCCAGGTAACACCGCTGTTGACAGTTACATCAAAGCTGTTTTTACGTCCCTGTTTGGTAGTTATCAAAATAACACCGTTTGATGCACGTGAACCGTACAATGCGGTCGCAGCAGCACCTTTCAGAACGTTAACAGAAGCGATGTTGTCCGGGTTGATATCGGCAGCAGCATTACCGTAGTCAGTTCCCGCACGTCCCGTCTGCTGGTCAGAGGTGTTCGTGTTTGCATTTGAAACAGGTACACCATCGATTACCCACAAAGCCTGGTTGTTACCGGTAATGGATTTGTAACCACGGATAACCGCGCTAGTCGATCCACCCATGTTGTTGTTTGTTTTGATATCCAAACCGGCTACTTTACCAGAAAGTGCATTCATAACGCTCGGGTTACGCGCCTGCGTGATCTGCTCCGCATTTACGGTCTGAGCAGCGTACACCAGTTCATTTCTCTTTCTTTCCTGACCCAAGGCAGTTACAACGACTTCCTGCAATTGGCTTACGTCATTCTTAAGAGAGACATTAATTGTAGTTTGGTTGCCCACTTCCACTTCCTGCGATTGGAAGCCGATAAAACTGAACACCAAAGTAGAGCCTTGTGCAGCTGAGATCGAGTACTCGCCCTGCGTGTCTGTGGTAGTACCGCGAGTAGTACCTTTCAAAGAAATGTTGACACCGGGGAGCCCTGAGCCATCTTCAGCGGTGACCTTGCCAGTCACAGCCCGATCCTGTGCATACAATTGCGTGCACAAAAGCACCATGCAGCCCAGTAGGGATAATAGAAACTTCCTCATACCTGATTAAAGAATTAGTTGTAGTTATGTTAACACAATGTTGCAAAATTAATTATTAGTTTAACCATTACAACGTTTGTATTGCGAATTTTCAGAATATACTTTGGTTTGACATGCATTTTTGGAAAATATTATAATTCATATCAGGGTTTTTTAACGATTTTGTAAATGTTGAAAATTTTGTTAAAAACGAGCTCTTATTATATAAATGTTAACATAACTCTCTATTTGTTAACTTTTTCGTATAATTACCTTTAACATCTTTTAACTTTTACAATCTGCACGGCCCTGCTATACGCAGCTGTTCAAAAGAATAGATCTAAATAGTATTTCCCAGTTTCCATTGGATGTATCCTAGTCTAAGTAACCATTTTCATGCTTTTTCTGATTGTACTATTTTAATATATACTACAAATTAATCTCCATATGTCACCAAAGGTAATTTTCGTAGCTGGGGCGCTCTTGTTTGGGCACGTTGCATTCGCGCAGCAAACTGCTGCAGTTAAAATCGATCAGAAAGCGCAGTCCATGGAAAAGAAGCTCTCGGAGTGGAGGCGTGATTTTCACCAAAACCCGGAATTGGGAAACAGGGAGTTTAAGACCGCAGAGAAGATAGCCAATCACCTGAGGCAGCTTGGAATTGAGGTGAAAACCGGCGTAGCGCATACAGGTGTTGTCGGCATGCTGAAAGGAGGAAAGCCAGGCCCGGTAGTTGCCCTGCGTGCGGATATGGATGCATTGCCAGTCACTGAGCGCGTGGATGTGCCATTCAAATCAACAGTGACAGCAGAATTCAACGGACAAAAGACGGGCGTAATGCACGCCTGCGGGCACGATACCCACGTAGCGATACTCATGGGAGTAGCCGAAGTACTTGCGTCCATGAAAGCCGACTTGCCGGGAACTGTGAAGTTCATTTTCCAGCCTGCGGAAGAAGGAGCACCGGAGGGGGAACAAGGGGGCGCAAAGCTGATGATTGAGGAGGGTGTTCTGGAAAATCCAAAGGTCGATGCCATTTTCGGACTCCATATCGATTCAAAAATAGAAGTGGGTAAGATAGGATATAAACCCGGACCGACGATGGCGGCCGTGGATATATTAAATATCAATGTGACAGGAAAGCAAACTCACGGAGCCTATCCCTGGTCGGGCGTGGATCCGATTGTTACCTCCGCCCAGATCATCAATTCACTGCAAACCATCGTAAGCCGGAACCTCAACCTGACACAAGCGCCGGCAGTAGTGACCATCGGGATGATCAATGGCGGGATCAGACAGAATATTATTCCGGAATCAGTTAAAATGGTAGGTACTATCCGCACTTTCGATGAAGGAATGCATCAATATGTACATAAGCGGATTAATGACATTGCTACCAATGTGGCCGAGAGTGCAGGAGCAAAGGCAGAGGTGAAAATCGATATACTTTATCCCGTCACCGTCAACGATACTCCGCTCACTGAAAAAATGATCGGTACACTTCAGAATGTGGCAGGAAAAGAAAATGTAAGTCTCATTCCCGCGAAGACCGGCGCGGAAGATTTCTCATATTTTCAGCAAAAGGTACCGGGGCTTTTCTTCTTCCTTGGAGGAATGCCGAAAGGGAAGAATGTGGAAGAGGCAGCGCCGCACCATACACCCGACTTTTACCTGGACGAAGGCAGCCTTGTACTCGGTGTGCGGTCACTCGCCCGGCTTACAACCGATTACATGGAAGCCGGTAATGTAAAGCAGACCAAGAAGAAATAGGTTACTCAGGAATATTCTTCCTCACCTGATCAAACAGCAGGCTGGGGAAGAATCTTTTTACATAAATCGCCGCTACCTCTTTCAGGCCGCCGATGTAAATCTCTTTTTTGTCTTTTCTAACCGCATTCAGGATCTTTTTAGCGCATTCATCAGCAGGTATCCCATTCGCCTGGTTTGAATCCATTTTACCAAACTTTCCACCCGATTCATTTAATGCATTCAGCGAAATGTTGGTGCGGATGTAGCCAGGGCAAACCGTCGTGACTTTAATATTATCCTGGTATCCCTCCGCGCGAAGTGAATCGTAAAAACCGTGTAATGCATGTTTTGCCGCATTATAACCCGAGCGCATAATGGTGCCGATTTTGCCTGCTACACTGCTGATCACGATGAAGTGCCCGCTTTTCTGCTGCGTCATAAATGGTAAAACTGCCTTTGTCAGCGCCACTGTGCTGAAAAAGTCGATTTCCATGATCTTTTTATAAACATCCAGATCAGTCTCCCTGATGTAAGACCGCTGGCTCACACCTGCATTGTGCACCATGATATCGATGCGCTGGAAACGGTCGATTACTTGTTGCGCAGCCGAACTTGCTTTATCAAGTTCAGTAACGTCCATTGGGAGCACAAGTACATCATGTTCGGGTAGGCCGGTTGCTTTTTTTACTCTTTCCAGTTCTTCCCTTCTACGTGAAGTCAGAACCAGACGAGCACCCTGGCTTGCAAATTCCATGGCCAGTGCCTCGCCAATTCCCGAGCTCGCGCCGGTAATCCAGACTACCTTATTTTTAAAATTATCCATCAGTTAAATAGAAGAAGATCCAGCCAGGAATTGCAAATGGGCTGTTTCGGAAGTTACATTCAGTCGGGCCTGCATTCCTACACCTATTGCCCGGTTGTCGCCTACGTGGCCGACGGGGAAATTAAAACAGACGGGATAATCGTAGCCGGCAATGTGCTCGTGAATAATGTCATTTGAATCTTTCCCGAACGTCGGCGCGCTGTTGTCTTTCATATCTGTAAACTGTCCCACGATCAATCCCGCCAGCTTTTCCAGTTTACCTGCTCGCTTCATCTGGATCATCATCCGGTCCAGGTTGTAGAGGTACTCGTTAATATCTTCTATAAAAAGGATCTTGCCTGTAAAATCAATCTCTGTTTCCGAGCCAAGCAGGTGATTGAGAATGCAAAGGTTTCCACCTACTACCTGTGCTCGCGCCTCGCCGGTTCTGTTAAGCGGATATGCATCGACTGAATATTCGGGGAGCTCGCCAAACAGCAGTTGTCGGAGCGACTCCTCGGCTTTCTCTCCTCCGTAAGTAGTTATTGATTTCGCCATCGGCGCATGCAGACTTGCGTAACCCAGTTGATAAACCTGGGAAAGCAACACCGTAAGGTCACTGAATCCGACGATCCATTTAGGGTGCTGCAAAAACTTGTCAAAGTTAAGTCCGTCCACAATGCGGGAGCAACCATACCCGCCGCGTGCGGCGATAATTGCGTGAATATCCGGATCGTCCAGCATTTGTTGCAGATCGTTCCTGCGGGTTTCATCGTCGGCAGAAAACTGGTTGAATGCAGTAGTCAGCGTTTCGCCTTCTTTTACCTGCAAGCCCCATTTTTTGGTAAAAATTTCGATGCCGCCAAGGATATCCTCATACCTGATCACACTAGCCGGCGCAACTATGCCAATCTGGTCACCAGGTTTTAAAAAAGGGGGAAGCTTGATTTCGTTCATAGATAATAGAGGACAACTACTGATAATGTCCCCGTAAGGATAGAATGCGAACAGTGGTTTGATCAACCTGATATATAATGCGATGTTCGCGATCGATTCTTCTGGAATACTTTCCAGCCAGATTATGTTTTAATAGTTCCGGCTTCCCAATTCCATTTGTAGGATCTTCTGAAATAGAATCGATCAATTGTTTAATCTTCTTTATTAATGTCAGCTGTCCGGATTTCGAGAAGTAGCGCAAATGTTCAGCGGCTGTTTCGGAAAATTCTACGGTGTATTTAGGATATCCCATATATCAGTACCAGGTTCGTATTTCACGACCTTTCCATCGGCAATCTGCTTTTCGCTAAGCTCGATCATCTTGACAAATTCAGGGTCGTAAGCTTTTTCCTCTTTTACTTTATAGGATACGTTGAATTTCTTGAGCAATGTTTTTACTGCTTCGAGTACTTCCTGACTTTCAGTATTGATTGTAAGTGTGGCCATTTCCTCTTTGTTTTCTTCTCAAATATACCTCAAATAAATATCACATCATCGACCAGATCACTCTTCATTTCCCTATTGATCAGCTCGATAATCTTGCTTTTAGCGCGGAAGAGTTCGTTGCGCAGCGGGGCCGATTCTATTTGTAAAAAGAGCGTTCTTTCGTGAATGTAGACTTTTTTGGTACGCGTCGCGATCGCTGATCCCATGATCTTGTCCCAATGCGCCACTACGTACGATTGGTCAAAACGGGTACGCAGCCTGTACTTTTCCAGCATCTGGTCAATCGCATCTTTCAACGGCGTAACGCCGGGCCGCCGCGATGCTTTTTCTTTATCAAACCGGTACTGCTGTGCCATAACAAAATGATGTGAGTAGTGCAAAAATAGGAATTTAAGCCCGGCCTACAGCGGCGGTACCTACTTTTTAAGCAGCTCCTGGTACACCACATCCATGATGGAAGTACGGATATTCAATGTAGATATCTTGCCGTTTTCCCGCGTCGGGTACACCCTGTTCGACAAGAAAACATAGTTCAGGTTCCAGGCGGGATCAGCCCAGGTCATAATGCCGGTATAGCCCGTGTGTCCGAAGCTCGACGGGCTTGCATACTTCGGTGCATTGCCCGAGTACTTGAATGTGGGTTTATCGAAACCAATCCCGCGGCGACTGCCTGTTTCCGGGTACTGATACCGTGTAAATTCCAGCAACGCATCTTTGCTCAGCAGCTGCTGACCGCCATAATATCCCTGCTGCAAATACATCTGCCAAACTTTCATTACATCATTCGCGTCGCCAAAAAGACCCGCGTGCCCGCTCAATCCGCCGAGCATTGCAGCGGCCTCGTCGTGAACTTGTCCGTGCAGCTGCGTCATCCTGAAAAACGTATCGCGCTCGGTAGGTACAATATCTTCCAGTTTGTAAAACCGTTTTGGGTTAAATGTCAATGTATTCGCGCCCAGCTTGTGGTAGTAGTGGTTTTTGAGGTAATCTTCAAAATTTTCGCCCGACAAGCTTTTCACAATCTGTGGATACAGTATGAAAGACAAATCACTGTACACATAGCCTTCCTTCTCGTTCAAAGGCGAATCGCGGATTGCTTTGAAAATCGTTTGATCATAATCCTTGAAAATAAACAAACTATCTCCCACCACCGAAGTAGGGTAACGTTTGGATTGTTTTGTAGCAAAAGTCTTCTTCTTCCAGCTTCCATCAGGATTCTGCGCCTCTTTCCAGAGCACGATAAATGCTTTCAAACGCGCGCTGTGCGTCAGTACCTTTCTCCATTCAAGATCTGCTTTGTTGGACTTTGCAAAATCAGGCAGATAATCTTTCATCGTAGCATCGAGATCAAATTTCTTTTGGTCCCAAAGGCTCATCAATGCAAGGGTAGAGGCAGTGATTTTGGTTACCGAAGCGAGGTCGTACAAATCCGTCAGTTTCACCGGCGCGGCGCCCTCGTAAGTATGCTTTCCATACGCTTTTCTGAAAAACACTTTTCCGTCTTTCGCCAATTGTACCACACAGCCTGGCGTCGCTTGCTGGGTAACTGCCAGGTTAGCAATGGAGTCAATCTTATAAGTAATGATTTTAGAATCCAGCCCCAGTTCTTCCGGAATGGTATATTTCAACCTGCCGATCGCTGGCGTTTCAATTCCTGCATTATACGGAAACTGCGCATTCACAGTCACCGGCAGTTTGCCACTCGCAGGTATTGCTCCGAAAATCAGCTGGGCCGACAAATCCTGCGTGTAGTTTGTCAGCTGATAAGCCATTATGAGGGCCTTTGCATTCGCCGCCTTTTCAATTTTGTTCAAAGAGTACGGATTCCCAAAAATGGAAACTACCGCTTTATTCGTCGCGATCAGATCCTGCAAAACTGCATTCATCTGCTCGGTCAGTCCGTAGTTGGTTTTGGGAGAAATGCTGCCCAAATGCACGCCCACCAGCAGCAGGTTATAGTTTTTCAAATTAGCCTTCACAGCCGCAATCTGCGCCTCGGTTGCTTTTGCAGGTACAAAGAAGTGGTCGACTGTTGTATAAAGTCCCAGCGTTTTCTGGAAAGTAGTAACCGTATCCGCACCCAGCGAAACCGAAGCAATCTTCAATGTATCCAGATCACGAAGCGGCAGCAGGTTATTGTCGTTTTTCAAAACTGTCAAAGCCTTTTCCGTCAAAAGTCTGTTGATCAGCTCGGCCGATTTCGGGTTCAGGTCTTCATACAGATTGTTCATATCCACCGGCTTGTAGCGGTCGAGCCCGGCCCACGCTTTTGCCATTAAAACCTTTTTGCAACGTTCGTCAATCTCCGCCTGCGAAATACGCCCTTCCGCAACGCTCTTCTTGATTTCGGCGATGGATTTGTTCACATCTTCCGTAAATTCCAGAATGTCCATTCCGGCTTCCAGTCCCATTGCATCGGCTTTTCCGTCGGGGAAATATTTGGTTACGCCCTTCATATTCATCGCGTCGGAATAAATCAGACCGTCGAAGCCAAGCTGATTTCTCAGGATATCCGTCACGATTGGTTTGGATAGTGTCGAAGGCAAATTAGGTGTTTTGTCCAAAGCGGGAATGCTCAAATGCGCAATCATAATCCCGCTGATCCCATTGCTGATCAATGCTCTGAAAGGGTACATTTCAAGCGAATCAATGCGGGTTACATCATGCGCGATTACCGGAAGATCCAAATGCGAATCAACCCCTGTGTCCCCGTGTCCCGGAAAGTGTTTGGCGCTGGTTAGCAGTCCATTATCCTGCATTCCCTTCATGTAGGCCACCGCCTTATCTGCTACTTTAAACTTATTTTCGCCAAAAGACCGGAAGCTGATCACCGGGTTATTCGGATTGTTATTAACATCTGCAACAGGAGCGAAATTGATGTGCATACCCAGCCTTTTTGCCTGCCGCGCCAGCTGCGCGCCCATTTCGTAAATCAGATCATTGTTACCCTGAATTGCGCCGAGTGTCATTTGGTAGGGGTAGCGAACCGTGCTGTCAATGCGCATCGCTAGTCCAAACTCCGCATCCATTGCTACCAGCAGCGGGACTTTTGAAATGGATTGATAATGATTAGTCAACCGCCCCTGAGGTACCGGCCCGCCCTGGAAGAAAACCACGCCGCCAACTTTATTTTCCCTGATCAGCTTCTCCACCATCGCCGGATTACTCGCCTTCGGATCAATCAAAGCCCGTTTCACATCCGATACCGCCGGAATCATAATCAGCTGCGCGATTCTTTCATCGGGTGTCAGTGAAGCGAAGACGGAGTCAACCCATTTTTGATTTTTTTGAAGGAAAGTAGGGGAGCCTGTTTGGGCAACGGAAAGGAAACTGTTTAGAAGCAGAAAAAGGGCTAGCGAGGCAAGGATTTTCATTACAGGAATTTAGGTATGCTATGTTTTAAATTTTAAAGCTTTTGTCACCCTGAGCGCAGTCGAAGGGCTTGTAGAACGCGTCGTACAAGCCCTTCGACTGCGCTCAGGATGACAAAAATTGGTAAGTCATAAAAATTGGTAAGTCACTAAAAATGGTAGTGACAAAAAAATGGTAAGTAACAAAGTTTGATAGTGACAAAGCTTGTTAATAGACTTCATGATGTATTCGCAAGGTTAATGAAGTACTTAATAGGCAATTTAGGGAAAAAAGGCTGTATTCCTTAAAACAGCAGCCCCAAAACCAATCCGCCCAGGATAATGAAGTAGGAGGGGATTTTAGCAAAAGTGAGTACGAGCAGTGTGATGATAACGGTTGCCAGCGGCTGCAAGTCGGTCATCATCGGCTGAAAAAGCGAAATCGCAGCCGCAATCGTCAGCCCGCAGCTTGCTGCGTGGACTCCTTCCAGCGAGGCGCGGATGCCCCGGTACTTTTTCAATTGATCCCAGAATGGATAGGCGAAGAAAATGAAGAATGTACCCGGCAGAAAGATCCCCGCAGTAGCCACAAACCCGCCTACGATCTGACCAAAAATCCCGTTTGATTGGAGCGACATACTTCCCACGAAAGTCGCAATCGAGAAAACCGGTCCGGGTACCACCTGCGTCAGCGCCATGCCTGCCAGAAATTCCTGCTCGGTGAGGTAGCTTTTGAACTCAACAAATTCATTGTAAAGAATGGGCACCAGTACCTGCCCGCCGCCAAAAACCAGACTTCCGTTCCGGTAAAAGTTCTCGAAAAGCCGCACAGGAAGTGAGTTGGTGATTTTACCCACAATCGCCGCCGCGACCAGCACTGAAATCCAGAAGATAATAGGTCGCCATTTGATCCGGATAGGCGCTTTTTCCATTTTTTCGTGCTTTTTGAAATTCAGCGAAGCGGCTACTCCGCCCAGAATAATCAGCACGGGCGTCATGTAAGGTGAGGGGTACAGGTAGGCAAGTATCGTGGATATGATCAGGAAAGTCCATCCGAGTCTGTTATGCACCACCCGCCGCGTGATCGAAGAGGCGCCGTGCATCAGGAATGCGACCGCCATTGGACCTACAAACCGCGTAAAATCTAACGAAATGGATTTCTTTTCAAGATAGTGAATGCCGATCGCCGCGGCTGTCATCAAAACCATCGCCGGGATCGACCAAACAATCAATGTAAGGTAGGCAAGTGGCTGTCCGCCAATTTTCAGGCCGATTGCGGTAACGGTTTGCGTAGAGCTCGGGCCAGGCAATACCTGGCAGAGTGCCTGTAATTCAAGTAATTCTTCTTCGGTAATATACCTCCGCTTCCGCACCAGCCGCTCGATCATCATCATCAGGTGCACCTGCGGCCCGCCGAATGCAGTCAGCGAAAGCAGGAGGATATCCATCAGGTAAATGATGTATCTGAAACGGCGGATTTGTGGGGGAGCCAAGTGGGTAGCTGTGTTATTTTTTTAAGCCCAGTTCCCTCAGGCGCTCGTCGAGGAATTCGCCCGCTGTCATATCTGTGTACAATTTGGGTTGCTCCGGCGTAATGCAACTTTCAAGACTGGTAAGGTCCATATCTGCGCGCGGGTGCATAAAGAACGGGATCGAATAGCGCGATGTGCCCATTTTCTCGCGAGGCGGGTTCACTACGCGGTGGATCGTGGATTTTAGTTTGTGGTTCGTCAGCCTGTCGAGCATATCTCCAACATTCACTACAATCTGGTCGGGCAATGCGGTGATCGCGATCCATTCGCCGTCGCGCCTGAGTACTTCCAGACCTTCCGCACTTGCGCCCATTAATAATGTAATCAGGTTAATATCTCCGTGTGCCGCAGCTCTAACCGCACCTTCCGGTACCAGCTCGGGATTTGGGATAGGAAAGTAATGCAATGCACGCAGCAGGCTATCGCCGTTTTTTACCTTATCTTCAAAATAATCCTCGGGCAAATTCAGGTAAACCGCAATGGCGCGCAACAGGATTTTGCCCGTACTTTCAAAAGTCCGGTAAACTTCAAGCGTGTATTTCTCAAAATCAGGAAAACCTTCCGGAAATACATTCGAGGGCATACTTCCAATCGGCTCGGGCTGACCCACGTGGTAAAATTCTTTCAGATCCGCTACCTTGAATCCTTTTGCGGTTTCTTTGCCTTTACTGATATATCCGCGCTGGCCAAACAAGTTCGGGAATTCGTATTTTCTCTTGGTCTCATCGGGTTGCTTGAAGAAATCCTGCACTGCGGCATACAATTTTCCACGCAGCTCATCACTAAGTCCGTGATTTTTGATCGCAACAAAGCCGATGTTCGTAAATGCAGCCCCCAGGTCGGCGACAAACTGCGCCTTTTGCCCGGGATTTCCGGAAGTGAAATCGGCCAAATCCAGCGAAGGGACTTGATTTAACAATGCAGGTTCCATATAGTCCTTTTTTGTGCAAAGTATAAAACTATCGCGGAACTTGGCAAGCTAATCACATAACATATCAGCCCGCGCAGAGCGGATATGTTTAAGGAAGACTTGGTGTGTTTAACTTAATTGTTATAATTTTAATTAAAATTTTTCTACTCAATTATGACACATACACTGCCGGAAACTGAACTTTGGGAACGTTTTGTTTCTGGCGACCAGCAGGCATTCAGTCAGCTGTATGACCAGTTTTCAGATAGTCTTTTTGCATTCGGGATGCGGTATACTACTGATGATGATCTGGTAAAGGATTGTATCCACGACCTTTTCATAGATTTGCATAGTTACCGCACCGGCTTGTCGCAGGAAGTGAATGTGAAATTTTACCTCCTGAAATCCTTCCGGAGAAAGCTTTATGCTGCCCATCGAAAAGCAATGCGGCTGCGGTTTGATCCCTGGAATGCAGACGATTCTTTTGGGATGAATGCGTTTTCATTCAGTATCGAGCAAGAAATTATTATGAACGAAGGCCAGCGCGAGCTCATGCAGCAGCTTGCCTTGGAAATGAACCAATTACCCGAGCGCCAGCGGGAAATACTTTACCTGCGGTATAACCAGGATCTGGACTACGATCAGATCGCCGTGATCATGCAAATTTCGGTACCTACCTTCATTTACCGCGCATTAAAGCAACTTCGCGGCAAACTCGAATTCGGCTCTATTCTCCTGATTCTCTGCTGGCAGTAAAATTTCTCCAATTTTTTATAAAAATAAATCTGTTTGTAAGTCTATATCCTGTCGAAACCTTTCTCTTGTATGTCAAACAAGTTTGCGCATGAAGAGAAGACTACCCAAAAAAGGAAAGCAGGAAGCCGCACTCCCGGAATTATCTCCCGAAGATGAAAAAACCGCCGCGGCAACCCGGCAGCTAATGCAGCATATCCGTCACGAAAGTTTGTCGGCTTCGGACAAGGAATATATATGGACCCAGGTGGAGGAGCATATCCAGCAAAAGAAGCAGGTACGAATAAGCAGGCTGTGGTATTCGGTTGCTGCATCTGTTGCGATTTTGCTGTTGTCCGCACTCGGGTATTTCAGTCTGAACAGAAGTGCTGGAACTGCAATGCAAAAAATCGCTGCCGCGGCAATTACGAACCCGGAAACTACGCGGCTGATTTTATCAGATCAGAAAATGATCAGTTTGCAGAAAGAAAATTCTTCCATTGCTTACGAAAAGAATGGAAGCCAGATCCGCGTCGATTCAGAGGAGGCAATTGATCAGCAAATTTCAGGAAAGGAATTCAATACGCTGGTTGTACCTTATGGAAAGCGGTCGGTGATTACATTGACAGACGGTACTAAAATCTGGGTTAATTCAGGTTCAAAACTCGTTTATCCTGCCCGG
>NZ_JBHYGF010000291.1:0-3099 GCF_051859145.1 Dyadobacter sp.
CAAGAAAGCGCCCCCGTAATGGGAAGTTCACCAGCCACGTGAGCGATGATATAATTTAGACCATTATAATGGATCGGCCGTGAGAAGTCTAGCAGCGCAAGATCAGTTTCAGTCAGCGTAAAGCGTTTTTGTAGGTAGAACATTTCCTTTCTCATCTGCTCGGTTCTCCACCAACTTTTTGCCGCAATACCGTTCGGCCCGTTCAGATACAGGCTTATCCCATCCAGTTCCGGGCTGGAAAATGGGATCCCTTCTTCTGTCATGCCATGCCAGAAAAGAAGGCGCGGCGCCGTGCTGACATTAAGCTGATTGAATTCTGCTGTTACGCCCGTCTGTTTGGCGATAGGCAGCTGGCTTGTTTCATCGACCAGGAAAGTGGAAAGCCGCATGATGACTTTGGCCAGCCCGATCGCATGACCGCCAAGGGATCCGGACACTGGCGTAAGATAGTCGGCCAGTATTTCAGGTTTGTCTTTCATTAAACTATCGCCTCCATCCAGTTCAAACGCCAAGTGCAGCCGGCGATTAAACTCGTTGTATTTGTCGTGTCCTGGAGTCGCTTTCAAAGTCCAGTCTTTATCAGGAACCTGGTCGATTTTATCTTCCCAGAAATCGATTAAAAGTCGTTTGTTGATCGCGTCAAAGCTTAGCCTGAGATTAGGGATCTTGCGCAGTTCAAGCAGTAAAGTGCTGATTGTCCACGATGGAAGGTGCCGGTTAACAGTGATAGTCTGTTCGCCGTCAAGCGCTCGCCAGTTCGTCAAAATCAACTTACTCCATGTTGGATGCTGCAAAAAGTCTCCTGATATACTTACACCTGTGAGCGCGGCAATCCTTTCCAGGATAAAACCTACAAACAGCATCGGTACTTTCGGGCCAGTAGCCGAGTAAACACCGTCCAAACACTCGTTTACGATTCCGGAATAATTGACTAAAACGCCGTTTGTGCCGTAATAATCAGGATTAACAATGGAAGGAAAGCAAGCAGCGTTCTTGCCGTTGGCCTGAATTTCGGCTGTTAATATTGCCGGTACTTTCAAGGTACCCAGGTTTAATTCCGTGAGTGGAAGGCCTGAGAATATTCCAAAAAACCTTCTCAGATCATCACCTGCTTCGAGTTCATATCCAGAAAGAGGATTTGATTTTTTAACGTATGCCTTGCAGGGATAGATCAGGGCGCCATTGTAAAAAAGCTCGCATACATAGCTGTATAAGTCGTTGCCTGCTTGCGGCATTTCAGCAAATTCGAAAGTTCTTTGGTTCCTTACTGAAAAAGGAATGTTCGGAATGCTTGCCCGACTATCCGGAATGGTTTCATAGCGCAAGTGTGGATTTATCCGATCCACGGGAACTTTCAGATCTGCCGATAAGTCAAGGCTCTGCCCGTCAATTCTTATATCTGTATACATGGTTTAAAGCGGGTTTATTTCTATCACCAGTGGCTCGTCGGTGCTATTTACTTGCAGGTTGTCGATGGTGTAAAATCCGGGATTTGTCACCGAGACTTCGCGATTCCTGCCTACTACTTTTAGCTTACATCCGGCAAATGGTGCATTGTTATAGGATACCTGAAATATCAGTTTTTTTAGCCCGGGCATGTAGGTGCCTTCTGATAGCCGCAATGTCGCAACTGGCTGTCCAATCGTATTGGGAAGAATTTGCGTTCCGTCAATCCGCAAATCAACTACCGGCCCGTATTTATCAGATCCAAACACTTTCAGGCTGACCCCGTCCATTCTGATCTTATGCAGCAAAGCATAATGAATCGGAACGTTATTAATAGTGCAGGTACCATTTGAATTAGCATAAGCCTGGTTATTGAAAGTCTCAAATTTGGCTTCTGCCAACAGATCCGCGTCGCCTGGCAATTCCCCACCGAACGAACCCGCCGCAATTACGACAGTGGGCGCCGTCCCTTTTGATTCCGGACCGCAATTGTTTTTGGTAAAGCTGATTTGCCGGGAGATCAATTTGCTAGGATATGGTGTGCTACCTGGCTGGATAGAAGCTTCTACGGCTGGCGCAATGAAATCCGGATCCCCTGGGATATTGGGCTTCACTGCATAGGGAATCACTCTGCTTTCGTCATCCTGGTAAACAAGTTGCAAGCGTTCATAGGTCAGCTTCCCGGTCCGCTTGCCATTAGCATCCAGTACCGCTTTTGTGGAGACACCCACCCATTTTATAGGCCGCCCGGGCAGCTGAGCAACTGCATCCATCCGGCTGTAATTTTTATCTGAATACGTCCTCTCCAACTCGAAAGTACGTTCCACCAATCCAGGGCGATCTTTGGCATATTCCAGGTTGTTGGTAATCAAATTCATTGCCTCGAAGCCAAAATCGGTATCCATCAAGACCACTTCGGCTAGGATCAATTCACGCAAATAATCTGAGTATGTGGCCGCGTCCGATTCGAAAAAGCCAGTGGAAAGCTTTATCCCTGAATTTTCAGAAACTGCTATTACTTCCAGTTCGGAAAAATCAATTCCTTGGCCAGCCGGCCGCTCCTTTCTGGATATCGACTTCGTTACATCAGTTTCTTGCGAAGCTTGCCCGATCAATCGGATCGTATCAAAGCCGCCAAGGGAATTGGAGAAAACAAGAAAGCGCTCAAATGCATGCCTGCGCCGATCTATATTATACGCCCTAACTTCTGTAAAACGCTCGTTTTTTTCATCTGAGAGCCATATTTCATATTTGACAACATCTTCGCCCAGCGACAATTCATTAACGCCAACAGGGCAGCAAATAACCTGATATGGTTGAAGCCCTTTTATCTGGGAATGCGTACTTACCAGGCGGCTGCCGTCCGTCTTGGTGACACGCATCCGAAGATTTATCGTTTCCGGGAATGGCGACATATTCAAAAGGAAATACAAATACTCTTTTTGCTTGGGGCTCACTAGTTTGTTATTGGGATGCCAGGTCAAAAACTGTCTTTTCTGTGACTGGTACCGGGAAAAAAACGTGTGCTGGTATCCGGCAAAGTCCCGAAAAGCCAATCCGGCACGCATTGCATAGCGGACTGGCTGGACGTTATCATATAAGCCAGGCTCTATCTTCTCGTGTAGCTTGTAAGGTGTGGTTAAACTGGCCACT
>NZ_JBHYGF010000291.1:3109-5450 GCF_051859145.1 Dyadobacter sp.
CTGCTGTCATTTGCGATAAGGTACGCGCTGGCTTTGTCAGGCTGAGCTGTCCGGCCAGTATTTCCTCCAGACGAAAAGCACAGCCTTCGTAGATTTGCGCGCCGCCGGTGATCATTGGCGGCTTCTCGCGGCCTTCCAAAGTAAGCATTGTTTCAAAAATGCTTGAAAGGGCAAATTCCGGAACCTTCACGTCCAGATAATAACGCATGCCACTTCGATCCGGATAGAGCTCCGGATCCAGCGCAGGAATTATATGTTGCAGCTCGTTTCTTACCAGGTCAACGTCAGACCAGGTTAATCCCGTTTTTAATAGGTCGATTATCATTGTTTCAGAATATAGTTTTGTGCAGCCAGGTGATATCAGCTGAGCCGGCAGAATATTATTTTACTTGCGGTCCTTCAAGGCTTTTTTGACTGTATTCATTACAGCTTGGGCAGCAGCAGCCTGGATATTCACCTCGATTTCTCCATAGATCTGCTTCATGTAGTTTTTGATGTACCAACCTTTTCCCTTCCTGCTCACAATCGGCTGGTAAATCCGTGACCTGGCGATCGCCCAGGCTAATTGGTGGATAGCCGCTTTTTTGTCATTAGGGAAAGTACCGTCTTTTCGGCCGGAAATAAAAGTGAATGGTTTCTTGCCTGACTGACCTTCCATTACCCTTTCAACCCACAGCAAAAGCTGGTTTTCACCTTCACGAACTGGCATTTGGGAAGTATACTGCAACTGCTTCATATCCTGAAAGCGGCCGTATGCTTCAAACTGCATCGCCATTTCAGTCATCCATGCCTGGTTATTCTGGCGTACCTCGCGAAAAAGCGAGCTTTTCAAAGCACCAGTCATCACCAGCCCTTCTTCCTGCAGCTTTTCTTGCAGCTGCTCAATGCCGCGCCCGCTGATCTGGTTTGAAATTTGACCGACTACAAACCATATTGTATCATAATCAATATCAGGCGTCCAAGTTACCAGCTCGCTCATACCCCAATCTGCGCGTTTGTATTGGTGATGATGGAAAGAACCACATAGCAGCCGACAGAATTATCGCTACCGTACTTGAAAGGCGCCATTTTGTAGGCCATTTTGTCCATCCGGAACCGGCCGGCTTTCACATCCCGGCGCAGGTACCGAAGAAACCGCCATGCCGCCAGCTGTGCATTTTTTAAAGCGGCCAGTTCTTCGGCCATGGTTTTACAATTGGCGAACAAAATGGCAAATCCCATTTCCTGCCTCGCTTCAAAATCATGCATGCCATTATCGTCGCCGGTGATCACCGGCATCAGCATCGCCATGGCTGGATAATTGAAATCGTCGCGTTTACTTACTTCGTCAAAGCGCTCCATCTCAAAGGGATTGTTTGAGGTTTCGAGCACCAGGGTAGCGATTTCCGGATCCTCATTGACCAGGGCCGTGAAATACTCTTCAATGCTAACTATGTCGGATTTCAGTAGGGTAATCATCTTATTGAAGGTTTGAGGTTGCGGCCTGCTGGCCAGTCGGGTTTTGATCCAGGGTAGTCATTTCAATGTCAGTAAAGTGGTATTCCATTTCTTCCAGGTCATATCCCATCACTTTCAACGCATCGTCGAGTACTTCCTTTAAAAGCCGGCGATAGCTCGGTGTAAGAAAGCGGACGTGGTACATCACAGAATGCATTAATTCAGATCCGGATCCACCGAGTTTTGCACCTTCCGAGATACCTGCCAGGCTGGGCAGTATCCCATGCCCCTGCGCCTGTTTTACGCCGGCAGCATCGATCAGCTTCATGTAGGCATCATCGGTCATTTTGTTTTCGATTGGTGTTATCCGGATCAGCTTCTTATCGCCTTTGCCTGCATCACCCATCAGGTCACCGATCAGCACCAGGGCTTTGTCGGTATTTTTTACCCCGGACAAATATTCGTCCATGTGCTCCATGAATTCTTCCTTGCGCTTTTCAATTTTTTCGAGCACTTGCGGATCGTTCAAATCGTCACCGTCCTGGATAAAATAACTTTCGTCGATCTCGATCAAAAGTTTGAAGTTGTAGCCGTTCATTAAGCCTGAAAGGTGATATTCCGGCGCCATGTTGTCGACCAAAGTCCATGTTTTTGTACCCCACCAAAGGCCGCGATTATGGAAGTCAGCCCCGATCTGCGCTTTTTTAAGGATAATCACGCTTTCCAGGTATTTGGTTGGATTTTTCTTGTCGAAAATCGGTACCGAAACTGTGTCGGCTTTCTTGATTGAACGGCCGGTACCAAAGTACGGATTGATATAAACCCGCTCCACTGGCCGGCCAGGTGCCGCTTTCTGATACCGGACTTTGTTAGGCTGTATCGTTTCCAGCTTTACCTTTCCATC